>JALZJE010000024.1 GCA_030859955.1 Chloroflexota bacterium | reverse complement strand
CCGGGGCCATGAACGCGCATGACGTCGGCCGTGACCGGGGCGGCCTTGTCCCCGCATTCGGACTCCTCGCCGCGGAGGGCGTCGCCGTTACCGGGGTGGGGATCGAGGGCGACATCCTGTACGGACCACGCCAGGTCCACGCGCTGGTGGACGCCGCCCGTGCGGGGCGCGTGGATGCCACGTACCGCGAGATCTCGTCGGACAAGGGTCATGACGCTTTCCTCGTCGAGTGGGACCAGCTCACCCGGATCTTGGAGGAGGTGGACACCGGCGACGCTGAGATCGCGATTGCATAAGCATGCACGTCTCATGCATGCTACGCCGATGTGTTCCACCGTCCACGCGGCCATCGTCGGCGCCAGCGGTTATGCCGGCGCCGAGCTGATCCGACTGCTCGCATCTCATCCGCACGTTGCGATGGACGCCCTATATGCTCGCGGCAGGAACGGCACGCCGCTGGCCGACGAGTTCCCCCACCTCGCACCTCTCGGTTTGCACCTCATGGATGGCGAGCCCGAGCCGGGGATCGACGTGGCATTCCTGGCCCTCCCGTCCGGCGCATCGGCCGAGCTGGCGGTGCGCCTTGCCAATGGCGGCACCACGGTGATCGATATCGGCAGCGACCTGCGTCTGCGCGATCCCGCTGCCTACCCGACCTGGTACAAATTCGAGCATCCAGAGCCGTCCGCCCTCGCCGAAGCGGTCTACGGCATCCCGGAGCTGGCGCGCGATCAACTGCGCGGGGCACGACTCATCGCTAATCCTGGCTGCTATCCCACCGCGACACTGCTCGCCCTGGCGCCGTTCGCGCGGGCGGGGCTCCTGTCCGGTGACGTCGTCGTGGACGCCAAGTCCGGCGTGAGCGGCGCGGGGCGCGGCGCCGGCGCCGACTTCCTGTACACCGAGCTCGAGGGCGGGACCAAGGCGTACGGGATCGGTGGCCACCGGCATCAGCCTGAGATCAGCCAGGGTCTGGCAGCCGCCGGCGCGCTCAATATCGCCCTGACGTTCGTCCCGCACCTGGTTCCCCAGGTGCGCGGCATCATCGCGACCTGCTACGTCACGCTCCGTGATGATCTCGACGACGACGCCCTTCGAGCACTCCTCGATGACGCCTACGCCGACGAGGCATTCGTGCACCCGATGGATCAGCCGCCATCTTCGAAGCTCGCATCCGGCTCCAACCACGCCTTCGTCTTCGCCGCCCGCACGGCGATGAAGCGTGCGGTGGTGATCGCCGCCATCGACAACCTCGGGAAGGGCGCCGCCGGCCAGGCCGTGCAGAACATGAACGCCACGCTCGGCCTGCCCGAGACGAGTGGCCTCGAGATGGTCGGCATCTACCCATGACCGTTCGCCCGCTGAGTGGCGGTATTACGACGCCGCGCGGATTCCGGGCGGCAGCCGCGCGCGCCGGGTTGCGATCCGGCCCGGGCAATGATGTCGCGCTCATCGTCAGCGACGACGGGCCGGTCCCGGCCGCGGCGACCTTCACCCTCAACCGGGTTCGCGCCGCTCCGGTAACGCTCGCCGCGCGTTCGCTGCGGACGGCACGCGGCCGCGCGGCGGCGGTGATCGCCAATGCGGGATGTGCCAACGCGGCCACGGGCGCCTCCGGTCTCGAAGACGCGCGACGGGTCCAGGTCGCGGTGGCGCGGCAGCTCGGCGTGGCGACACGGTTCGTGCTCACCGCCTCGACCGGCTTGATCGGCTCGCGCCTGGAGGTCGAGCGGATCGCATCGGTGCTGCCTGACCTGCGTCCGGCCAGCGGTCGGACATCGGATGGAGAGGCTGCCGCAGCCATCATGACCACCGACACGCGGCCCAAGGAGGCTGCGGTCGAGGTCGACCTCGGTGACGGCCGGCGGGTGCGCATCGGCGGCATGGCAAAGGGCTCGGGCATGATCCATCCCCAGATGGGCACCATGCTTGCCTTTCTGACCACCGATGCCCCGATCGAGCCTCCTGCCCTGCGTGAGGTACTGCGCCACACGGTCGACCGCTCCTTCAACCAGGTGAGCGTCGACGGCGACCCATCAACGAACGACAGCGCCATGATCATGGCCAGCGGCGCGACCCGCGGTGCACAGCTCGTGGACGGTGCGCCGATGAACGCCTTCCGTCAGGGCCTCGAGTCGGTGTGCCGCTCGCTCGCCGAGCAGATTGCGGGCGACGGTGAGGGGGCACAGCACCGGATCGACGTGACCGTCGTCGGCGCGAGGACCGACGCCGAAGCGCGGCTCGCGGCACGTGCCATCTGCAGCTCGAGCCTCGTCAAGACTGCGGTGCACGGCGGCGATCCGAACTGGGGCCGCATCGCAGCCGCAGCGGGGAGGAGCGGCGCTCGGCTTGACCCCGATCGGATGACCATTCGGCTCGGACCGGTCACCGTCTACGAACACGGCCCGACCGACTTCGACGAGCGATCTGCCAGCCGGGCGCTCAGGCCGGACGTCGTCGCCATCGGCCTCGACCTCGGCATCGGGAAGGGGTCCGGCATGGCGTGGGGGTGCGATCTCTCGGCGGAGTACGTGGCGATCAACAGCGAGTACCGCACGTGAGCCTCGGCCCAATCACCATCAAGCTCGGCGGCGTCGCCGGTGAGCAGCTCGAGAGCATCCGCGTCGTGGCGTGTGCGGCTCCGCCAGACACCGTTGTCGTGCACGGAGGCGGCAACGAGGTCGAGCGCTGGAGCCGTCGACTGGGCCTCGAGCCCCGAACGCACGACGGGCTGCGTGTGACGGATCCCGAGACGCTCGAGGTGGTGGTCGCCGTCCTCGGCGGCCTGGTGAACACGCGCATGGTCGCGCACTTCGCCTCGGCCGGTCGCATGGCGGTGGGCCTTACCGGGGTGGACGGCGCGATCCTGCGTGTCGGTCGGCGCAGCTTCGCGCTCGGCGAAGTCGGCGAAGTCATCGGCGTGGAGCCGCGGCTGCTCGAGGCGCTCATTGCAGCCGGAGCGCTCCCGGTGCTGGCGTCCGTCGCTGCCGACGACGAGGGGTCCCTCCTCAATGTGAACGCGGACGAGGCTGCAGGCGCGATCGCCGCCGGTCGCGGCGGCACGCTCATGCTGTGCACCGACGTCCCGGGCGTCCAGGTGGACGGGCGCCTGGTCGCTCACCTCGATGAGGCGGCCGTCGACCGCATGCTCCAGGACGGCTCCGCGAGCGCCGGCATGCGTCCGAAGCTGCGAGCGGCGCTCGTGGCGGCCCGCGCGGGCTGCAAGGTATGGATCGTGGACGGCCGGTCAGGCTCTCACCTGGCCGAGGCGCTGGCCGGGAATGCAACCGGCACGCGAGTAACGGCCGCATGACCGAGGACCTCCGTAAGCCACTTGCCCGTCGGCAGCTCGTCCGCCGGCTCATCGCCACCGGTGAGATTCACTCGCAGGATCAGGTGGTCGACGAGCTCGGGCGGCGTGGCTTGAACGTGACGCAGGCCACCGTCTCGCGCGACTTCGCGGTCCTCGGCATCGTGCGCGGCGTGCGAGCGGGGGCGCCGGTGTACCTGGCAAGCGACGACCTGCCGCGCTCGCACGACCCGGGTGCCGCGGACCGCCTTCGCCGTCTGCTGCTCGATCTGCCGCTGACCATCGACGAGGCGGCTCCGCTCCTCGTGCTCCGCACCTCCCCGGGCGGCGCGAACGCCATCGCGCGCGCGGTCGACCTGCTGCCGCTGGACGGCGTGGTCGGCACCCTCGCCGGTGACGATACGATCTTCATTGCCTGCCGTGACCGCGAGACGCTCCGCCGCCTCAGATCCCAATTCGAGGCGCTGCGTGCCGGCGAGGAGATTCCCGACGCCTGATCTCGGTCCTGCCCCAGAGCAGAGTGGCATCGCGCGCGAAGCGCGCGTGCACCTGCCGGTCTACGCGCGCCAGCCGCTCGTCCTCGTGCGTGGGGCCGGCTGCTGGGTGTGGGATGACCACGGTCGCAGCTACCTCGATCTGGTGGCCGGCATCGCGGTCAACGTGCTGGGCCACAGCCATCCGGCCGTCGCCGAGGCGCTCGCGAACCAGGCGCGAACGCTGCTGACGGTCTCCAACCTGTACTACACCCTTCCCCAGCTCGAGCTGGCAGACATGCTCCTCGCACGCGCGCCGTTCGATCGGGCCTTCTTCGTCAACTCCGGGACGGAGGCCAACGAGGCCGCCATCAAGCTCGCTCGCCGTCACGGCAACGCGCGCGGTGCCTACGAGATCGTCTCACTCATCGGCTCATTCCATGGACGCACCTTCGGCTCACTGAGCGCCACCGGCCAGCCCAAGTACGCGCAGCCCTTCGCTCCCCTGCCCGAAGGCTTCATCCATGTGCCGATGAATGACGCCGATGCCCTCCGGACCGTTGTCGGGAAGCGGACCGCGGCCATCCTGCTGGAGCCGATCCAGGGCGAGAGCGGAATCCATCCCCTAACCGATGCCTACCTCATCGCCGCCCGCGAGGCGGCCGATCGCGTGGGCGCGCTCCTCATCCTCGACGAGATTCAAACGGGCATCGGTCGTACCGGCACCTTCTTTGCCTTCGAGCAGACGCCGATCACGCCCGATGTCGTCACCCTCGCCAAGGGGCTCGGCGGCGGCGTGCCGATCGGCGCCATGCTGGTTCGCGAGTCCGCGTCGTCCTTCCAGAAGGGTGACCACGGCACAACACTTGGCGGGAACCCGCTGACCGCCGCGGCGGCAATTGCGACCCTCCGCGTTCTTGACGAAGAGCACCTGTTGGATGCGGCCCGCGAGCGCGGCGCCCAATTCGTTGCCGGGCTTCATGGCCTCGTCACCGAGGGCCTGGCATCGGAGATTCGGGGCCGCGGTCTCATCATCGGAGTTGAGACTGCCAAACCGATCGCCCGACAGGCCATGGCGATTGCCCGCGACCACCTCGGACTCCTAGTCAACGCCACCGGCGACACCACGCTCCGGCTGGTTCCGCCACTGGTCATCACGCCGGACGAGGTGGATCAGGCTGTCGGGCGCCTGCGAGCCGCACTCATTGACGCGACCGAAGTCGCCTAGCCTCCGGCCAGTGGCGTCCTTGGTGCAGTGTGCACAACAGCGCAACCCATTCGCAATCGGAAGACTACTGGATCGCCCCCTGCAGCCGCACATAGGCTATCTGCACAAACACCGACGCAGGAGCCACCGATGGCAACAGTCGATTCTGGAGACACCGCCTGGGTTCTAATGAGCGCGGCGCTCGTTATGCTCATGACCCCCGGGCTCGCCCTGTTCTACGGCGGATTGGTTCGGCGCAAGAACGTGCTCTCCACGATCATGCACAGCTTCTTCATCCTTGGTCTCGTCAGCGTGACGTGGGTCCTGTGGGGATACAGCCTCGCCTTCGGTCCGGACACCGGCCTCGGAATCATTGGTGGGCTTCAGTGGCTGGCGCTCGGGGGCGTAACGGCCGAGCCTTCGGGTACGTACGCGACGACCATCCCCCATCTGCTGTTCATGGCCTTCCAGATGATGTTCGCCATCATTACACCAGCGCTCATCAGCGGCGCGTTCGCCGAGCGCAAGCGGTTCAAGGCATTCGTCCTGTTCGCCGTGGCCTGGTCGACCTTCGTCTACGCTCCCATTGCGCACTGGGTCTGGTCACCCGACGGCTGGCTCTTCAACCTCGGCGTGCTCGATTTCGCGGGTGGCACGGTCGTTCATCTGAGCAGCGGGGTCGCCGCGCTGGTTGCGGCGCTCTTCATCGGTCGACGCCATGGATTGATCGAGCCCGCCACGGAACCGCACGACGTGCCAATGACCGTGCTGGGCGCCAGTCTGCTGTGGTTCGGCTGGTTCGGCTTCAATGCCGGCTCGGCGCTCGGCGCCAATGGTTTGGCCGCCACCGCATTTGTAACCACCAACACTGCGGCTGCGATGGCCGCCATCACCTGGGTCACCATCAGCTGGTTGCACAGGGGAACGCCGTCCGTGCTGGGCGCTGCCATCGGTGCGGTGGCCGGCCTGGTCGCAATCACCCCGGCCGCCGGCTACGTGACGCCTGCGGCAGCCATCCTGATCGGCCTTGGCGTCGGAGGCCTCTGCTACGGCGCATCCCTGGTGCGGCTGCGCTCGCCCGTCGACGATACGCTCGACGTGTTCGCGATTCACGGTGTCGGAGGCGCCTTCGGGGCGTTGGCCACCGGCGTCTTCGCCACCACAGCCGTGAACGCGGCCGGTGTCGACGGACTGCTGAGCGGGAACGCCGGCCAGTTGGCCACCCAGGCAATCGGGGTGGCGGTCGTCGGCGCGTACTCTGCCATCGCGACTGGCGGGATCCTCTTCCTCGTCAACCTGGTGACACCGATCCGAGTAACGGGCGGAGTCGAGGAGACCGGACTCGACCTCGGGCAGCACGGCGAAGTCGCCTATCAGCCCTGACCAGGTCACAAAGCCCTATGGATGAAGGAGTCATACACATGGAAATCGCAGCCGTCGCCAGCTTCGCCGCTTTGCTTGCCGCCTGGATCCTGGCACCGGGTGGCACCACGGCCGCAGATGACCGCGGGAGATCGAGAACGATACCGCAACCCCATGTCAACCGCAGCGACGCCGAGCCCGCCCCACGCGGTGCCTACCCTTAGTCCCATGGGTTTGAACGAGACTGCCACCGCACCCGCTGATCCGCGGGATCTGACTGTCTTCTCGGTGCGCGACGGACGACTGGCGCCGGTGACCTGCGTTGCCTGTGGCTGCCGGCTCGAGCGACACGCTGACGAACTGTGGTGGCACTTCGCCGGGCGAGGTCAACGAGATGCGCGTGGCTGCATCATCGAGTGCGCCAAACAAGCGCACTACGCGCCGAGAGGGATCGCACACCCCGACTGATTCGTTAGGCGAAGCCCTCAGGATTGCGTGATTATGCATGTTTCGAACGTGATCCCAGCGACGAGGAACATTGGCCCGATGATGCTCACGACCGGCCACGAGTCGACAGCGGACCGCTCGGGCGCCTCCGAGCTCGAGATGCTCCAAGAGATCGTCAGGCTCGCATCAGGAGCCCAGACCTGGGACGAGCTCATGCAGCTGATCGTCGATCGCAGCACCGTGGCGATGGGGACCGAAGTGTGCTCGCTCTACCTCGTCGACCGCGACGGGGCCGGGATGACACTGGCCGCCACCAATGGCGTCGACCGCCAGCACATCGGCACGGCGCGGCTGCATGTCGGGCAGGGCATCACCGGCCTCGCCGCTCAGGAGCGCGGTCCGGTGGTCAGCACCGATCTCGCCAATGACCCGCGCTGCGCCTGGATCCGCGGTGTCGATCACGAGCGCTTCACCTCGATCCTGGCCGTACCCCTCGAAGTAAGCGATCGCATGGTCGGCGTGCTCAACGTCAAGAGTGAGCCTCGCCGCACCTTCGATGAAGCGGAGATCCGGCGGCTGGCGACGATCGCGTCCCTACTGGCCGGGGTCGTTGAGCGGCGACGCCTCCACCTCGAGACGGAGGCGCAACTTGACGGTCTGCGCAGCGTCGACCAGGCGCGCGCGGAGCTGATCGCCGTGGTCACCCACCAACTGCGCACCCCGCTCGCCGTGGTTCGCGCCTACCTCGACCTGCTGGCGGAGTCGGCGGACGCGGCACAGACGGGCAAGGTCGCCGGCTGGCACGACGCGGCGACAGGCCAGGTGCTTCGGCTGAACGACCTGGTCGATACCATCCTGGACACGGTGCGTGCCGATCAGTTGCTGACGGTTGAGATCCGCCCCTTCGACGTCGACGCGGTGATCGACGAGGTGCTGACGCGCCTGGCCCCGCTGCTGCGCCGCCATCGGCTAGAGCGTTATGCGGCAGGCGGCCGGATGGCGCTCGGCGATCCGGGGCGGCTGGCACAGGTGCTCGAGCTGCTGCTCGAGAATGCGGCGAAGTACGCACCATCGGGCGCCGACATCGTGGTGGCTGACTGGTCGGCCCACGGAGAGGTCCACGTAGCGGTCGGCGACAGCGGCCCAGGCGTGCCCGTGGACTTGCGCGAGACTGTCTTCGAGCCATTCGTGCGCCTGCACCAGACCGATGCGCCGGGCACCGGCGTCGGCTTGTTCGCAGCCCGTCGCCTGGTGGGCGCCATGGGAGGTCGCCTCTGGATCGAGGACAAGCCGGCAGGCGGGTGCCAGTTCGTGACCGCCCTGCCCGAGGCTGGCGGGTGAGTGCCGAGGCGCCGCTGCGCATCCTGGTCATCGACGACGAGCCCGCCATGGTCGGCGCGGTGGCCGCTCTCGTCGGCAGCGTCGGACACCGGGTCAGCGCCGCGTACGACGGCCACGAGGCGCTGCGCCAATTCGACGCCGACCGACCCGATCTGGTCATCCTCGATCTGGCCATGCCGGGCATGGATGGTATCGCGGTCTGCCGGGAGATCCGCAGGCGCGGAGCCACCCCACTCATCGTGCTCTCTGGGGAGGGACAGGAGGCGGCCAAGGTCGAGGCGCTCGATGCGGGCGCCGACGACTATGTTACGAAGCCGTTCGCCAAGGACGAACTGCTGGCGCGCATTCGGGCCGTCAGCCGCCGGCGCCCCGAGCCGGCCCCACGGCCCGCGGACAGCGGGTCGCTGTGGATCGACCGACGTCGCCACGAAGCTTGGGCCGGCAAGGAGCTGCTACCGCTGACCCCGATCGAGTTCGCCCTGCTCGAGGCACTGGTCCGCGCGGGCGGCGGCCTGGTCACTCACGAAGAGCTGCTCCAGGTCGGGTGGCGCGGAGAGCCAGACCCCGACCCGTTGTGGATCAAGCCGCACCTCGCCCGACTGCGCTCCAAGCTGCGTGAAGCCGGCGCGGCCCTTCCGACACCCGTGCGTTCCCTCGGCTACCGACTCATCGAGCAAGCGACACCGGCGCAGCCTGGCTGAGGCCGACAGCCGCGTCGCGCGGTTCCGCGACGAGGAAGCGGCTGCGCCATGTCTCCCAGCTCACGAGAACGCTTCCAGCCTGTCGGCTCCCCTCGACGGCGTGAGCCGTCAGGAGTTCGTGAAGCATTCGCGTGTCGGCCTCGTCGAGTGACCGCGTCCGGACGCTCGAGCTCAGCTGACCGCTGACCGTCCCGTCGTCGAGCAGATAGGCGCGTCCGCCGGTCATGCCGGCGCCGAAGTTGGGGCCGATGGATCCCAGCACCGCGACGGTCCCTCCGGTCATGTATTCGCAGCCATGCGCGCCAATCCCCTCGACGATCGCGCGTGCGCCCGAGTTGCGAACCGCGAACCGCATCCCTGCTCGACCGATCAGGTGCAGCACACCCGCCGTGGCACCGAAGAGGCACACGTTTCCGGCGATCGCCTGGTCTTGGGCTGCGTCGTCGGCCGGGCGCACAACGACGGTGGCCCCCGAAAGGCCCTTACCGACGTAGTCGTTCGCTTCGCCCACGAGCGCGATGCGCATGCCGGCCACGGCGAAGGCGCCAAAGCTCTGACCGGCGGACTCCGTCAGCTCGTAGCGCACGTGTGGAAGCCGACGAGGTTCCGGTCGCCGCTGAAGCGCGCCGGCCAGTCGCGCGCCGATGCTGCGGTCCCGCGTCGTGACCCGTGCGCGTACGACCACTTCTCCTTCGGCGACGCGAGCGACGATCCCGTCGAGCGCATCGGCCTCGAAGCAGTCGTCGGTTGGGCGATCCGCCCGCAGTGGCCGGTCCTTCGGCGGAAGCGCCGAGTCAGGCGTCCAGGCGGGCGCTGACAGGAGCCTCCGGAGGTCAAGGGCGACCACATCGGTTTGCTCCAGCAGGTCAGCCCGACCGACCGCCTGGCCCAGCGAGCGCAGGCCGATATCCGCCAGCTCGTGCCGAACGTCTTCAGCCAGTGCGGTGAAGAAGGCCACCACCTGCTCCGGCGTCCCGGTGAACTTGGCCCGCAGGTCCTCGCGCTGAGTCGCAATCCCGGTAGGGCAGGTGTCGAGGTGGCATTGGCGCGCCATGTCACAACCGATCGCGACGAGCGCGCCCGTTCCGAACCCGTACTCCTCGGCACCCAGTAATGCGGCGACGACAACGTCGCGTCCGGTCTGCAGGCCCCCATCGGTTCGAAGCGTGACGCGGTTGCGCAGGCGGTTCCGGACCAGGACCTGGTGCGTTTCGGCCAGGCCGAGCTCCCACGGCAGGCCCACATGCTTGATGGAGCTCAACGGCGAGGCGCCGGTACCGCCGGCATGCCCGCTGACCATGATGTAGTCCACGTGTGCCTTCGCCACTCCTGCGGCGATCGTCCCGATCCCCGCCCCGGCGACGAGCTTCACGCCGATGCGTGCAGTCGGGTTCACCGCGCGCAGGTCGCAGATCAACTGCGCAAGGTCCTCGATCGAGTAGATGTCGTGGTGCGGTGGCGGGCTGATCATTGTCACGCCCGGCTGCCCGCGTCGCAGACCGGCGATAAAGGCCGTTGCCTTGCGACCTGGCAGTTGCCCGCCCTCGCCGGGCTTCGACCCCTGCGCGATCTTGATCTCGAGCTGCTCGGCGCGCGAAAGGTATTCGGCGGTGACCCCGAAGCGTGCCGATGCAACCTGCTTGATGGCGGCGTCTCTCCGGTCTCCATCGACCGACGGCGCGTACCAGGCGGGATCCTCACCGCCCTCGCCCGAATTGGCACTGCCGCCGAGCCGGGCCATGCCGATGCTGATCGCCTGGTGCGCCTCCGGCGAAAGCGCGCCCAGGCTCATGGCCGAGCTGACGAAGCGGCGAACGATCCGTTTCGCCGGCTCGACCGCGTCCAGCGGAATCCGCGGCCCGGCAGGCTTGAGCGCCAGGATGTCACGCGGCTGGCGCGCACCGAGGTCGGTCAGTTGACTGGTGTAGGCAGCGAGATTGCCGTCACCGTTGACTACCCTTTGCAGCGCCTTGACGATCTTCGGCGCATAGGCATGCGCGTCGCCCGAGCCACGGTATCGGACGAGCCCCGGATCGTCGAGGGCAGGTGCGGTGTTCCCGAAAGCGCGACGATGCCGGGCGACCTGCATCCGGGCGATGGCATCCGCGCCCACGGAGCCAGGCCAATGGTTCGCCGCCGGGAAGCATGCCTCCATCAGGCCCCGACCCAGGCCCACCACGTCGAAAATCTGACCGCCGCGATACGAGCTGAGTGCGCTGATTCCCATGCGTGCCAGCACCTTGCGCAAGCCCTGCTCGAGGGCGACTATGACATTCCGCGTGGCTTGCTCGGGCTCGAGATCCTCGGACCCGCGCTCCCCGGCATGCTCCACGGCGAGCTCCAACAGCAACCACGGGTGAATGGCCGATGCGCCGGCCGCGACCAGCATCGCGAGGTCATGGACATCGAACGTATCGCCGGCCTCCACGACAATATCGGTCCGCGATCGGCGGCCGGCGGCCACGAGCTCCTGGTTCACGCGTGCGACCGCCAGCACCGAAGGAATCGCCACGCGCCGCACTCCGACCGTGCGGTCCGAAACGACGATCAGCCGCGCTCCACGCCGCGACGCCGCCCGCGCCTGCCGCGCCAGGCGCGCAAGCGCGACGGTCATGCCCCGGGGGCCGCGCGATACCGGCCAGGTCGCGTCAAGGACCACGGCGCGATCCAGCGCGGCGCGAAGACTCGCCCACCCTGACACGTCGAGGACCGGTGACTGAATGACGACCGCTTCCGGGTCGGTCGGCGGCCCGATCAGGTCAGGTTGCCGGCCGACGGCCATGGCCAATGACATCACGGCCAGCTCGCGCTCAGGATCGATCGCCGGATTGGTCACCTGCGCGAACGACTGACGCAGGTAGGCCGTCACACGCCGCGGACGGCGGGCGAGCGGCGCGATCGGCGTGTCGTCTCCCATGCTCCAGATCGCCTCGTGCGCCTCCGTCGCCATCGGCCTGATCACCTGCTTGACGACCTCGGCGTCGACACCGAGTGCAATCCTCTGCCGGTCGCCGGTGGCCGCCTGCTCCACCCTGATTGCCGCCACCAGCCGTTGCGGCGCCGTACGCGGCGGCCAGCCATGCCGCTTGGTCGTCGGTCCGACCATACGACCGCTCTGCACGTCGACAACGACCATCTCGCCCGGACCCAATCGGCGCCGATGCGTCACGTGCTCGACCGGCAGCTGCACGCTTCCCGCCTCGGATGACACGACCAGCAACCCGTCCCGCGTCGCGGTCAGGGCCAGAGGTCGCAGACCGTTTCGGTCGAGCATCGCACCGACACGTCTGCCATCGCCGAACACGAGCGCCGCGGGCCCGTCCCACGCCTCCGATAGAGCCCTGGCCGGATCCAGCACCGGGCCGCCAAGCCCTTCGGCCGCCGGGATCAGAGATCCAATCGCCTCATCGATCTGCGAGCCGCCCAGAATGAGAAGCTCCAGCGCATCGTCCAAGGCCTGCGAGTCGGAACCGCCCGCGGTGACGAGCGGCCCGATCTCGGCCAACCGTCGCGCCCATCGGCTTCTACCAAGCGCATGACGGCGTCCGCGCATCGCCTCGCGGTTGGAGCGAACCGTGTTGATCTCGCCGTTGTGCGCCAGGTAGCCGAACGGCTGGGCGAGTCGCCACGACGGGAAGGTGTTCGTGGAGTAGCGCTGATGGAAGATCGCGTATCTGGCGTCGAGGTCATCGGCCCCGAGATCCTCATAGAAGCGCCCGAGCTCGTCCCCGACGAAGAGGCCCTTGTAGACCACCTGGGATGAGCCGATGGAGACGACAGCCACCGCTGGCGCGTCACGCTCCACGATCCGACGCAGGATCGCCAGCCGTCGTGCGAACCCAAGCGGCGTCAGCCGGCGGCCGCCCACCACGATGGCCTGACGGATCACCGGCGTTTCCGTCACCGTGCGGTCAGCCACGAGTTCGTGCCGGACCGGCACGTCGCGCCAGCCTGCAACGCTGAGATCTTCTGCCGCTGCACGATCTTCGATGAGGCGAACTGCCGCATCGGAACCCTCCACGGGCAGGAAGCACATTGCAACCGCGACCCGGCCACGTGGCCGAGCATCGAGGCCGGCCTCGCTGAGCAACCGGCGGCCGAAACGCGCTGAGATCGGAATGGAGATGCCGGCGCCGTCCCCGGTCTTGTCATCTGCCGCTCGGGCGCCGCGATGGGCCAGGGCAGCCAGTGCCTCGAGCGCCATGCGCACCGTGTCCGGCCTACGGCGGCCATCCAGGTCGGCCACGAAGCCGACCCCGCAGGCATCGTGCTCATGGCGGGGGTCGTAGAGCGGCATGTCGATCGGCTGCAGTGGGGTGACGGTCATCGGTCCAGCTCGCCTCTGCGCGGGTATCCCACGATACGAGCGACTCGGCCAATTTCGGCGTCAGGGGAGTTGTGCGAGCGTCGCAGTCCGGTCGCAATTCGGAGGCGCTCAATCGCAACGTGCCGCCGGGCTTGGCCGCCGATCACGCACGGCGCGGAACGTGGGTGATACATCGGGCCACGATTCACTGGGGTGGCCTTCCACGCTGATTGGTGCGATCTATCGAGCGCTCGCACGCAGGAGGCTCACTCGGCCGCGCCATTCACGCTGACCGGTGCTCGATAGATCGCGAGGATCGCTCGCGCCAGCGGCCTTACGTGAAGGTCGTCCGACCTCGCGACCGCGACATGGGCCTGGTTGTCGCGGCTCAGTGAGTCAGTCAGCTCATTCGTAGCCCGCGCGGTATTGCCAGTAAGCGGCTCGTAAGCAACCGACTCCATCATTCGCCGTCGTGGAGACGCGGATCCTGGTCGGCGTCTCGCTGCGTCCGGAATCGGTCGGCGCTGCGGATGAGTGGCCGGCCGGGGGCGGGGTGTTCATGGTCCTGCAGCGTGGCGGCTTCGACCCGCGCATCGGTCAGAGACCCGCCAACTGGAACTCGGGCGCCTGGCTCAGCTCCGGGCTGCTGGCCGGGGTGGCGCCTCCTTGGCTAGGGGCCGCCGGAGGCTCAGCTGAGCACAAGATATGGGGTCTGGCGGACCCTACTCCACACCATGTTGTGGTGTGGCAGGGAGGATGGCGCGCCCGGAGGGATTCGAACCCCCGACCTGCTGATCCGAAGTCCGATGCCCGCGGAAGCGCCCTTGCTCCCCTAGCTCGTGCTCAATGAGGCCGTCCGAACGGCTCGCTTTGAGTTGATTTCCGGGAGAGTATGGGGCTCGCTTCCCGGAGGAGTCTGATGCCCACGCCCGCTGCAGAAAGAGTCAGATGCCCTCGTCATCGTCGAGTGTCTGATGCCCGCGGCCGCGCGCGTCGGCACCGAGTGTAATGCACACCGGCGCGAATGCGATGTCGTTCGCGACGGTGCCTCGAAACGCTTGAGCTGAGGACGGTGAGCCGACCGGCTAGAAGGTCGGGCCGAGGTCGCCGCGGTGGAGCGCTGATCGGCCTCAAGCGGCGACATCACGAGCGAGAACAGCACCGCTCTTGTTCTCGCTCACGCACAGGTCCAGCGAGCGTAGCGGCGGGTTGCCTAACCGTGCCGATTACGCTCGATCCCCGAGCTCGGTAGCACAGCGCTCGGCTGGATCTGTATGTCAAGCATGTGCTGAGTTCAGTCTGGTGTCTGCGTGCGGGTCGCCGGGGCGAGCTACGAGTTATGGGGTATGACTGCACCGTGCAGGTGGTGGCGGGGTGCGATAGTCAGGCCATGCGGCCCGAGCTACTCCTGACCGGCCTGTCCGTTGCCTTTGGCGTGGCGACGGTGTTCTTCGTGGTGCTCAACGAGCAGAACTCGCAGCGGCTTGCTCGCTTGCGTTCCTGGCCGGCTCCGGTTAGGGCGGCGCTGGCCCTGGCCCTCTGTGCTGCCGTCGGCTTCACGATCAGCATCCCACTCGCCTTCCTCGGCCTGACGAATATCTGGACGGCTGTGATCGCCTTGTCACTCTTCCTCGCGTATCTGTACTGGCGGAGCGTCCGCGATTGGTGGCGATCGCGCTCACGGTAATTGTGGCCGGGGCGAACGCCAGTTTTGGATAGGAGGGCTACCAACCGCGGTTCAGCTGTGGGCCGAGCTGGTTGCTCACGGCTGGGACGCCCACCTGGCTGGCGCACGCCTGGCGAGCGCTACGACGGGACGGCCTCCACCGACCGCGGCTCCGAGTTCATCCCGGCGCCGGAGCACCTGCAAGGCTGGCTCCACGAGCTGATGGCTACCTCTGATGCGCCCATGTCTCAGTATCTCTAGGAACTACAACTAGTCGTCGGCGCTCGTTCTTCTGCGCGGGTCCAGCCGAGCTACAGCCTCAGCTCTCTCACAAGCCATCCGGGCATAGATATGCGTCCACGGCGCCTCTCTGGCGCTTGGAAGTTCAGCTCAGGTCGATGTTGATCTGCTTAAGTTCGGTGGCTTCTTCGATCGCGTATCGTCCGTAGCCACGGCCGATACCGCTCATTTTGAAACCACCCCACGGGCCGTTAATTGGTGACGTGGCATTGTTAATTCGCACTATGCCGGCTCGCAGCTGGCGAGCGACGCGAAGACCCCTACCGCGGTCACCACACCAAACCGTGGCCAGCAGGCCAAAATCGGTGTCGTTGGCCAGCCGCACCATCTCCTCCTCGGTTTGGTAGGAGGTGATGGCCAGCATGGGACCGAAGACCTCCTCGCGCCAGAGCCTGGTGCCCGGTCCAGCATCCCAGAGACTGACGGGAACATAGAACCCGGACGAGAAGGGCGCTCGTTGGGGGGTGTCGCCGACGTACAAGGGCCTCGCTTCGTCGGCGGCGAGCTCCATGTACGATTCCACGCGTTCCTTGTGGCTGACACTTACCATCGGCCCAAGGTCAGTCCGCTCGCGCTGCGGGTCGCCAATAACGAGTTCTCGAGCCTTCTGGCCTAGAGCGTCGACGAATCGATCGTACATCGACGCGCTGACCAGGAGCCGAGACCCAGCAGCACAGTTTTCGCCTTGATTGAGGGCGATGCGCGCCAATGCCGATTGGACGGCGTCGTCAAAGGGCGCGTCATCGAGGATCAGGGTTGGAGACTTGCCGCCGAGCTCGAGGCCCACGCGTTTCATCGAGGCGGCGCTCTTCTGGAGGATCGCCTGGCCTACGCCCGTGCTGCCAGTGAAGGCCACCCGGTCGACTAGAGGGTGCGTTACCAATGCATCACCCACTGCGTCGCCTGAGCCCGTCACGACATTGAGGGCGCCACGAGGCAAAATGCCGTCGGTCAGTTCGCCAAGTCTCAGGGCAGTTAGGGGCGTGATGGAGCTTGGCTTTAGCACAACTGAGTTGCCGGCCGCCAGGGCCGGACCGATAGAGGCAGCGGCGACCACTACGGGGAAGTTCCATGGGACCACGGCCGCCACCACGCCAGTCGGCTCACGGACAACCAGGGTCACCTGCTCATCATCGTTTTGTATCACCTCGCCGGGCAAATCGATGATGACGCGGCCGAAATAATCGATGAAGTCTGCAGCTTGAGCGGCGTCGCCGCGCGCTTGGGTGATCGGCTTACCGACGTTAAGCGAGTCGATCTGCGCAAGTTCTTCGGCATGTTCTCGCATTCGAGTCGACAGAGCTAGGAGGGCGTCGCCACGCTGTCTTGGCGTTTGGCGCCGCCAATCACCACTCTCGAACGCTCGCTGCGCACTGCGTACGGCGCGATCGACGTCGGACGGTGTTGCCTCCGTAACTTCGGCGACGACCGCGTTGCGGGCAGGATCCAAGATCTGACGCGGTTCCGCGTCTCCCTGGCTACCCTGCCCATCAATCCACATTCGCGTTGCGTAGGTGATCAAGGTTCGCAGCCCCTTTCAGCTAGGGTCATTGGTAATCCGTCGGCCGTCGACCGGCCAACGCTCAATGTCTTCGGCCCCATCCCAAACAAATAGCGCGTCGTGAAGATTGATGGTTGGGTCGATGTGTGATGGGATCAGGAACAACACGTCGCCGATTAGCGGGTCGGCGGAGTTCGCAACAGCCACGCGCGTATGCTCATCGGACAGGGCGACGACCGACACGCCCGGCTCCGCTGATCGCGGCGGACCGTACTCCATCGTCGTTTCCTTGAGGCCGGCGTTCAGCACACCTGCGTGGCGCTCGCGCCGGCTGATGACACGGGTAGCGACGTACAGCGCCGGTTCGAACGGAAGTCCGATGGCAGCGTACTTAGCATCCATGAGCACGTAGGACCCGGCCTGTACTTCGGTGAGGATCTGCGTTTCCGCAGCCAGATCCCAAGTCCCTGTCCCACCGCCGGAGATCAGTTCGCATTCGATCCCCGCCGCCTGTAGGCGGTCACGCTCGTGGCGTGCTTGCGCCGCCACTTGCCAGAGCATCGTGCGCCGGAGTGCTTCGTCCTCGCGCTGCACAACGTGGCCTTCGTACGCTTGCAGGCCCCGAAATGTCAGGCCCTTCGTGCGCTCCACCAGCTTAGCAAGTGGCACGAGGTGCTCGCTGTTCACAGGAAGTCCGCAGCGGCCAATGCCGACGTCGAGCTCGATAACGACTCCAAGCTGGCTGTCGGTTGCCTGGATCGCGGCGGCCAGAAGTTCAACGTGTTGGGCACAATCGACCGCGACGGTGAGGCGAGTTCTGGTTGCCGCACGGGCCAGGTCGCGGAGGGCGATTGGGTCGGCGGTCTGGTTGGCAAGGAGGACGTCAGAAAACCCGGCATCCGCAAGGATCAGGGCTTCGGCCGCCGTCTGGCAGGTAGCCCCGACACAGCCGCCGGCCTCGAGCTGGCGGTGCAGGAGACGGGTGCACTTGTGCGCCTTGAAGTGGGGTCGGAGTTTGACGGAGTGCGCGCGGTACACGGAGGCAACGCGTTCGATGTTTCGGTCGGCAGCCGGTAGGTCGACAAAGAGACAGGGCGTTGGCAGCCGGTCCAAGACGGACTTTGGGATGTTCATAGGAAGTCGCTCACCTCAATCAGGCGCTCGGCACCACCATGCGTGATGACAATGCACTCGCTGAGCCCAATATGCGGAACATTGGCGGCCGGCTCACAGACGCCGGAGATTAGGTGGAGCACCATTCCGCTTTCGAGCAAGCGTTCATTACCCGTGGTGATTGTGAGTAGTGGCAATTCCCCCCAATAGGGCGGAAAGGCGATGCCAAGTGAGTAACCCGACGGGTGTCGACTCCAATGGGCCACACCGGAGACGGCCAAGGCTTCCAAGTAAGCCTGATGCAAGGCATCGGCGGAAACACCAGGGCGAGCGTAGCGGAGGTAGGCGTCCCGACCTGCCAGAACCGCCTCGCAAGCGCGATGATAGGCGCGGCTGGCTTTCGGCTGGAGCCGAGAACGCATGAGACTGGCGTGGTAGCGGTCCACCGAGGCGCCGATCTCGATCAGCACATGATCAGTGGTGGTGATCTGTCGGTTGCTCCAGCGCGCATGTGTCAGAAAGGACCGCTCGCCGCTCTTGATGTACGGCTGACTGGCGGTATACTGGGAACCGCTCCTCACCAACTCCCCATAGATGCGCGCCGCCAATTCGCTCTCGCTGATGGCCTCATGGATCCATGTCGTGACCGATTGCATCGTCGTCTGCACAATGGCCGCGGCCCGTCGAATGATGGCCAGCTCTCCGTCGTCTTTGACAAGACGTAGGTCACCAATGATCGCGTCAATTGGGCTCATCCGAACCGGACGAAGTTTGAGGTGCAAGGTCCGGAAGAGCGATTCACGCACTTCACCGAACTCGATACCCAGGTTCCCGCGTCGCAGACCACGGCGGTGCAGCAACGTTGCCGTTTCGGCTCCCAAGCTGCCGGCATAGTGGTAAGTCATCAGGGGCAGGTCCGGCGCGACGGCGGCAAAATTCGGCGCGTCGTACGCATCGCACACGACCACCCATTCGCCGTCGGGCAGCAGCACTAGAGCGTTTGGGCCGGGAATCTGGTTGCCGGTTAGGTAGCACACCGTCGGCTGCTGCCAGATCACTGCGGCGGCGATGTCCCTCTCGTGTAACTTGCCGCGCAATCGGGCCCTGCGGTCGAGATTGGGAGGCGCCCCGGCCGTCATGGCGGCGCACCATTCAGCTTTCGTCTGCGGACCGTCACTGCTTCAAGCGCCTCCTGGTCAACCGCCACGCCAAGTCCCGGGCCGGTGGGGACCTTCAGGAGACCCCCGTCTAGCAATACGAACGGCGGAGCGATCAGGTCGCGATGGAAGTAGCGATCGGAGGCTGACAAGTCTCCGGGTATGGTGAAGTTGGCAAGGGAGGCCAGGGCAACATTGGCGGCTCTACCGATGCCGGTTTCGAGCATGCCTCCGCAGAACACCGGTACCCCCGCGGCGGCGCACAGATTGTGGAGCTGCTGCGCCACAACGATGCCTCCGACCCTCCCCGGCTTGATGTTCACCACTCGACAGGCTCGGGTGGCCAAGGCCTGTCGCGCGGTGCCTAGCGTGGGCAGGCTCTCGTCGAGGCAGATCGGGGTCGCAATTTGACGTGCCAACTCGGCGTGATCATCTATGTCGTCGTGTTGTAGCGGCTGCTCTAACATGCTGAGCCCAAAGGCGTCAACTTGCGCCAGGTGATCAGCGTCTTCAAGGCAATAAGCGCCGTTGGCGTCACCAGCGATCTGCAGCGAATCGCCGAAGCGCTCCCGCACGGCGCGTAGTACGGCGATGTCCCAGCCTGGTCGAATCTTGAGCTTGACGCGCTGGTACCCAGCCTCCTGCGCCGTGCCAATTCGTTCTAACAAGCGATCGATCGAACCTTCGATGCCTAGGCTGATGCCGACCGGCACCTCGCTGCGCTGTCCACCCAGCCAGTCCGCTAACGACTGGCCGCGCTCTTGAGCCAGCAGATCAAGCGCCACGCACTGCAGCGCGGCCTTGGCCATCGGGTAGCCGCGAATGGTGGGCCACGGGTCGGGGGTGGTGGCTGCGTCCGCCACCTCTGCACGCAAAGCCAACGGCACCAGATAGCGCGTTAGCACATATAGCGAGGTTTGGACGGTTTCGTAGCTGTACCAAGGATCGGACCAAGCGGCAACCTCACCCCAGCCAACCAGCCCTTCTGCCTCCCCGCGCAATATCACTGCGTCTTTCGTGAGCAGGCGACCCAAGCTGGTCTCGAAGGGCGTCACCAACGGCAATCGAACATGCCGAATCTCGAGCCGCTCAAGCCTCATTACGCGAATCTCGCATTTCCGCCAGCCGCTGCAGCGCCGGTGCATCAACCTCTACGGCTTGGCCCGCCCACGGGGGTCCGTCTACGATGGTCAGGTGATCCGTGCCCGGTCGCAGAGTTATTGCCGCACGCGTTTCAGCTGCCCCTCGATCGGGGTGGCGCCACACGCCTTTGCCTGCCGCTCCGCATTCGAGGGCGGCGCGTGGCTGGGCGCCATTCGTTGAAATCACTGTTATGCAGGACGAAGCATTCAAGCGCGTCGAGCAGATCAATTTCAACGCCTGATCCGCCGTTCGGCTTCGATCCAGCGCCGAGCGCAACAACAGGTGAATCGGTAGGGCACCCCAGACGCACCGCGTGGCGAATGCAGCAGGTTGAGACCTACGTCGACTCGGTCAGAATTGATGCCAATCTTCGCGAGAGTGCCGACCTCTGTGAAGGTAGCCCGCCACCGCATCCCCCGGAGTCGCGCTATCCATAGCAGCCGACTTCCGCGGAAGCCTGGGTACCAGTCCCAGTTCTGCACGAGCCAGGCCGGTAGGCCCTCTTCCTCGGCCACCGTCGAGCACTCGCTTGCTGCCGTCGCCGTCGCAATGTTCTCCGTGCGAGCGTCGATAGCGATGATGAGCTCGGGCGCGATTTGAGATCCGGCCGCCAAGCCGATCAGCTCGTCGGCCACATCCCCACCGACGCAACGCAGCCAATCGCGCAACATCGAGCCGACCTTGATGGGGGTGGCGGAACCGATGCCGCTATCCGCGAAATGGCGCAGGTACTCGCGCACCGTACGTCGGATTCGACGAGCGCTGGGGCCGAACTCGTGACCGCGGGCGCAGGAGTCGGCGGCCCATGTAGTATGGATGGGAGGCCAACTGCCTGCT
Source organism: Chloroflexota bacterium (assembly GCA_030859955.1). GTDB lineage: Bacteria > Chloroflexota > Limnocylindria > QHBO01 > QHBO01 > JACDBZ01. Next base: position 17,337 of record JALZJE010000024.1, on the reverse strand, counting down.
ACGCCCATGCTGGCCATCGTTGCCTCACCCATGGGTTGTATCTGGCACGTCAGACTTGCCACGGCCCGTCGCGCTGAAGGAGCCATCGAGCGCACCGCGAATGATCTGGACCGTCGATTCCTCAGAGAGCGGGCGCGGGTTCAGTACGTAGCCACCGTGCGAAGCGCACCGCTTGGCGAGGGATCGGGCATCCCCGGCACCGGCTATCTGGGCCAATCCGGGCACGCCCAACTTGCGGACGAAGCTACGTAGCCATTCCACCAGCGCCAGGGAGGCTGTGGAGTCAGGGTCATCAAGCTGCGCTGCCCCGACCACCCGTGCTATCGCGGCATATGGCTGTGCGAGTACCTCAGCGTTGTACTCGGCAGTGCCAGCCAAGAACGCGGCTACGGCCAAACCGTGGTGAACGCCGAGGGCCGCTCCGACCGGTTCGGCGAACAGGTGCTCTCCGGCGTAATCGGGTGGGGCGTTATACATGGCGAGTGCGCTGAGGACTGACCCCAGCATCTGGTCATTCCGCGCTGCCCTGTTGCTGCCGTCCGCGACTGCCTGGGGCAGCGCATTCGCGATCAGCGAAATGGCGCGCAGGGCGATCTGGCCGGACAGCGCATCCCAGCCAGCCGGCACAAACGCCAGGATGGCCTGACCAAGCGCGTCGCAGCCGGTCCAGGCAGTGAGATGGGGCGGTAGGCCAAGGGTCAGCTCGCCGTCAGCGATGGCCACATTGGCGGCCAGTTCTCGTCGCCGGATCAAAATCTTGTCGCCGATGGCCGGGTCGAACACGATGGCCCCAGCACCGATCTCTGCTCCGGTGCCCGCGGTAGTAGGCGCGGCGATGAGAGGCATCGGCGGGCTGGCGAACGACTCAGGCAGTTCGGCCAGCGACTCCACCCCGGCCGCCAACAGGCCCCGCAGCAGTTTGGCCGAGTCGATTGTGCTGCCTCCCCCGACCGCGACCAGCAAGTCCGCGCCGCTTTCATCAATCAGCTGCGCATCTTGGGCTACAGATTCGAAACTCGGCTCTTGGCTGGTGCGCCCGAGAAGTGGAGCGCGCGGTAGCAGTGTCCGGAGGCGGTCGCCGACCGGTCCCTGCTCCAGGGCGGCGTCGATCAGGATCACTGGTCTGTCGCCGCCCAGGCGTCTGATTTGATCGCCCAGGGTTTCGATCAGCCCCGCGCCAACCGAGATAGCAGTGTGCTGAACAAAGCCCGGCTGGCGGTCAGGCACGATGATTCTCCTTGGACTTTCTTGAGACTGAAGCACCGTTGCTCTTGTTGGCGCCGTGCGCTTCAAAGGCTTCGATCAAAGGCAGTCCCAGCAGGAACTCCAGCAAGCCAATCAAGTCGAACACCCGAGCGCCGGTTCGGTCAGCCAGGTCCGAGCGAAACGGCGACATCGCAGTGCATTCAAGCAACAAGGCTCGCAGACGATGCCGCTGGGCAAAAGGCGCCACCGCGCCAAAGAGGTCGTCACGCAGCTTGCTCAAGTTGAGCTTAGGTTGCCCGTCACTCGCAAGGCGCCGCCACGCCGCGCTGCCTTGCACGTCAACCACCGGCGGCCCGGCCGCTGGCCAGCCGGCGGCATGGCGTCGCGGCTCATCGAGCTGGCTTGCGTCAAAGGTGACGACTCCCAAGCGCCGGCCGTACACGCGAAATAGCATCGGGACCAGGAGGAGACTTGACAGGGCCACCGGTGCTTCAACAGCGGCCGCGACATCGTCTTGGTATGCGATCGCGAATCCGCAATTGGCCGTGATCAGTTCGATCTCCGCTGCGTCGACCGCCGCGGCAGATGCAACGTAGGCGCTAGCGACCGCTCGGTAGTCAGGGCCGACTACGATCGTTCCCCGTGCTCCGGGCACCGTCTCAAGCAGCTGACGGACCGGCAGCGTATGGGGATGTCGCAATACGCCGGGCAGGTCCAGATGCGACGTCTCTAGAAGAAGGGTTGCGAGCAGAGGACGCGTGTCGCTCACGGCTCCGCATCCACCAGGCGAGCGTCGCCAGGCGACCAGGCGAGGTTGACCTGCTGGCCGATTTCCGGCAGAGCATCTTCGCCAACGCTCGCAGGCACCGTGGCCGTCCAAATCTCTTCGAGCAACCGCAGTTCTAGACGCGTGCCGCTGCCGAGGAAGGCTCGATCGACGACGATGCCCGGCACGGAAGGTTCGGCAGGATCCCGGCTGTGCCATTCCACGCGGACATGCTCGGGACGAACGATCAGCATGCCGGTCTGGAATGCCGGCGGTATCGTTGAGACGCGTATGCGATAACTCGAGTCCGCTACTGGTTCAACCAGAGCGCCTGCGTCGTCAGCGCTCACGACGCGAACCCGAAGCCGGTTGGACTCACCGAGGAAGTTCGCCACGAAAGCATTGACCGGCTGTTCGTAGATCTCGCGCGGTGAGGCGACCTGCTCGAACCGGCCGGCACGCATGACGGCGATGCGGTCGGAGAGCACCAATGCCTCTTCTTGGTCGTGGGTGACATAGATCACCGTCGTACCAACCTGGTCTTGAATGCGCCGCAGTTCAAACTGCATGGTCTGTCGTAGGCGGCGGTCGAGGGCCGCCAGCGGCTCATCCATCAGCAAGATGGGTGGATCGAAGACCAGAGCCCGCGCCAGTGCTACCCGTTGCATCTGACCGCCGCTGATCTCGCTAGGGCGGGCGGAGTACTGGTCCAGCTGTACTAGCTCAAGCGTGGCTCGTGCGCGCTCCTCAGCCCGCTCTCCGGACACTCCTCGCATCCGAAGTGGAAACGTGACGTTCTCGAGAATGCTCATGTGTGGAAAGAGCGCGTAATTCTGGAAGACCACTCCCATTCCTCGGCGTTCGGGCGGCTCCGAGGTCACATCCTGGCCCGCGAGTTCGATACGCCCGCCATCGATGGCCTCAAAACCGACGAGCGACATCAAGGTTGTTGATTTGCCACAGCCCGACGGTCCGAGAAGCGTGAAGAATTCCCCTCGCTCGACCTCGAACGACAGCGCATCGACCGCCACGAGATCGCCGTATCGCTTTCGTAGCGCAGTAACCGAGAGCAGTGCATCAGGCATCGACTACCTCGGAAGCAGGTCGCCGGCGGACCCCGCCGCCGCCTAGAGCCGCCGACGCTGCCACAATGGCCAGGAGCAGGTAGAGCGTTGAAACTACCGCCAAGGCCGGACTGATCTCCTCATTGGCACCCTCCCACAAACGAACTGGCAGCGTCGCCGTGACAAAGTCCGTCACGGCTAAGGCGATGAGTAGCTCGTCGAGCGATACTAAGAATGCAAAGAGCAATCCGGCGGCGATGGCTCGCGACAGGATGGGCAAGGTGATGAGGCGCAGGGTGTTCAATGGTCCGGCGCCCAAGCTGCGGGCTGCCCTTTCGAGTCGAGCATCGAAATCACGGAGCGCCGCCATAACCACCAACACCAAGAACGGAAGCCCTAGTAGGGCATGGGCCGCCGCCAGGGACCAGCTATTGGCGATTAGGCCTATCCGCAGGTACCACACAAACACGCCAATTGCCAACACGATGAGCGGGACGAGCGCCGGCAGAACCACAAGCAGCACCAGCAAGCCACGTACGCGCTGAGATAAATGAGCCCGAACCAATGCGAACGCCAACGGCAATCCAATGACGGCTGCTAGCAATGTTGCGACCGCTCCCGTAAGTAACGAGTTCACGAACGCGCGCTGCCAAAGCGGGTCCTTGATGACCGCTTCGTACCAGCGCAGGGAATAGCTGTCGGGCGGAAAGTGAAGAAACGCTTCTCCGGTGAAAGAGACCGGGATGACGATGATCAGGGGCACTAAGAAAAAGGCAGCTACCAGCAGCGTCCCGGCCCAACAAATGGTGTCCCACGGCAGCCGGCTGAGGCCACCGGTCAGCGCGAGTCGCGCAGACCCCAGCGGCCACCTGCGACCAGGCCGCCCGAGCCCACTGGGCGCCCGCCGTTGCCGTTGGCGATGTTGGACCGTCACTTGACTTCGAATGAAGAGCAGCTCAATTGGATAGAACAGCCGGAATGCGGCCAGGATGGCTAACACTCCACTCATAAGTACGATGGCGAGCACCGCGGCATCGGGCAGGTCGACGAAGGTGGATAGCTCGCGTTGGATCAGCTGCGCGACCATGGTCTCTTGAAGCCCACCCAGGAGCGAGGGGGTAACGAAGAAACCCAGCGCGCTGACAAAGACAAGAACGGCACCGGCGGCGGCCCCCGGCAGGCTGAGCGGCAGCAACACTCTCAGATACGCTTCGACCCGATTGGCGCCCAAGGTGCGTGCCGCACGGGTTAGGTTCGGGGGGATGTCCGCGACCACGGCGTACAGCGGCAGGACGAAGAGCGGCAGGAGAACGTGAACCATACCGATCAATACGCCGGATCGGTTGTAGAGCAATTGCAGATTGGCGTCGGGGCCGAAGACCCACCGAACGACGGCATTCAGCGGTCCTTGATTGCCGAGAACTATGATCCAGGCATAGCTGCGGACGAGGATGCTTGTTAGGAACGGTACGATCACCGCCAGCAACAGCAGACGGCGTAGACGCGGACCCGCGCGCATCAGGCCAGCTACGTATAGGTAGGCCAGTGCGGCACAGATGGCGGTGGTCTGGGCGGCGATCTCGAGTGTCAATCCAATGCTGTTCAATTTCCCAGGACTTGTCCATAGGGTCACCCAGGAGCTGTTTCCGTCCTCGAAGGCGTAACTTCCGAAAATCAGGACGGGAACCACCAGGACCGAGGCGAGTAGCACTCCGAACGGCGCGATGGCCAGCAACCATCCGAGGCGCTGCCGCCTAGCGGTGATCGAGTGAGGGGATGTGCGACTCACTCGATCGTCCGCTGGCGAGGCCGGCTCAGTCACCCTTGTGATGACACCCACTCATCCCACAGTTCGATCAGCACTTCTCGATTGGTGATGCCTTCGTCGTTCTGTTCGCTGTACCACTCGTCGTCCTTTGCCCATAGCGTGTCGTGACTGGGAGCAGTAGCCAACTTTTCCTGTAGATCCTCGGGAATGAGTTCAAAGGCCTCAGGATTGATCGGACTGGTGTTGCCGATCTGTGCCCAAGCGGCCTGAGGCTGGGCCTCAAGCGTGTATGCAATGAACTTCATCGCGTTTTCCTTGTTCGGAGCGTCTTCCCAGACTCCCCAGTACTCGGTTTGCAATCGAGCCTGTTCGTACGAGATGCCGATGCGCGCCATGCCGGCATCGATGAGATTCTGCACGCGGTGGGTGAAGCACGCTTCCATCACTACCTGCTTGTCCACCAGCTGCTGACCCAGCACCGCGGGACTATCTGGGAAGTCGGGGATCTCGCCCGCGATCTCGCTGAGCTTCTCAAAGGAGCGGTCGAGATCGAGGGGATACAATTCGTCAATCGCCACCCCGTCCGCAATTAGACCGAACTCTGGCTGTGGCTCTGCTGGCCATGCCAGCATGCCGCGGTTGCCCGGAAACGCTTCGAGGTCCCAGAAGTCGGCCCACGTGGCAGGCTGGGGCCCGGTGTCGGGGAAGACTTCAGCGTCATAGCACAAGCCGATGGCGAATTGGCCCCAGCCGGTCGCGTAATCCAGCCGCGCGTATTCGGGAACCTGTTCGAGGATGTCCGCGTCGACGGCTCCGTAGTCGATCTGCGCTAAATACCCATCGCGATCAAGAGTGAATAGGGTCGACTGGTTTGTGTCGATGATGTCCTCTAGCGGTGCCTGTCCAGCGTCAACGGCGGCACTGCTCGCGGCAACGTCCTGGGTGGGCAGAAGTGTGACATCGATGCCAGTATCTCGTTCGAATGAGTCGATCAGTCCCAACTGGATGGCCTGACCCCAAGCCCCACCAAAGGATGCGATCACCAGCTCTCCACCATCCGTCGGAGCCGTGGATGTGGAGGCGCCGCCCGACGGCGTTGTTTGCCCTCCGCAACTGGCCAGCAACAGTACGAAAACGACCAGAACCGCCGAACTTCGAGTAACCATGTAAGTCCTGCCTCCTGTGAGCCAGCGTATCGATTGTATCGGGACCTACGTCATCCGATCCATTTGATACAGCATGCTAGCATCGATGGTCAAGCACGCGAAATTTCATGGAGCGGCTACGTATGGACCGACAGCTTCGCCCGCACTCGGCTGATGCACAACCCGCACCGCTGCACCGATTGCTGGGCAAGATCGAGGCGTCTTTCCAGGTCCTTTCGCCGAATGACAGGCGACTCGCAGATCATCTGCTTGCTGGGTATCCGAACCCGGCGTGGGAGACGGTCGAGGAAGTGGCACTGCGGGCCGGAGTCAGCAAGGCAGCCGTCGTTCGCTTCGCGACGCGGCTCGGATACCGCGGATTCGCCGACCTACAGCGCGAGCTCCGCGCGGAGCTCGCCGAGCACCTGGCTTCACCGCTCCGCCTAATGGAAGAGCGTTCACCCCCTGGCGGGATGGTGCGGCTGACCGATGCGACATTCGATCAGGCCATCGAGAATCTGGTTCAGACCCAACGGCGGCTGAGCGATGCTCAGCTCTCGGCGGTGGCGGAGAGGATCGCCTGGTGCGAGGGGAGGGTCTACCTACTGGGTCTGCGTAAGTCCCACGCTTTGGCGTACTACGCGCATCAACTATTATCGATGCTTCGCCCCGGCGTCGTGCTCATTCCGCCCGGCGAGAGCCCCCTGCCCGAGATATTGCTCGACGTTCAGCCCGCTGACGTGGTGCTCGCCATCACCGCGCGCCGCTACGCGCGTAGCACGCTCGAGGCGATGACCGTGTGCCGGGAACGCGGTGCCGCGGTATTTGCGTTGTCCGACACGTTAGCTGGGCCGGCCAGCCCGCGAGCCGATGTTGTCTTGGTTGGAGTCTCCGACGGTCTCAGCCTGTTCGACTCGGCCGTTTCACTGATCCTGTTGATTGAGGCACTCGTCAACGAGGTAGCCAGCCGTAATCGCGTGCGCGCGAGCGAGCGGCTGGCCGCCGCCGACATACTCGATCGCCGCTTCGGCTTGTTTGGGGACGTCGGACGCGGTCACGAACCTGATTCGGCCACCGATCACCACTGAGCACGACACCTCAGGGGAAGGACGCTCGACGCGCTGCGCTAATCCGAGGGACGGATGGCGACCGGCGCGGCCGTCCCCGATCGGGCCCAGGAAAGCGCGGTCGTAGAACGAGGCTGCCGGCGTCGAGCTACAACCACGAGGCACACTGGCGCGGCAGCACGGCCGGGCGCCCCGGCGCGGCCATCGCCGCCGCCGGCTGGGGCGTGGATCGCATCCACCAGATGGGTCGCAGCATCTCCCTCATCCGCCGCGGCCAGCCACCTAAGCGGCAACTCGCACACCGGACCACCCGCAGCGACCCCATCGCGGCGGGCACACCGGTGGCTGTGCGCGATGATTTGCCGACGGACTGGTTCTGGGAAGGTCACGTCCAGAGCGTGATGGTCGCCTACCTGCGCAGCGAGGGCTGGACCATTACCGCCGAGAGCAACACCGCCATCCGTGCCCAGGGTGACGACATCGCGGCGATCAAGGACGGTCGGCGGTTGGTGGTGGAGGTGAAGGGCTACCCCTCGGTCGGCTACCGAGATCCCCGGCGGGCCGGCGAGGTCAAGCGCACCAACCCGACACTGCAGGCCAAGCACTGGTTCGCCGACGCCCTGCTCAAACTGGTGCGCATCCGCGGCAAGCGACCCGACGTGTCCGCGGCCATGGCATTTCCGGATTCGCCGCGTTATCGGTCCCTGGTCGAGGAGACCGGCGACCCGCTTCGTCAGCTGGGGATTGGGCTGTACTTCGTCGTGCCCGACGGCCGCGTCGAGGTCGTGATCCAACCGCGATGAGTGCGGCACAAGGTGGGACGAGCGGTTTTCCCTCCTAGTCTGGCGACGCCGAGCTTCGCAGAACTAAGGTGGCAACCATCTTCCGCTAGTCGGTGCGCGGCGTCATGACCCTAGGTCCCTTTGAGTGTCGACCAGCGCACACTCCGCGGCGCCGACGGTGCCACGTGCGATGTTCCGCGCCATCGGAGAGCTGGACTGGGTTCGCCAGTAGGTGCCCGTTCATGCCCCACGAATACGCGATCCTGCACAAGTCGCCAGAGCAGGCGTGGTATGTCGTCGAGGCGATGATTCGCCTTAGCCCGGCGAGCTATCGCGCGTACTTCAATGGTGCCGGGGACGTACTAGCAAACATTCCCATCGTGGGGCGGCAAGAGGCCGAATCAGAACCGCAATCGGCCTGACGATCCGGTGGCAGCGCTTGACTCGATGTCAGTCGCTCGGCCGCAGCCACTGATCCGAAGTCCGATGCCCGCTGACGCGCCCGCGCTCCCCTAAGTCGTGCTCAGCCGGGCCGCCCAAGCGGCTCGGTTTGGGTTGAGATCCGGGTGAGTATGGTGCTCGCTTCCCGGAGGAGTCTGATGCCCACGCCCGCTGCGGCAAGAGTCAGATGCCCTCGCGTCGTCGAGTGTCTGATGCCCACCAGCCGCGCGTGGCAGCGACGAGTGTACCCCTTCCGACCCAAGCAGCTGCCGGCCAAAAGGCCGACCGCGGCTCGGTGATCTGGTCCATGCGACAAGTCGTAACGCCGTCACGCGATCCGGCAGCGCAAAACCGCAAGCCCATTCCGGCGCGAGACAGTAATTACGGTGGTTCAGTAAGCTGCCGGGCAATTTGATCCGCGCGGCTCAGGTGGTGGTCGGCGACGAGCTCCGCTGCGCGCCGCAGATTGCCCGCCGCCAGCGTAGTGACAATTGCTTCGTGCTGATGCACCGATTCCTCTTGATACGCACCCATCGAGTACGCGGCGCGTGCTGCGTGGCTCGCTCTCGCAATGAGCGCGAGGCCGAGAGCCCGAAGCGGCCGGTTCGGGCTGTGGGAAGTTAATAGGACGTGGAAGTCACAGTCGAGTGCCGCCGCGTCCTCCGACCTCCCGTCGGCCATCGCTTGAACTTGATCGTTCAGCAGCTGCGTAGCGGCAGCCGCGAGTTCTCGCGGCTCGACCGCAGCGCCGCGCAGCGCTTGCGCCTCAATAACAGATCGCAGCTCGACGAGGTCCCGAAATTCGGCTTGGTGACGACGAAGCCATTCCGTCAGCAGCGCTTCGCCCTTGTGTCGGTCCTGCGAGTCGGCCACGAATCGGCCGCGGCCAGCTTGCGCGTAGACGTATCCCCCCGCTTCAAGGCCTCGAAGACTTTCGCGCAGTACGGTGCGGGAGATCCCCAGCTGCTCCGCTAAATCCCGCTCAGAGGGCATGCGCTCGCCCTCGCGGAACTCACCCGCCTCGATGCGATGGCGAATCGCATCGGCTGCCTCATCCGACAGCGTACGACTGACGACCGTGAGCCGCGGCAAAGCGCGAAGGAGCCGACCTGGCGCGAGAGAAGGCGTATCGTCAGCCGAGGGCGGCTTCGACATGTCGAGTTACTCCAAAGCGTGTCCATCGAGGCGGTGTGAGCCATCATATCCCGGTCAAACTCGCAGGGCACGTCGCGGAACCTGTTTCGTCGGTGCGGCATGTAGCTATGTGGTTATACTGGTCTGACCAGACATCCGCAACGGCGCTTGACATGACCGAAGCCATCCACAAGTTCGCGGGATACGGCAGCCCCTGGACCCGTCGCGGCAGATCGATCGCGTACGGCCCGCCCCCGTGGCGGATGGCCGGTCGCACGCTCGCGCTCTGGTACCGCCTTGCCGATCCAGACGAGGCGCGTCGGCACGTCCCCGATGGCTGCACACTGGACGCCGACCCGGTCGTCAGGGCTCGCTTCTGGGACTTAACCCATGACGGCGGACTGAGCGCCCCAACCTCCGCCAACGGCCCAACGGAGATGAGTTTTCGCGAGGCCGTCGTCGCCTTTCCGGTCGTCTGCGCGGGCGTTGCTGGCGACTTTACGACACATATGTACGCCGACGAGCCCGTCTATACGGCGTTCGGTCGTGAGGCAATGGGCTGGCCGTTGCGCCACGGCGAAATCGAGGTAACCCACCCTGCGAGTGATGATCTCGCTCGCGGTGGCACCGCTTCCGGGCGGTTGAAACGCGATAAGCGAGAGGTCATGCGGATCGACCTGACGCTGATCCGCCCGCTTGCCGAATCCGAGCGACCCAAGGGCCTGCCCCGATGGATCACGTGGAAGGTGATCCCCGGTGTAGACGGAGGTGTCCCTGCGATTAGCCAACTGGTCGAGACGGGACCAAGCGAGTTGAAGTGGGGTCCCATTTGGGCCGCCGAGGGCCACTTGGAGTTTGGTGAAGGGCCGCGCGACGAATTGCACTTCCTACAACCTCGCGAAATTGTCGCGGCCGAGTATTGGGACACGATCGAGTTCGTCATCGGACCGGGTCGGATCCTGGCCGAATTGTAGCCAGCCGAGGAGGACACCGAGCGGTGCGAGTTCCAATCGAGATGCCGAATTTTGGATACGACGTGGAAACGGCGCTGATAGCGACATGGTTGAAGGAGGTGGGGGATCTTGTCTCCCGCGGCGAGGCAATCGCAGAAATCGAAACCGAAAAAGTGACCGTGGAGATGGAGGCGCTTGCGAGCGGACGCCTTGTCGAGATCGTCCGCCCGGCTGGCGCGGAGGTCCGCACCAAAGAGGTCATTGCCTACCTGGACGATGAACTCTGAACAAATGAAACCACCCGTGGTGTGCAAGCGCCACGAAGACGCGAAGGAGCTAGGCAATGTTCTGGATCGAGCATCTCGGCATCGTGGTCCGCGACCTGGAGCAATCGATCTCGTTCTATCGGAAGTTGTTTGACAGGGAGCCGATCGAACGCGTGACTTGGAGCGGGCCGGACGCTGACTACATCGCAGCAATGCTCGGATTCCCGCGTGGGACGTTGGAGCTGGCCGCAGCCTTCTTTCAGGTTCCGCACACGAATGCTCTGCTTGAGATGCTCCAGTACTCCGGGATCCCTCAGGGCGAGATGCAATCCACATCCACGGACATCGGAGCCAGCCATTTCGGCTTCTACGTCGAGTCACTGGACGAGACGGTGACACGACTCGACCTGGCCCTCGCAGGTCCCCCGACCGACATCCCGTACGGACCGTACAAGGGTGGTCGCACTGCTTATCTCAAGGACCCCAATGGGGTCAACATCCAGCTCATGGAGCTGCGCAACCGGCCGGGCGGGATGGCCGCGCAATGGCGCGGATCAGCAGTACGGGGACAGCAATGAGGCAGCGTTCCCGCGTCGGCGCCGGGCTATGGCACACGAAAGCGCTCGCCCAAGAGGTGACGGTCGCCCTGAACACGGGTGGGTTCGCGGACGGCGTCACGGTCGACGGACGGGCGATTGCGGTGAAGGCGTCGCCGTTACTTGGCAACGCCACCCATTTGGCCATCGGGACAGCAGCGCTTCCAGCCGGCTACTCAAGTCCCGCTCACACGCACGAGGCCGAAGAGGTCGCCTTAATCGTGTCCGGGAGCGGGACCGTCGAGATCGCCGGCCGGCCGCATAGGGTCGAGGCGGGGTCATTGCTCCTGACTCCGGCAAACGCCCCGCATACAACCCATGCTGACGCGGACAGCGAGGGGCTCGTCATCATCTGGATCTATGCCCCGGCCGGCAGCGAGGCGCGATGGCTCCCGTCCCCGGAACCGACGGGGCCGCCCGGGCGTCAGCGCAAGGAGAGCAGCTAGCGTGCGCGTCGCAGTCGACACCGGTGGCACGTTCACCGATCTGATCGGCACCGGTCATGGGTCGGATGCGATCGTGATCGTCAAAGTGCCCTCAACACCTCGCGTTCCGGGGGAGGCTGTGCTATCGGCAATGCAGCAGCTTGGGTCACCGCTGAGCGACCTCGAGCGGGTGACCATCGGCTCCACGATCGGCCTCAACGCTCTGCTTCAACGAAATGGCGCTCAAGTCATCTTCATAACAACGGCGGGTTTCGAGGACATCCCGCACATCCAACGGATTAGCCGCCCGCACGCCTATGACCTTCAATGGGTGAAATCGCAGCCGTTCGTGGAGCGCGCGATGACGATCGGGGTCGTGGAGCGAATGGACCACCTCGGCCAGGTCGTCACAGCGCTCGATCAAGATGAAGTTCGACGAGTGCTGGATCAGGTCGGAGAGTTGGTCGCGAAAGCGGAACGGCCCGCAATTGCGATATCACTTCTCTTCTCGTACGCGAATCCGGCCCACGAGCGGTGGCTCGTGGAGGCGTTGGACTCCGAGTTCCCGAACATCTCGGTCTCTGTATCCTCTCAAGTCGCGCCTGTATGGCGGGAGCATGAACGAGCGAGCACAACGATTGCCGATGCGTACGTGAAGCCGATCATCGGCAGTTACGCCGAATTTCTCGATCGCGGGTTACGGGCTTCGGGAGTTACTGCGCCGATCGCGATGATGCGATCCAACGGCGGACAGTCGCTCATTCAGCATGCGGCTGATCACAGCGCGCAGCTGATCCTTTCCGGGTTGGCGGGAGGGCTCCTCGCGGGGAAATACTACGCCGATCTGCTGGCGCGGCCAGACTTAGTAACGCTCGACATGGGAGGCACCAGCGCGGACGTAGGCCTCATCAGTGGAGGTCATCTCACCTTGCGCGAGAGCTACGACATCGAGTTCTCGCTGCCCATCGCGGGGTCGTTCGTGGACATGACGACGATCGGCGCTGGCGGCAGTTCGATCGTCGGCTTTGATCGCGGTGGACTATTGGCGGTCGGTCCTGCGAGCGCTGGAGCCGATCCCGGTCCTGCGGCCTACGGCCGCGGCGGGTTAGAGGCGACGGTGACCGACGCAAACCTCATTCTTGGCAGACTCGACCCCAATTTTTTCCTGGGCGGGCGCGTTCCACTTCACGTCGCTCTGGCAACCCAGGCAGTCGCCCGCGTCGCGGAACGCCTGGAGAGCACCCTCGATGATGCGGCTTTGGCGATAATCCGTTTGGCCGACGAGAATATGGCGAACGCCGTTCGACTGCTGACAGTGGACCGCGGCCTCGACCATCGGGCCTTCGACCTCCTGGCCTTCGGCGGCGCAGGGCCTGTGCATGCGGCTGGCTTAGCGGAGGCACTCGGTATGAGCCGGGTCATCATCCCTCTTCATCCGGGCCTCACCTCCGCGTTCGGCCTTCTCGTCGCCACGCCACGCATCGACCGGCGCCTCACTCGTGGACTCAACACCGCTGAATCCACCAGCCCTAATGGGATCGTCAGTGAGTTAGCCGCGGGCTTCGGCGAGTTAGTCGACGCGGCAATGACCGAAATCCGTGCCGAGGGATATGACGGGCCAGTCGTGGTGAGCCGCACCGTGAGCATGCGCTACCTCGGGCAGAACTATGAGCAGGAAGTTGCGCTCCTAGACGGCGAGATTGATGAAGCCGCGATAGGCGCACTCGTCGATGGCTACCACAGTCAACATGAGAGCTATTACGGCTACGCCATGCGCGACAACATCTGTGAGCTGATCCATCTCAACGTGACGGCGCTCGGCGTGACCTCCCCGCCATCGCTGCCGGACATCGGAGGGCAAAGAGATCCTGAACCGCTCGGCAGGCGTCCAGTGCGGTTCCGTGGCGCGGGCTGGCTGGAGACCCCCATCTACCTAAGGGCGGCTCTCCCAGCGCAGTTCGAACTTGTTGGACCCGCGGTCATTCAGGAGCTGGACTCGACCACAGTCATCCACCCCAACCAGCACCTGAGCGTCGATGGACACGGGGTAATGTTCCTGACGCTCAATGGAGGCATGGCGTGACTACTAACCGGCTGCAAGCTGACGCAGTGGATCTCAAGATCCTTCAGAACCATCTCGTAAACATCTGTCATGAGATGGCTAAGGCAATGATGCGAACCGCATATTCGCCAATCTTCAATGAAGCCCTTGACTTCTGCACAATCTTGCTGGACCGCGACGGCGAATTGCTAGCAATGGCGGACATGTGTCCAGCGATGCTCGGTTCCGGCGCCCTGTCGGGAAAGTGGATCATCGAAGAGCTCGGATCCGACAGCTTCGAGCCGGGGGACGTGGTCGTTGACAACGATCCGTACCGCGGCATGTGCCACATGCCGGAGCACCTGCTGCTGACCCCCTTTTTCTACGGCGGCGAGCTCCAGGGCTTCATCGGCAACGTCGCCCACGTCGGAGAGATCGGAGGGATGGCTCCCGGTTCATTCGCATCTAATGCGACAGACATCTATCAGGAAGGGCTCCGGCTGCCGCCTGTCAAGCTCGTACGCCGCGGCGAGTATGCCCACGACGTGTGGAAGATCATGCTCGCCAACCATCGAACGCCCGACAATTCCTGGGGCGACTTCAATGCGATGATCGGCTCTCTGCACATCGGGTTGCGCCGGATGACTGAGCTGTTTGACCGACACGGCGTCGAGCACATGCAACACTCCTACATTGATCTGCTCGACTACGCCGAGCAATGGATGCGCAACGAGATCCGAAATCTCCCGAATGGGATGTATGAGGCGGAAGACGCAATGGAGGACGACGGCGTCGAGGACCGCAGCCACTGGATCCGGATCAGGCTCGTCATCAAAGACGAGGACATCATTGTTGACTTCACTGGAACGGATCCTATGGCCCGCGGACCTATCAACGCTCCCTACACGGTCACCTTCGCCGCTAGCTGTAATGGATTCTTTCAGCTGTTCCGCGACTTTCCCCTAAACGCGGGCACCTATCGGCCCATCCAAGTCATTGCTCCGAGTGGCTCGCTGGTGAACGTCGTCCATCCTGCCCCCTGCGTAGCCGGTCAGACGGAGATGCAGCCACGAATCATCGACCTCATCCAGGGCGCATGCCTGAGCCAAGCGGTTCCCGACCTTGTAGCCGCGAGTTGCGGCGGCACGTGCAGTAACTTCCTGTTCGGCGGCGTTCATCCTGAAACGGGCCGCTACTACACCAACTATCATTACGACGGGATGGGCTTCGGTGCGCGCCGGACGCACGACGGTAATGCCGCGCTCAACGTGCCGCATGGCAACTGCCCGAATACTCCGATCGAGATCTTTGAGACTCGCTTCCCATTCCGCCACATCCGCTACAGCCTCCGCCCCGACAGTGGCGGGCCTGGCAGGCAACGCGGCGGAATGGGCATTATCCGCGAGCTCGAGGTAGTCGCCGACGAGATCACGGTGTCCGCGCTGTACGAGCGGATGACACTGTCGCCGTGGGGGATTCACGGTGGGCTCGAAGGGCAGCGGACGGAGCTGCTCGTTCGGCGGGCGGGCACCCAAGAATACCTGGACTTCGCGAAAGCCTTCGGAGTCAAAAGTGCGGCCAAATTCACGAACGTCCGGCTGGAGCGTGGCGATCGGGTGCTGATCAAGACTCCGGGCGGCGGCGGCTACGGTCCCCCCGCCGAGCGCGCGACCGAGGCTATCGAGCATGATCTCAAGGAGGGCTGGATCTCCAGCCAGGCGGCTCAGGCGGCATACGGAAGTCGCGCCGACTGATGGCGCCCATTACCGGTGCTTGGCAACTCATTGAGCAGTCGTGGCACAACGTGCAGGTCATTAACTGTCAGGTCTGCGGACGCCTCATACCGAGACGAATATGGCGCTTCGCCGATAAAGAGTTCGGTTCGCTTGATTCTTGCGGGGCGACTTGCGAGCGGCTGTGGTTCGAATACCTGAGGGAACGCCGGCTGGCGGACCGTAAGTGAACATGGGCCCCACGCTTACCAGTACACCAGGCCACCCGAGACATTGACATCCTCGCCCGTGATGTACGACGCCCCATCGGATAGCAAGAAGTGGATGGCTGAGGCCACCTCTTCGGCAGAGCCAGCGCGACCCAGAGGAACGCGCTGAAGGCGTTCGGCTTGAAATTGTTCTGGGGACGTGGCGTGGAGTTGCGCAAAAGCGGGCAGGATCAATCCTTGCATTGGCGTGTCGATGATGCCAGGACTGACGCTGTTCACCCGTACACCGGTTGGGGCGAGGAGGACGGCAAACGAACGTGTCACTGACAATACGGCGGCCTTCGACGCCGCGTACGCCGCAGCCTCTACCTCTCCGGTCTTGGCCGCCATAGACGCCACATTCACGATCGCTCCACCATTGTTAAATCGGGATGCTAGGGCCTGACACAGGTAGAAAACGGCCTCAACATTTACCGCAAAGATTTCGCGCCAGTTCGAAACCTCGACCGTCCCAATCGGCTCGATGCGGATGATGCCGGCGGCATTCACCAAGAAGTCGATGTCCGCAACAGATTCGACCAGCGCCGACTGGCCACCTTGAGTCGATAGGTCGACTGCTAGCGGGTCCGCGCCCTCGGCAGCCAGCTGATCGAGCGCAGCCTCGTTTCGATCAGCGGCCAGAACGAACGCTCCTTCTGCCAGCAGGCGCCGCACAACGGCCCTGCCGATCCCGCTGGCACCGCCTGTGACAACTGCTCGCTTCCCGTTTATGGCCGGTTCACCTCGTCCAATGGAGCGGCGACATCCACCTTCCTCCTCTCGCTGGAGGTGACAGGCGAAGGTCCCAGGTTGACCCCGTAATCGGCAAGGAACCCACCGTCGACATATATGACCTGCCCCGTAATGTAGGAGGCCGCCGGTGACGCGAGAAAGCTCACCACGGCGGCGATTTCCTCCGGCCTGGCCATGCGTCGCGTCGGTATCCGGCCCAGCACCTCCGCCTCATCCAGCTGCTTATCGTCCATGGCCTGTCGCACCATAGTCGTCTCGACAAACCCCGGTCCCACCGCGTTCACTCGCAGGCCGCTCGCTCCCCACTCGACCGCTGCGGTGCGCGTGAGAGCCACGACAGCCGCCTTTGAGGCGCAATACGCAGCACGCCCAGGCACCCCTCGTTCCGCTGCGATCGAAGCAATGTTGATGATGCTTCCTGATTGCGCCGGGAGCATGACGCGAGCTGCCGCCTGTAGGCAGTTAAAGACGCCATGCAGATTGACGTCGATGACCGCCATCCAGTCATCCCATTCGAGTGAGACCGTAGGCCCCCGCTTTTGCACCCCGGCGTTGTTTACAAGCAGGTCTAGAGACCCAAATTGCTCGTGGATCCACTCGGCAGTAGTGAGAGCTTCGTCGCGCGATCGCACGTCAAGACGGCGGAAGATGACATCGGCGGAACGTTCGCGGCTGCGCCCAATCGCTACGTTTACGTCTCCAATTACCAGACGCCATCCTTCGGACGCCAATCGCTCGGCCACTGCCCAACCGATGCCGGTTGCTCCGCCTGTGACCAGGGCCGTCTTCTTGACGTCCGGCACCATCGTTACGTGCCCAGCCTAGGCGCCGTGGCCGCTGATTGAGCCCGTAGGCCCTCGCGTCGGTCCGCGGCCACGGTTTGACGAATCGCCGACGCAATCCGATCAACGCTGGGCAGGACGATGTCCTCCAGCGGAGGGCTGAAAGG
>JALZJE010000322.1 GCA_030859955.1 Chloroflexota bacterium | reverse complement strand
GGGTCGCCGTGGTCGGCGAGCCGCGCTCCGACCGTGTCGATGGTCCACCGGTCGGGGCGCAGGTCGGGGTCGTCGAGCTCGTCCCACTCGATCGGCACGGACACCGGCGCACCGGACGCCGGCCTCGGGCTGAACGGCGCGACGAGCGTCTTGTTGATCGCGTTCTGGGTGTAGTCGAGCCTCGCCCTGCCCTTTCGCGCACGCTTTGCCCACTCCCAGCTCACAAGATCGGGCACGGTGGCGCCGATGGCACGCGACAGACCCTCGACCCAGGCGCTCGTGTCGCCGAACGATGAGCCCGGATGGATGCGAATCCAAACCTGGATTCCCCGCTTCCCCGTCACCTTGGGATAGCCGCGGACGCCGAGATGGCTGAGTGCGGTCCGGTACAGGCGCGCGAGCGCGACGACCTCGTCCCACGTCGTATCGAGCCCAGGGTCGATGTCGATCAAGGCATATGACGGCCGACCCGGGGTCCCGGTCGGGGATGTCCACGGATGGAGCTCGATGGCCCCCTCCTGCGCAAGCCACAGGAGCGTGGCGGTCTCCGCAACGACCGGGTAGTCCTTGAGTCCCTCCGCCCCATGGTCGTAGGTCCAGCGGCGGACCCAGGCAGGCGTGTGCTTGGGCAGATCCTTCTGCCAGAAGCCCTTGGCTTCGACGCCATTGGGAAACCGCTGCACCGTCAATCCTCGATTCGCCAGGTACGGAACGAGCGTCGGGCCAGTGGCAAGGTGGTAGCGGAGAAGGTCGCGCTTCGTGATCGGTCCTTCGGTACCACGCCCGGGAAAGAGCACCTTGTCCAGGTTGGTGACCCGCAGCTCGCGGCCGGCAACCTGCCACGTGCCTTCGCGCTCGAGCGCCTCGAGCGCCGCTGCCGCGTGGCCGGCGCCCGTATCAGGCTCCGTCATCGGTTCATGCAGCTCCGCCTCCGCCGCCGCCGTCGCCTTCGAGACCTCGACCGTTCGCTCACGCCGAGCCGATGCCGGCACCCTGCCGACCTCGAGTCCCTTGTAGGCCGCCTGGCGCAGCAGATGGTCCGCGGTCCAATCAGCGAACTCGACCCTGATGACGAGCTTCGGCTCGACCCAATGAGCGCCCTTCAACCGAGGCACCGGCTCGAGGACCGATGCGTCCCGGGCAAGGCGATCGAGCGTTGCGCGCAGCTCACGCCGGGTCCGCGTATCGATCCCGCTCCCGACCTGGCCGGCATGCGTCCAGCGGTCGCCCGTTCGCACCGCGACGATCAGCGAGCCAAGATCGCGGTGCGATCCACGACCATCGAGCCAGCCGACCACGACCACCTCCTGCTCGCGCCGCAGCTTGATCTTGAGCCAGCTGCGGGCGCGACGTCCGGGCTCGTACGGCGACCGACGCAGCTTGGCGACGATCCCTTCCAGCTCCTTGCTGCGCGCCGCATCGGTGAAGTCGCGGCCATCACCGACCACGTGACTCGCATACCGGACCAGCGGGTGCGGGCGCAGTCGCGAACGCAGCAGCCGCTTGCGCTCCGCGAGCGGCACGGTCAGCAGCGACCGGCCGTCGAGGTGGAGAAGGTCGAACACCTGGTAGACGACCGGAGCAGGCGGCCCGGGTCGCGCGGAGCCGGCCGTACGGCCGGTGCGAATACCGGTCCGATCCTGGAGCAGGCTGAAGCTGGGACGCCCCTGGCTGTCGAGCGCCACCACCTCACCGTCGACGATCGCCTCGCGCGCGTCTAGCCACGATACCGGCCCGGCAAGTTCGGGAAAGTAGCGGGCGGCGTCCTGTTGATTGCGGGTCCAGAGCCTCGCCCGGCCGTCTCGGACGACCGCCTCGACCCGATAGCCATCCCACTTGATCTCGAACAGCCAGTCAGGGTCGTCGAAGGATCTATCCGCAAGCGTGGCGCGCATCGGCTCGATGAAGTCGGGCATTGGTGCCACCCGCGCAGCGGAGAGATCGATCTCGTCGGGGGGGCTCGGCATCGGCGTGTCGAAGCGTGGCGCCACCCCGTCGCGCACCTCGTCATTCGTGCGCCCGGTCTTGACGCTGCGCGGATGGTCCTCGGCATCCCAGCCAGCCACCGCCGTTTCGTCGCGCTTGTGGATGAGCAGCCACCGCTCCCGCTCCTCTCCCCCACCTCGGTTGTCGGTGCGCACGATGGTGAAGCGCCCGCGCACCTTCTCTCCCTGCAACACGAACTTGATTTCACCCTTGCGCAGCGCCGCCCCGGGGTCCGGTGTCTCAGCCTCGGTCTCAAACGTCCCCCAGTCCCAGACGATGACGTCCCCCGCCCCGTACTGCTGCTCCGGGATCACGCCCTCGAAATCGAAGTACTCGACAGGGTGGTCCTCGGTGCGCATGCCAAGCCGTCGCGCGGACGGGTCGAGGGTCGGTCCTTTGGGTACCGCCCAGCTGACGAGCAGACCGTCGATCTCCAGCCGCAGGTCGTAGTGCAGCGCCGTGGCTCGATGACGCTGAATCGTGAAGCGGCCGCTGCGCTCGGCCAGCGCCCCCGGTGCCGGCTCCGGCGTCGCGGCGAAGTCACGCTTGCGCCGATACTCCTCGAGCGGCATCAGGAGTGCAGCTCATCCATGCCGATCATCGGGACAGGTGGCGGGAGGCGGCGAGGCGAAGCGCATCGGTCGTACGATACCCGCCAGATGCCGATTGATCCCGAGACGCTCGACCCCGACCCGATCCGCCAATTTGCTGGCTGGCTGGCCGATGCGTCCGCGGCCGGGGCCCCGCTCCCGACCGCGTTCGCGCTGGCGACGGCGGATGACGATGGCATGCCATCGGTCAGGTATGTCCTGCTCAACGGGCTCGACGCGGATGGCCTGCGCTACTTCACGTACCGCGGCAGCCGAAAAGGTCGCGACGTGGCGATCAACCCGTGGGCGGCGGCCGCTTTCTGGTGGGCGGCGCTCGATCGACAGGTGCGCGTGAGCGGATCGATCCGCCTGCTGTCGGAGGCCGATTCGCTGACCTATTGGCGCACTCGCGCCCGCGGCAGCCAGCTCTCGGCCACCATCTCCGCCCAGGGACAGGAGGTCGGCAGCCGCGGCGAACTCGAGGCGCGGGTGGCGGAGCTGGCCGCACGCAGCCCGGACGATCTCCCCCTGCCGCCGATGTGGGGCGGTTACCTCATCGTCCCGCGCACGATCGAGTTCTGGGAGAGCCGTCCCGACCGCCTGCACGACCGGGTCGAGTACCGGCGCGGCGGCGACGGGACGTGGAACCGGCGCCGGCTTCAGCCATAGAC
>JALZJE010000321.1 GCA_030859955.1 Chloroflexota bacterium | reverse complement strand
TGTGTGGAGACGATCGGCGGCCATCCGCGAATTGATTCGCGGGAGGCCGAGGCCTCCCCGCGCGGGTCCGTCGCCGGCTTCTGGCGGTAAGTAGAAGTGGCGAGCGCGCTGAAGACCGGTTCGGACTGGAGGCGCCCAAGCCGATCGCGGCGCACATGATGTCGCCGCCCCTCGCCGTGACCGGCACCCCCGTCTGCTGGCCGAGTAGTTCCGCTGCAACTCCGCGGAGCTCGCCGACGACGCTCACCGACCCGATCGACGGCAGGGCCGGCCGATCGGATGCGTCGAGCACCACCAGGCCGGGCTGCTGGCCCGAGACGCCGATCCGCGCGCCTCGGGCGGGGCCTGCGGCGAGCACGAAAGCGGGCATCGCATCCCCGACGGCCTCCACGTAGGCCGCCGGGTCTGCTCGCTCGTCCCGTCTGCGCGCAGGTCGATGGCGTGCGGCGCCGAGCGGATCGCGACGACTGGCCCGTCCTCCCCGTCGAGGAAGGGCGCCTCCGTGGAGCCGATGCCGCAGTCGGACCCGAGGAAGCAAAGGGTGCCCTACGCCGCTCATCGGGTTCGGTCAGGAGGCCGATAACCTCGTGCCGCCCCGCGCATGCGGTGAACCACGGGCCGATCGTGAACCGATCGGAAGGTTGGAGGGTCGTTGCGCATGTGCGATTCCTATCGTAGAGGCTCGCGGGCGGTGCGGCTCACCCCCGCTGTGCTCATCTGCCCGCGATGCGAACGGCCTATACCCAGGAAGCTGCCGCGCACCGATCAGCGCTGCCAGAAGATCCACGCTCCACAAGACGGGGACGATGCAACCCCGCAAAGCGGTGCGCAGGCGCCGAGCGTGAAAGGACGACGGCAAACTACCTGATCCGTGAGCGCCGCCGCGGCCAATTCATGCGCGCAGTCGCGCTGCCCGGCACGGTTGAGGTCGACCAGGCGACCGAAGCACGAAGACGGCGAGCTGATCATCAAGCTGCCCAAAGCCGCGCAGAACCGGGCACGCCGTGTCCAGATCCTGGGAGGCAACAAGTCCGAGGGCGGCGGACACGAGGCCTAGGCCAAGGGACAAGAGAGTGCCTCAGAGTAGGGGGGACACAAGGCTCCGAGCAGGCGACACGAGGCTCAGGGGCAGGACGTGAGAACGACGGCTGAAGGGGCCGGCGGAACGCGAGCCGAGACCTGGGATCAGGGAAGCACCCCATCAACGTCGGCGGGTTGAAAATATGGATCCGGCTGAAGTTACTCGGAGGCTCTGTCATCATCCGCGCCAACCTGCTGTACGCCAAGCCGGATGCCGGCGAGCGCGAACTCGTGGAAGTGTGCGAGGCGGCCCGGATCTGGGACGTGATCTCCTCGTTGCCCGACGGCCTGTACACCGTGCTGGGCGACCGCGGCTACCGGCTGTCCGGCGGGGAGAAGCCGCCGCCGATCGTAGTGCTCGACGACGCCACGGCGCATCTGGACGCCAAGTCCGAGGCCGCCGTCTAACGGGCGCTCAGGACCGTGCTGACCGACCGGACCTCGCTCGTGATAGGCACCGGCTGTCCACTGTGCGCAAGGCCGACCAGATCCTGGTCATCGACGGGGGACACATCCACGAGAGCGGGACGCACGAGGAGCTGATGGCGGCAGACGGGCCCCACGCCAAGCTCTACTACGCCCAGTTCGCACACACGGCGTAGCTAGGTCAGCTACGGAATCGGATGCCGCAGACTCCTTCGGTATCCGCTTCCGACGTGAGCGGCATCGCGTACTTTACCGCCGCCTGATCATGCAAAACGCCCCATCGCCGGCGCTATCGGGTGTGACGAAGGTCAGGGACGCGTGGGCCCGAGCGTGAAGAACCGCGTCTGCCACAGTCCGTAGAGCTCCAGCTTGAGCTCCTTGTCAAGCCCGGTGTCACCCGCGAGCGACTCCACGGTCTGGACCCCATCCGCAGCCTCCAACAGCGCGTACGCCTCGGACGAGATCTTCGCGCGCGGCCCGTTGGTGTAGTCCAGGTAGACCTCGTACATGACCTGGTGCGGCCCGCCCGGCCCCGCCTTGGAACATCGGGCCAGGCGCGTGGTCGGGCGGAACACAAGGACCAGGCCGTCGATGGCGGGCAAGGCGTCCCTGCGACGCACCAGGAAGTCCTCGATCACCAGGAAGTCCAGCCCGGTGGTGAGGAAGGTGGTCAGGACGTCCTGCACGCTCTGCACGATTGGCTCGGCGTTGTTGTTGAACGAGGTGTTCAGCAGCACCGGTGTACCGGTCAGCTCGCCGAACCGCCGCACCAGGGCGTGGAAACGCTGGTTGGCGGCTGGGTCGATGACCTGGACCCGAGCACTGCCGTCCACGTGGGTGACGGCGCCGAGCTCGGCCCGATGCTTCTCGTGAACGTTCACCACGAAGGACATGAAGTCATAGTTGGCGCGTGACGCCGGGAGGTCGAAGTACGTCGCCGCCGCCTCGGCCGTGACCACGGGTGCGAAGGGCCGGTAGGACTCCCGCATCTTCACCATCGCGTTGATTCGGTTCCGGTTGGCCTGCGGTCGCGCATCGGCCAGGATGCTGCGGTTGCCCAGCGCCCTCGGCCCGAACTCCGACCGGCCGTAGGCCCAGCCCAGCACCGCGCCCTCGGCCAGCAGTCCGGCGGCACGCTCGACCACGTCGGGCAGCCGCTCGTGGTCCACCAGCTCTCCCCACGACACCAGTTCCTTCTCGATATGGGCGGAGGTGCCGAGGCCGGGACCCAGGCTGGCGCTGAGCATCCGGGGACGGCGGACGGAGGAATGGCCGAGCTGGGTGGCCGCAGCCAGAGCCGCCCCCTCGGCGGCGCCCCCGTCGTGCGACGCCGGATGGATGAAGACGTTCTTGAACCGCCCCGAGCGCAGGATCGCCCCGTTGAGGCTGCTGTTGTGCGCGACACCGCCGACGAAGCAAAGACTGGTGAGCCCCGTGTAGGCCGCCCAGTAGTCCATCACGTGCGTCACGATGGTCTCGAGCGTCCGCTGGATGCCGGCGGCGAAGTCCATGTGTGTCTGGGTGAAGTCCTCGTGCTTGCGGCGGGGACCGAACCCGTGGGCGAAGAACGCCCCGGTGAGCGGTCGCAGGTCGTAGTCTCCGCCGCTCTTCAGCGTGTATAGCGAGCGGAAGACGTCGGCGTAGGTGTCGGGGTTCCCGTAGGGCGCCAGTCCCATGACCTTGTACTCGTCGCCCATGCTATATCCGAGCAGGTGCGTCGCGGCCTCGTAGAAATGCCCCAACGACTTGTCGACGCCGTAGGTGGCGAGGCTCTCCATCTTCCCGTGGCGACCGTGGAAGACGGTCGTGGAATGCAATTCCGCGCGACCGTCCATGACCACTACGAGGGCTTCCCGCATGCCGGATCGCAGGAAGCAGGACGCCGCGTGCGAGACGTGGTGCGCCGCGTACAGAACGCGGTCCCCAGGCAGGGCTATCCCGAAGTCGGTCATGAGGTGGTCGGTGATGAGCTCGCGCGAGTAACGCACCGGCAATGCGGGGTTCCGCGCGTACAGCTCGTACAGCGCGCCGTCGACGAAGAACTCCTGGAAATAATGGCCGACCGCGTTGATCTCCGACGACCGTACGCCCGCCATGTCGAGGCACGCACGGATGGCGTTCGTCGGAAACTTCGTCGTTTTCTTGATGCGGTTGAGTCTTTCTTCCTCGACCGCCGCGATGGTCTCGCCGTTCCTGATCAGGCAGGCCGCCGCATCATGGAAGAAATCGTCACTCATACGGGCGTCAAGACCGACGCTGCCGTCTGCGACGTTCCCACTGAGACCCAATATCAGCATGCGAGACACCCTACCTCTTCACCGCTTCGGCTGTCGCTGCGCGGGTATTTAACCGATGACCGGATCCAGTTGAACATGAGCGTGAGCAAGCGGCGATGCTTTACGCTAAATCGCGAGGATATGCTAAATGGTGCGTAAAGCTGCAGTGATTGATCTCGCCGCCATCCGGCACAATATCCGCCCGCTGAAAGACCACAACCACCGCAGGGCAGCCTATGCCCTACGCTACGACCGTGAACGTTTCGGACCCGCACTGGTGAACGACCGACGATCTCAAGCCGGACCGATGCACCGCGCGAGACTGTCCATGCGACCCTCAGGCCGCCCGACCCCCTTCGCCGTGAAGTCGGGGCGGCCCGAACTGATTGACGAATGGGCCTGAAGGTCGGCATCATCGGCTGCGGACTGATTGGTGCGCGTCGCGCAGGGGCAGTCCGCGACGCTGGCGATGATCTCGTGGTAGCCAGTGACGTCGTTGTCGACCGGGCGATTGCGCTCGCAGAAACGTTGCGCGCTGACTGCACGTCTGACTGGGCAGACGTAGTTCAGCGGCCCGACCTCGACGCGGTGGTTGTCTCCACGTCGAACGATCTCACGGCCGAAGCCTCGATTGCCGCCTTGCAATCTGGTAAGCACGTGCTCTGCGAGAAGCCGATGGGGCGAAACGGACCTGAAGCCCGGGCCATCGCGGCCGCCCAAGAGACCTCGGGATTAGTCCTCAAGGTGGGATTCAATCACAGATTTCATCCGGCGATCGCCGCCGCTGAGAAGATGACCAGCTCGGGCGCAATCGGCGAGCCGTACATGATGAGAGCTGTCTACGGGCACGGCGGTCGAGCGGGATACGAACGAGAATGGCGAGCGGATGCGGCGCGGTCGGGCGGTGGCGAATTGCTCGATCAGGGTGTGCACATCGTCGATCTGGCGCAATGGTTTCTGGGGCCGATCGTCGACGTGCAGGGCGCCATTGAGGCCTTCCATTGGCTCACCCCGGTTGAAGACAACGCATTCGCGCTAATGCGTACCGACGCGGGCCGGATCGCATCAATGCATACGAGCTGGACGCAGTGGAGGAATACGTTCCGATTCGAGGTCCTCGGGCACGATGGCTTCCTCCGCGTCGACGGCCTCGGCGGTTCGTACGGCACAGAGCGCTTGACCTTTGCCAAGCGGAACGAGGATTCGTCGCCGCCAGTGGAAGACCTCACCGAATTCCCAGGCCCAGAT
>JALZJE010000320.1 GCA_030859955.1 Chloroflexota bacterium | reverse complement strand
CTCCCGCAGCGCTTCATCGACGAGCTCGCCACCGTCTACGCCGCGGACGGCAGGCCGCGCGACCTCACCACCGTTCGCGTCGTCGGGATCGGCGACTTCGCCGACCGCGGCTTCTCGCAGCTCGGACTGCCGGGCCTCATGCGCCGAACCATCGGCAGCAACATCGGGAACGAGCCGCGCCTCGGGGCGCTGGTCGAAGCGAACGAAATCGAGGCGTACTCCTTCCCGCAGGGCGTCCTGTCACAGCTCATGCGCGAGATCGCGGCGGGCCGTCCCGGCGTCCTCACGCAGGTCGGCCTCGGCACGTATGTCGATCCGCGCCAGACGGGCGGTAAGCAGAACGCGGCCACCACCGATGATCTCGTCGAGGTGGTCACGGTCCGAGGGCGCGATTGGCTGCTGTTCCACGCATTCCCGATCGACGTGGCGGTGATCCGAGGCACGACGGCAGACGAGGACGGCAACCTGACAATGGAGGGCGAGGCCGTCCAGGGCGAGATGCTGGCGATGGCGATGGCGGCGCGCAACAGCGGCGGCATCGTGATCGCCCAGGTCCGGCAGCTGGCCACCCGCGGCAGCCTGCGGATGCGCGACGTGAAGGTCCCCGGCGCCCTCGTCGACCACGTGTACGTCGATCCCGAGCAGTGGCAGACCTACATCACCCGTGACTCTCCGTACTACGCCGGTGCGATGCGCCGGCCCGTGCGGCCGGAGCCGCCGCTGCCGCTCGACGTGCGCAAGATCATCGCCCGCCGGTCGCTGCTCGAGTTCCCGAAGGGGGCGATCTGCAACCTCGGGTTCGGCATCAGCCAGCTCATCGGCCGCGTCGCCTGGGAGGAGGGCATCACCGACCAGCTCGTCCTGACGGTCGAGCAGGGCATCTTCGGCGGCGTGCCCGTTGCCGGCAACGAGGGCGGCGCCGGATTCAACTACCAGGCAATGATCGACCAGCCATCCATGTTCGATTTCTACGACGGTGGTGGGCTGGACGTCGCAAGCCTCTCGTTCGCCGAAGTCGACGCGGACGGCAACGTCAACGTCCATGCCTTCGAAGGGCGCGTCCGCGGACCCGGTGGCTTCCCGAACATCAGCGCCCGAACGCCGAAGATCAACTTCGTCGGCACGCTGACCGCGCGGGGCCTCGCGATCGAAATCGAGGACGGCGTGCGAATTGCCACCGAGGGGAGCCTTGGCAAGTTCGTGCCGCAGGTCCGGGAGATCTCGTTCAACGGGCGGCTCGCCCGGGAACGCGGACAGCAGGTCCGATACATCACCGAGCGCGCCGTCTTCGCCCTTGCCGACGACGGGATCGTGCTCGTGGAGGTGGCACCCGGGATCGACGTGGAGCGCGACGTGCTCGCCCAGATGGGCTTCCTGCCGCGGGTCGCCGATGACCTGCGGACGATGGACTCCCGCCTGTACGCGACCGGCCCGATGGGCCTCGCCGCGGATTTCGGAGCGCGCTCATGACCCGGGACGGCGGCGACCTCGTCGTCCTCGAGCTCGGCACGGTCGCCCATCTCGAGCTCAACAACCCACCGCTCAACCTCGTCACCCACGAGCTCACGCTGGAGCTTCACCACGCGCTCTCCACGCTCGAGCGGGCCGATGACGTCCGAGCCGTGGTCGTCAGCGGCCGCGGCGAGCGCGCCTTCTGCGCCGGCTCGCACATCGGCGAGTTCAACGAGCTCCGGGGACGCGTCGCCGAGGGAAAGCTGCTCCTCGAGAAGCTCGTCTACCGCCAGCTGGCGATCCTGCCGATGCCGACCATTGCCGCGATCGAGGGGAACGCTCTCGGCGGCGGGCTTGAGCTGGCGCTCTGCTGCGACCTGCGCGTCGCCTCGGCGCGGGCGCGGCTCGGGCTGCCGGAGGTGCGCCTGGCCGTCATTCCAGGCAGCGGCGGGACGCAGCGGCTGCCGCGCGTCGTCGGGCCGGCGCTTGCCAAGGAGCTCATCCTCACCGGCCGCATCCTCGACGCCGAAGAGGCGGCAGCGATCGGCCTCGTCAACCGTGTCGTCCCGGCCGGTGAAGCGTTTGCAGCGGCCACGGAGCTTGCCAGGGAGATCGCGCAGCGGGGACCGCTGGCAGTCCGCGAGGCCAAGCGGCTCATCGATCGGGCCGGCGATCTGCACCTGGATGCCGGCCTCGCCGCGGAGCTCGACGCGTCGGAGCGGATCTTCGATACGGACGACATGGTGGAGGGCGCGACTGCGTTCTTCGAGAAGCGCGATCCGGAGTACCACGGCCGATGATGCCGATAGCCTCCGGGCAGTACACCGCATGGAGGTAGCACGTACATGAGCGAAGTCGGTCGGTTCGGAGTCTTCCTGCCCTCGTACATCTGGGAGGGCGATGGACAGGAGCGCGCCCGCGGCATCAAGGCCTTTGCGCGGACCGTCGAGGACCTTGGCTTCGACTCGCTCTTCATCACCGATCACCTGCTCGCCGCAAAGCGGTTCTACTCGGTGTCGTTCCTCGAGCCGCTCTCCGCACTTGCGGTTGCCGCGGGCGCGACCGAGCGCGTCCGGCTGGGCACCTCGATTCTCATCATGCCGCTGCGGAACCCGGTCATCCTCGCCAAGGAGCTCGCCACGCTCCAGTTCCTGTCCGAGAACCGCATGATTCTGGGCGCCGGAATCGGCTGGAACGAGGCCGAGTACGAGGCGGTCGGCGTCCACAAGTCCGAGCGCGGGAAGCGCACCGACGAGATGCTCGACATCATGATCCCGCTCCTCGAGGGCGAGACCGTCAGCTACCGCGGCCGCTACTACTCGGTCGAGGACCTGTTCATCGAGCCGATCTCGTCGCAGCGACCGGAGATCTGGATCGGCGGCGGTTCCCAGCTTGCGGACCCGAATTCGCCCGATCTGCCGCGTTTCGTCGAGACGGTGAAAGCGCGCGTGTTGCGAACCGATGGCTGGATCCCCCGTCCCACCTGCCCGCCGGACGACATCGCGCGTGACTGGGCCGAGCTGCAGGCCTATTACCGCGAGCACGGGCGCGATCCGCGCGATTGCGTGGTTGCCCACGAGAACTTCCTCCATCTCGTTCTGACCAACGACCCGGCGAGGGCACGCGAGGAGCAGCATCGTGCCTTCCTCAAGGTGATGAGCGCGGAGCGTGGCCCGGAGTACCTCGAGTCGGTCTACCTGTTCGGGACGCCCGACGAGGTCATCGCCTCGCTCCAGGCGCGGGTCGATGCGGGGGTCGAGTACTTCGTCCTCCACACGATGACGCCCGATCCCGCCCAGCTCCAGCAATGGATCGACGAGATCATCCCAAACGTGACGTTTCCCGCCACCGCCGGGCCGGTGCGGCGAATGTCGCCGGCCCTTTCGTGACCCGGCGCGTCGCGCTGATTGGCAAGCCGCTGCGACGGCGGCATTCGCAGGTCATGCACGACGCCGCGTTCGACGCCGCCGGGATCGACGGCCGCTACGAGCTGATGGAGCTCGAGCCCGACGCTGTCGAGGATGCCGTGGCGGCCGCCCGTGGGCCCGACTGGCTGGGG
>JALZJE010000278.1 GCA_030859955.1 Chloroflexota bacterium | reverse complement strand
GGAGGGTGTCGCGAAAACCCCTCAAAGGCTCGCGTTCCTCGGCCGCTTCCGTGACACTGGAGGCAGTCAAGAGGGAGGTGGCCATGGCAGCGGGGTTCGTAGTTGCAGATCGTGAGCAGCAATTCTTGATGCCGCCAGACGTCAGGGAGTGGCTGCCCGAAGACCACCTCGCCTGGTGCGTGCTGGAGGCGGTCGAGCAGATGGATCTCTCTGCCTTCTACGCAACTAGGCGATCCGACGGCTGGGGGCGACCGGCCTTCGATCCCGCCATGATGGTGTCGCTGCTGCTCTACGGCTACGCGATCGGGGTCCGTTCCAGCCGAGAAATTGAACGCCGCCTCGTCCATGACGTCGCCTTCCGGGTGATCGCCGGCAACCACCAGCCCGACCACGCCACCATCGCTCGCTTCCGCCAGACGCATCAGGCTGCGCTCGCGGACCTCTTCGACGAGGTCTTGCGACTCTGTGCCCGCGCCGGGATGGTGCGTGTCGGCGTGGTGGCATTGGATGGCACCAAGATTCAAGCCGATGCATCCGAGTCAAACAACCGCGATGCAAGCTGGATCCAAGGCGAGATCGAACGCATCCTGCAGGAGGCCGCCGACACCGATGCCCGCGAAGACGAGCTCTACGGCGACCGCCGCGGTGACGAGCTACCGCCGGGCCTGTCGCGGCGGAGCGAGCGCGTGGAGCGACTGCGGCGTGCCAAGGCCGAGCTGGACGGCCGCGCCGAAGCCGAGCGTGAGGACTACGAGAACAAGATCAAGGAGCGAGCCGCGGTCGAAGCGGCAGGAAAGAAGATGAGAGGTCGCAAGCCCAAAGCGCCCGAAGACAAGAGCCGCAGCGCACCCAAGACCATCAACGTCACCGATCCCGACGCCCGCACCATGCGAAGCGCCAGTGGCTTCATGACCGGCTACAACGCCCAGATCGTGGCGACCGAAGACCAGATCGTGATCGCACGATCGCTCAGCCAGATCGCCGACGACAAGGTCCAGCTGGCGCCGCTGCTCGATCAGGCCATGACCAACGTTGACCGCGCCGCGATCGGATCGAGGATTGGCACCTTCGTCGCCGATGCCGGTTATCTCACTCGTGCCAACTGCAATCCCCAGATGCCATCGCCTCCCGACATGCTGATCGCGGTTCCGCCCCCGCGAAGGCACTCCAGCAAACGAAGCGATGTGGTTCTAGAGATGAAGGCCAAGACCGAGACCGATCCAGGCCGTTCCTTGATGCGAAGACGAAGTCAGATCGTGGAGCCGATCTTCGGCGACATCAAGCCAACCGCGGCGCCAGGCGGTTCATGCGACGCGGTATCGGCGCCTGCGCCAGCGAATGGAGCCTGATCGTGACGGCCCACAACCTAAGGAAGCTGTGGCGGGCTGCGTCCTCGTTACAGCATTTGCGTCTCGCTCCGGCTGCCGCTTGAGCTCCAGCCTCAGACTGCGCAGGCGCCCGCCGCACTTCTGCGACACCCTCCCCAGCGCGGAAATTGTCGGAAAGCGCGGGCTAGGGAGGCTAGAGGAACACGCCCTTGCGCTGCTGCAGGTTGCGATAGAGCATCTGCTGGATCGTGTCTCTGACCCTGTCGGCAAGACCGAACACCAACATCGCGTCGTCGGCGGCGTCTTCCGGGTAGTCGTCCGTAGGGATCGGCGGCCCGAACTCGATGATCCACTTGGAAGGCAGGGGCAGCAGTCCGAGGGGGCCGAGCAGAGGGAACGTCGGAGTGATCGGGAAGAAAGGCATGCCGAGCGCCTTCGCGAGCCACTTGGCGTTGCCGATCATCGGGAAAGCTTCCTCCGCGCCGACCACGGCAACCGGGATGATGGGAACGCGGGTCCGAAGCGCGGTTTCCATGAAACCCCCGCGGCCGAAGCGCTGCAGCTTGTAACGCTCGCGCCAGCCCTTACCCACCCCCTTGAAGCCCTCTGGGTAAACCCCGACCAACTCGCCGCGGGCGAGCAGCTCGCGCGCATCCTCTTCCGACGCCACTGCAGCTCCACCCTTGCGGGCCAGGGGGCCGATGACGGGAAGCTCATAGACCAGGTCGGCGCCGATGTTGCGGATGATCCGCCTGGTCGGATGCTCGGTCGCGACCGCATACTGGACCATCACTGCGTCAAGAGCGATGGTTCCGGAGTGGTTCCCCACGATCAACGCCGGGCCCGTATCAGGGATGCGGTCCACACCCAGCGTGCGAACGCGGAAGTAACGCTCGTACAGCGGCCGCATGAGCGGCAGCAGCACCTCTCGGTAAAGGTCTTCGTCCAGGCCGAAATCGTCGATCTCGTAGTCCCCGGTCATGCGACGGCGCACGAACCCCTCGATACGGGAGCGGTCGGGGCCGGAGGCGTCCGACAGCAAAGGCGACCCCGAGCGGGGCCTCGGCGGCGCAGTCGGTGTTGCCGTCGTCGCTGGGGCCGAGCGCGTGTGAACGCTGCAGTAATTGCCGCCGACGGTCGCGAAGTTCCGACAGGGTCGGCCGCTCGAGGTGGTCGCGTAGCACTTCACGCGCGCGCCCGGCCTGCTCGGCCCGCTACGCCCGCTCCGTGTCCTGCTATCCAGCCGGATGACCTCTGCGTCTGCCATCAGACCGTTTGCCTTTGTTCACTGTGTTGCCTGAGGTATTCGAACAGCTCCCGCTCCCAGGTAGGGCGCAGGTTGGGCTCGGGGACGATCTCGTGGTTGCGGTGGTCACGGAAGTAACGCAGCGTCTCCGGGGTACTGAACGACGGCTCGAAACCCAGTCGCTCTCGCGCCCGACGTGTGTCGACCACACGTCCGAACAACATCAGCTTGAGCTGATCGGTGGGGAAGTCGATCACGCCGAAGCGGCGCAGCAGGTTCGCGGCCGTCGTTGCGGCCGGGAGAAGGATCGGGAACTCCAACCGCTGTAGTTGGCGGATCGCCTGAGACAGATAGACCACCCCGTCGCCCGCGATGTTGTAGATGCCGGTTGCGGTCGACTTGAGTGCCACGTACAAGGCCTCGACCGCGTCCTGTTCATGCAGGAACT
>JALZJE010000246.1 GCA_030859955.1 Chloroflexota bacterium | reverse complement strand
AGTGGATAGTGGCTATATCTAGTATCGGATAGTGCCACTGTCCGCTACCATGCGTCAAGCCCATGCGAATCTCCGACCTGAGCCGCCAGAGCGGCATCCCCATCGCGACCATCAAGTTCTATCTGCGTGAGCGCGTCCTACCCGCGGGCACCCGCACAGCCCCCAATCAGGCGACCTACGGCGAGGCACACCTTCGTCGCCTGCGCCTCATCCGCGTCCTGGTCGACACAGGTGGGCTGTCGTTGGCGGCGGTGCGGCGGGTCGTCGATTCGCTTGGCGACGACGGCTTACCGCTGCACGATGTCCTTGGTGTCGCGCACCGGGCGCTGGAGAAGCCGGTGCCGAGCGGAGACACCGGCCTGGACGCGGTGCGGCGCGAGGTCGATGTCTGGATCGAGACGCGCGGCTGGGATGTCACCGCGGATGCTCCAGCGCGAGATGCGCTGGCCGCGACCCTGGTGGCGCTGCGCGGTCTGGGCTGGCAAGTGGGTCCGCGCGTCTTCGATCGCTACGCCGGGCACATGTATGACATCGCCGCCAACGAGCTGGCGTACGTGGCCGGTATGGAGTCGCGTGAAGCCGCCGTGGAGGCGACCGTGGTCGGCACCGTCGTCTTCGAGCGAGCGATGGTCGCGCTCCGCCGCCTGGCACAGGAGCACCACTCCCGCCAAGACTTTGGTCCCCGGGTCGGCGTGGCACGTTCCATGGACGGCCGCAGCGCGGCCGAAGTCACCGCAGAGCCGATCGCAGAAGAGCCGCGCTGACAGTGGCGCTTCTGCGACCCGCACTCGAGCAGCCCTGCGCGCTTGACGATGACGGTCTGAATACCTACCCTTTTAGTATGAAAGCGATCGTCTCGGAGAAGGGGCAGGTCACGATCCCCAAGGCGGTTCGGTCGAAGCTCGGCCTGCGGCCCGGCACCGTGATCGAGTTCGAGGCGGATCGCGGCCGCCTGATCGGCCGCAAGGCCGGCGGGAGGGACGTCATCGATGAGCTTTACGGCTCGCTCAAGATGGACGAGCCGGTCGACGAGTACATCGAGCTCATCCGGGGCCGGTGATCACAGCGGTCGACTCGAACATCCTGCTGGATCTCCTGACCGGGAGCCCGGAGCATGGTCCACGCTCCGCGGCGGCGTTGCGCCGGGCGGCTGCGGACGGCGCGCTCGTCGCCTCGACGGCGGTGGGCGGAGGTCATCGGTGCCTATGACGATCCGAGCCCCGTCACGAGCAGGCTGGATCGACTGGGTATCGAGCTGCTGCCCGATGATCGCGAGGTCGCGGTGGGGACCGGCCATGTCTACCGCGCCTACCGCATCGCCGGAGGCACGCGCCGCCGCATCCTGCCCGATTTCCTCATCGGAGCGCACGCGCAGGTTCATGCCGATCGGCTCTTGACTCGCGACCGCGGATTCTATCGCTCTCACTTTGGCCGCCTCACCATCCTGGAGCCCTGACACAGAGTGGCTGGCGAGGAGGTGCTGGCGGTGTTGGGACCGTGGTCATGAGCGGACCAGACTGCCTGCTGTGCACGGGTGCCAGGGCCGATGAGGAGCTGGGTCGCACCATGGTCTGGGAGGACCTCCTCTGGCGCCTGTCGATGGCCCGCCGGGGCTACACCACGGGCTTCGGCTACCTGGAGCCCAAGCGGCACATCCCTCACATCACCGATCTCGACGGTGAGGAGGCCGCGACCTTCGGCATCGTTCTGGGTCGAGCCACGAGGGCGCTCAAAGAGGCGGCCGGCGCGGAGCTGGTCTGGGTCTACGTCTTTGGTGGCGGCATCGCCCACCTCCACGTGCATCTCGCCCCGCATCGCGCGGGCGACGCGCTGAACTCGAACATCATCCGCGGCGAGCTGACCATGGAACCGCATCCGAGCGGCGCGAGCCGAATGGTCAGCCGAGACTTCGCGGAGCGTTCGGCCGATGAGATCGCCGCGGTGGCGGAGCGTGCCAGGGAGTTGCTCTCCAGCGCCGAGTCGTGATCGGCATCGCCGGATAAGCCGGGTCATCATGACCCGACATGACGAGACGCCACATCGGGATCGACGAACGACGCGCCCGCCTGGGAGTCCGGCACCGACTGGCGACCGGGACGGCAGGGGCGTCCGTGGCGGAGGCCGCGGCATCCGTCGTGGTGCTCCACGCGACCGACCCGGCGAGCGTCTTCCTCCAGGCGCGCGCCCGCATGGTCACCTCGTCGCCGGCCGCCATCGAGCGCGAGCTCTACGAAGAGCTGAGCGTCCTGAAGATGCTCGCCATGCGCCGAACCCTGTTCCTGGTGCCGCTCGCCGACGTGCCCATGGTCCACGCCGCCGCCTCGCGGGCCATCGCCGAGATGGAGCGCCGCCGGACGATCGCGATGCTCATCGAGGGCGGCGTCGGGCCGGATCCTGCGGCGCTGCTGGAGGAGCTCGAGGAGATCGGCCTGGCCGCGGTGCGCGAGCGTGGCGAGGCGACCACTGCGGAGCTGCGGGCGCTCGATCCACGGCTCGATCAGAGGATCACCCTTGCCCGTGGGAAGTCATACGAGGGATCCATCAGCGTCGCCACGAAGGTCTACTTCCACCTCGCGCTCGACGGCCGCATCGGAC
>JALZJE010000229.1 GCA_030859955.1 Chloroflexota bacterium | reverse complement strand
TCCCACTGGTATTCGGTCGGGTAGCGCGACAGGTTCGGAGCGACAATAGAACGTATGTTCACATCGGCAGTTTACGCCGATTGCACATACCGCTCGCATTTCAGCCGACTGGTGATGCTGGAGCCCTGACGTGGTGTCTGGCAGACAACGCCGATGCATGCATCTCTGCTCTCTCGCGAGTTGATGCCACCGAGCTGACCCGCGGGACGGGGCTAACGGCAAAGGAGCGACCCATGGCGGCTCGCACAGGCGCGATTTGACCCGCACGGCGGGCACTTCGCCCAAAGAAGGCCTTGGTTTGTCGTTAGCCACGTATGGCGGGTCGCGAGCCCTCGAGGCCCGCGAGAAGGGTTATCGGTATCAGTAACGTCGTGCAAGGGAAGCCCCATGCGGACCGTCCCCACCCGTCAGCGCCGCTTCTTCGCGGCCTTGGGCGGCATCATCGCGACCTCATCCACCGTCGCAGCCAGGAGGTCGGCCAGGCGAGCGTCGTCGGCCACGATCACCTCGGGGATCTCGTACCAATTCTTCATCCCCTTCTCCGTGCCCATCGGGTCAAACGGCACGGCCTCGGCGAGCTCCGGGAAACGGTCGCGGATGTCGCCCGGAAGGCGGATGACGAACCGATCCTGGTACAGGCCGGTGCAGTAATGGCCATTCACGAAGCAGGCGGCGTAGCCGAACATCTTCCGGCGCTCCAGCGCTGGGTGGTCGGGCAGCGCGGCGTCGAACCGTTCCACGCTCGCCGCGCTCGACTTTTTCCATGAAGCCTCGGGAGACATCGATCTACTCCTCCTGCCGTTCAGGGTTGGACCGATGCTCCCACCCGTCTGGCAGATGTCAA
Organism: Chloroflexota bacterium; assembly: GCA_030859955.1. Lineage (GTDB taxonomy): Bacteria > Chloroflexota > Limnocylindria > QHBO01 > QHBO01 > JACDBZ01. The sequence goes on along the minus strand of JALZJE010000229.1, from coordinate 3,540 downwards.
CGGCCTCGCCGACAGTCAGCGGACAAGGACGACAGTTGGACCTCCGTCGAGCTGGGCCCACGCCGAATCGGCCGTGACGACGTCAAGCCCCATGCGCTGGCCAAGCGCCAGGCAGAGACGATCGGCGAGGGAGAGGTGGGTGCCGGGATGCCAGAGACCCGCGGCGACCTCGGCGTCCGCGGCAGTCACATCAACCACCGTCAAGCCGAATGACGCGAGCAGCCGGGCCACAATTCCCGTCGGTGCTCCGTGCTGCGCAGCCTTCTGAAGGACCTCGGACCAATTCGCCGCGCCGATGAGGCCCTCCATCAGCAGCGGTTCCGCCTCATCTGCACCCGGCTCGTCCTGGAGCCACGCCAGCAACACCGATGCGTCAACCACCGCGGTCACTCGCGCGACTCGCTCGCGGCCTCCGCCCGGCGGTCGTCGATGAGCTGTGAGCGCATGCTCACTGGGACAGCCGCGAAGATCGACCTCAGCCGCGCCTTGATTGCGGATCGCGGGACCAGGACGACGGCCTCGCCCTCCACCAGCGCGACGAGCTCACTCCCCTCGCGGATGTCGAGCTCACGCCGGATTTCCACCGGAATGACGACTCGGCCCTTTGGTCCCACCGACACGACTGAGGTACCACTCATGACAAGAGTGTGCCACCTCCGTCAAGCGTCGCCTGTATCGCCGAGGCCGTATATTTCACGTGATGCCCTCCACCCGAACGGCGCTGCGGTCGAGCGCCCTGGCCGCGCTCGCGCTCGCCGTCGCCGTCACCCCGCTGCTGGCGCAGACCCTCGACCGGCGCGTCGTCGACGAAGCCGGTGTGATGAGCGATGCACAGCTTTCGGAGGCAGAAAGCGCCATCGGCGACCTCGAGGACGCAGAGAACGTCCAGCTCTGGGTGCTCTTCGTGGACTCCACCGGAGGCCAGCCCATCACCGAATTCGCCGATGCGGTCGCTGCCGAGAACGGGTTGGGCGGAAACGATGCGTTGCTGGCAGTCGCGGTCGAGGACCGGCGCGACGCAATGTGGCTCGGCGACCTGCTCGACGAGGTAACTGACGAGGAGATCGACGGCATCCTGGCCACCGACGTGGAACCGATACTCGCCGACGGCGACTGGGGCGCGGCTGTCGCCGGGGCTGCGGACGGACTGGCCGGGGCCATCAGCGGAGCGTCGGAACCGGATCCCGGCGAACCGGCAGCATCTCCCGGCGAAACCGGGGGAGGGCTGAACCTTCTCGTCCTCCTGGCCCTTGGCGCCGTTGCGTTCGGTGCGTGGCTGCTGTGGAAGCGGCGGCAGGCCGGCCGGGCGGCCGAAGAGGACGATCGTGAACGCGAGGGGCGCTTGAGAGGCCTGGCGAAACGATCGAACGCCCTTCTGATCCAAACCGACGAGCTGCTGAGGCACAACACGCAGGAGCTCGGGTTCGTCGAGGCCGAGTTCGGCGCGGAGGCCACCGAGCCGTTCAGCGCGGCACTCGCCTCGGCGCGTGGCGAGCTCCAGGACGCGTTTCGGCTGCGCCAGCTACTTGATGACGGTACGCCAGAGCAGCCCGCCGAGCGGGAAGGCATGCTGACCCAGATCGTGGCGCATTGCGAGGCCGCGCAGAAGCTCGTCCAGGAGCAGACCGCGCGGTTCCAGGAGCTGCGAGATCTCGAGCGGCGCGCGCCCGAAGTCCTGGCGGAGCAGGAACGCCGCGTGTCCGATACGACCGAGCGCCTGCCACAGGCCGAAGGTACCCTGGCCACCCTGGGCAGCGAAGCGAGCGGCAGCTCACAGGCGGTCAGGGGAAACGTTGCCGAGGCGCGAAAACGGATCGAGCTCGCCGCTCGCGCAGCCGGCGACGGGCAGGCGGCGCTCCAGCGCGGCGACGGTGGAGCAGCGGCACGCGCCGCGAAGGCTTCCCAGGATGCCCTCGCCCAGGCCAGCGCGCTGCTCGACGCGGTCGATCACGAAGCGGCGGCGCTCGCCGAAGCTCGGTCCGGGCTCGACGCGGCCGTCGCCCGCGCGCGCGGCGACGTGGAGGCGGCGCGCACCGCCGTCGACAGCGTGCCGCAGACCGATCAGGACGATGAGCTGGCCGGCGCCCTCGCCAAGCTGGAGGCGTCCGATGCTGCGCTGCGTGGAACGCCACGAGATCTCGTCCTGGCCTATCGGCTCGCACGCGAGGCGGAATCCGAGGCGGAGGAGGTCGCGGCGAAGGTCCGTGAGGGCGAGGAACGACGTGCCCACGAACTTTCCGCAGTGGACGCCGCCATCAGGGCGGGCGAGCTTTCGGCGGACCGAGCCGAGGAGTTCATCGCCGGTCGCCACCACGGGATCGGTCGCCGAGCGCGCACGGCGCTCTCGGAGGCAGATGCCGCTTTAGAGCGTGCACGTAGGCTGCGCGATGACGACCCGAACGCGGCCCTCGCCGATGCGCGACGCGCCACCCAGCTAGCGGACGCAGCTTACGAGCGCGCACGGAACGACTTCGACGTCACGGTCGATCACGGCCGCGGCGGGACGGTGGTGATCGGCGGCCAGCCATTCCCCATGGGGCGCGGCGCCAACTGGGGCGGTGACGTGGGCGGGGCGATCATCGGCGGCATCATCGGCTCGATCCTCTCCGGCGGCGGCCGACGCGGGGGTGGTGGCTTCGGCGGCGGAGGCTTCGGGGGTGGAGGCGGCTTCGGGGGTGGCGGCCGGAGCTTCGGAGGCGGCTTCGGAGGCGGAGGCGGTCGATCCCGTGGGGGCGGCTGGTAGGCGACAATGAATCCGGCGGCCCATCGGCCCGCCGAGCGTCAGTGGAGGAGAACAATGGCTCAGACGACAATCCTGGGGCGGATCGGACAGCTGGTTCGCGCAAACATCAACACCATGCTCGACAGCGCCGAGGATCCGGAAAAGATGCTCGACCAGCTCGTGCGTGACTTCACGAACAACATCGCCGAGGCGGAGGAGGCGGTCGCCCAGACCGTTGGCAACCTGCGGCTGCTGGAGGATGACCACCGCGAGGCGCAGACGGCGCAGACCGAGTGGGGCAACAAGGCACGCGCCGCGTCACGCAAGGCCGATGAGATGCGTGGCTCCGGCAACGCAGCCGAGGCTGACCGGTTCACGGAGCTCGCAAAGATCGCGATCCGCCGCCAGATCAGCTTCGAGCAGCAGGTGACTACCTTCCAGACGCAGATCGAGCAGCAGACCGGCCTCACCGAACAGCTGAAGGACGGCCTGAACAAGCTGCGCGTGAAGCGAGAGGAGCTGGTACAGAAGCGCGACGAGCTCGTGAGCCGCGCGAAGGTGGCGTCCGCCCAGCGCCAGGTCCAGGAGGCCGTGCGCGAGGTATCGGTCATGGATCCGACCTCCGAGCTGAACCGCTTCGAGGAGCGAGTCCGCCGCGAGGAGGCCATGGCCCGTGGCATGTCCGAGGTCGCTGCATCCTCGCTCGAGGACGAGTTCGCATCGCTCGAGGACGCCGATACGGAAGCCGAGGTCGAGTCGCGGCTGGCGGGCCTTCGCCAGGGCTAGCGACCAGGAAATGCGGTGGCCGGGCCATCTGG
>JALZJE010000227.1 GCA_030859955.1 Chloroflexota bacterium | reverse complement strand
GCCCATCGGCGCTGATCTCCCACCCGGATGCCAGCGAGGGATACGGTTCACCGGTCTCGTCCAGGCGCGTCAGACCGGCATAGAGCTGAAGCAGGAGCTGGACGTCGGCCGCGTCGGCGATGAAGGCGGGATCAAGCGTTCCGGGTGGTCCCGCGAGGTAGCGCAGGGGATGCTCGGACGCCACCATCGGTCCCCCCGACGTGCTCGTTGACAACGCGAGCACGCCCGCCGCGACGAACGCGGCAACCCGTGTCAGACGTCGCATGCAGGCTCCGCAACAGGGGCAGTCTGTGTGAGGGCTCGGCGCACGGCCGTTAGTATACGGTCGCCGTGCAGCACGTCCATGAACACCGATTTCAACCGCAGCCCGCCGGAAGCCTGACGCTTCGCCAGTTCGTCGAGTCTCTCCGTCGCTGGACGCCGGAGATGCGCCAGATGGTCCAGATCGCCCTCACGCGCAGCGACGACGAGCGCCGCCAGTACCTCCAACAGTTCCACGCGGGACACCATGATCGCCAGCCGGGATCGCTCGACGGCTTCATGCGCTGGGCATACTCGGACCCACGGCTGGAAGCGATTCCACTCCTGCTCGCCGAGCTGGAGCGGACGGATGGCGACTATGCAGGCGCACTCGAGCACGAGGCCGATGTGCTGGTTCGCGAGCGCGCCGCGGGCAAGACGCCCGCGCAGCGCGTCGCCGACTACACCGCGCTCCTCGGCATGGAGACGAGCGACCGGGTTCGCGCGGCGGTGGCGAGCCTTCTCCCCCCCGAAACGCCCCCAGCGTCCGTCACGGCCACGATCCGGCAGATGCGACGCCGCTGGCTGGAGCTGTACGGCGACGACCCATTCTTCGGGGAGGATTAGCGGTGCTGCGACGCCGGCTGCTCGCCTGGACACTGATCCTGTACGGGCTCCTCGGCTTCGGCCTCGTGCTGGGCGGCGCCGTCATCGGCCTGGAGGTCGCGTCGCGTATCGAGCGATTGGCCGCCACCGCCGACGGAACACTGGCCGCCGCAGTTCGCAGCACTGACGCGGCCGCCGACGCGTTCACGAACGTCGACGGCAGCCTCTCGGAGGCAGAGGGCTCCGCCGAGGCGGCCGGGGCGCTGGCACGTGATGCGGCGGGCACTCTCACGTCCCTGGCGCGCGCCATGGAGCTCGCCGTCTTCGGCGCTCAGCCGTTGCTGCCATTGGCGGCCGAATTCGACGCCAGCGCCGAGCAGGCGTCCGCGCTCGGCGAGACGCTGGACCGCGTCGGTGGCTCGCTCGGCGCCACGCGCTCCGACGTCACGCGCATCGGGACGGAGCTGAACACCCTGAGCGCGGAGCTGGCCGTGCTTCGCGACGCCAACGGCGCCGGTGGTTCAGGGCCACCGCTCCGCCTGTTCGTCCTGCTGCTCCTCGCCTGGCTGCTGGTTCCCGCGGTCGGTGGCCTGCTCGGCGGCCTTGTGCTGCTGCGCCTTCCCCGGACCGCGGGGGAGCGAAACACTCGGTAGCGTTAGAGGCCCGCCTCACTGCGTACGACCAATCGGTCAAATTCCGCCCTGAACCGATCGCGGGGCCGGGAATAGTCGAAATTTCGTACGTGAGCAAGCTCAGAAGGCGCGCAGGAACGCATCCAATGCCAGGGATACACCGACATATCGATGAATTCAGCCAACCCCGGTGGCGGCGGGTCGTGTCGCTGATCGTGCCTGGGCGCTCTGGCGATTGGCGTTCACCGAGGGAGCCACGGCGTGGATCAGTCGGCGGTACGAATCACCCGGCGCAGCCGGATCAGCGAGCCGACGTAGAGCACCATGCCGATGCCCAGCAGGGCGATGAGCATCCACGTGTCGACCACCCGGCCGCGCAGCATGAGGTCCTGCAGCGCGGAGATTCCGTGCGTCACGGGGAGTGCGTACGCGATGTACTGCATCCATTGTGCGAAGTCGGTCACCGGCAGGACGAAGCCTGAGAAGAAGACGCTGGCAAGCAGCATCAGCATCGACAGCTGGACCGCCTGGCGCTCCGAATCCGCGATGAGCGAGATGAGCAGCCCGAAGCCAAGCGAAGCAAACGTGAGCAGCATGACGATGCCGACGAACATGCCGATGCTTCCGAGCAGCGGGATGCCCAGGACACCCACGAGCAGCACCCCCACGATGGCGCTCACCGCGAGGCTCAGGACAGCGTACGCGATGTATTTGCCCACCAGAAGCTCCATCGACGTCACCGGAGCAACGCGGAAGCGATCCATCTGCCCGCTCAATCGCTCCCGAACCATGGAGAGCGCGGTGAGGGTGATGGCCAGATGCTGGATCACGAGCGCGAACACGGCCGGTCCGAAGAAGTTGAGCACTGCCGGCGGGGTCGGAGCCACATTCTCGGTTTCGGCTGTCGTCGGCCGGGCGATGACGTCCGGCGGGATGCTGGTCACCTCGGAACCGAGCGCTCCCTCGGCGAGGGTGATCCCGGTCGCGGCCGCCTGCTCGATGATCTCCGCGTTCAGGCTGCTGACCAGGATCTGGGTCGCGAGGGTCGCCAGCTGGTCATACACCGGGTCGACCTGGTTCCAGGCAACCCGGATCGCGGTCTGTCTGCCCTCGCGAAGCTCGGCGGCAGAATTCGCCGGCACCACCACGAGCAGATCGATCTCCCCGTCCTGGAGCCGCGCTTCGGCACCGTCGCGATCGTCACTGACCTGGGAGATGTTGAGGCGACCCGGCGCGAGATTCTCGTAGTCGTCGACCGAACGCGAGAAGTCGCTGTCGGCCGGGACCACGATCTCGGTCGTGAACGGCGCCCGAAAGCCGCTGTACCCGAGGCCGAAGAGGAACATGACCAGGAACGGACCCAGGACCAGGCTCAGCAACACGCCGGGCCGGCGTATGACCTCGCGGAGCTCCTTGCCGGTGAAGGAAGCCATGCGCACGATGCTCTGGGAGATTCCCTGGACCAGGTCACGCACTTCGCGCACCCAGGGGCTCAGGCTCAGGCGATCGAAGTTCCTGCTGGCTGCGGCCCGCACGACGCTGCTCGACCAGCTGGGTGAACACCTCGTCGAAGGTCGGCTGGTGCTCCTCCATGCCGATGACACCGATCCCCACCTGGCGCAGCGCCTCGAAGACCAACGGCGTGGTCGTCGCCGCGTTCTCCGTCGTGACGAACAACTGGCGCGCGCCGGCCTGGCGCACGCCGATGATCCCGGGCACGTCACCGAGCACCTCGGGGTCGACCGCGCGCTCTGTGCTGACCTCGAGCATCTGGCCACCGAACACGAGCTTGCGCAGCTCGTCCGGCGTATCGAGCGCCACGAGCTCACCGTCCGCGATGAGGGCCACCCGGTCGCAATACTCTGCCTCGGCAACGTATTGCGTCGTGACGAGCAACGTTCGGCCGTCGTCGCGCAGCGTGCGCAGCTCGTCCCAGATGGACTGCCGCAGCATGGGATCGATCCCGGCCGTCGGCTCGTCGATGAACAGGACGTCCGGGCTGTGAACGAGCGCGCAGGCGAGCTCGAGCCGTCGCTGCATGCCGCCCGACAGGTCCCGGGCAAGCCGATGGCGCGCGTCGGTGAGGTCGACCACCTCGAGGGCTCGGCGGATGAGGCGCCTCCGCTTGAATGGGCCGATGCCATACAGCGCGGCGACGAAGCCGACGTTCTCCTGCGCCGACAGATCCTCGTAGAGGCTGAACAGTTGAGGCATGTAGGCGATTCGGCCGCGGGTGCGGCGACTGAACCGGATCGGGTCTTCGCCGAGCACGCGAATCTCGCCCCTGGTACGTCCGAGCGTGCCAGTCAGCATGCGCACGGTGGTCGTCTTGCCCGACCCACTCGGCCCGATCAGGCCCAGGATGGTGCCCCGCTCGACGTCGAACGTGAGGTCATCGATGACGGTGCGCTCATCGAAGGCACGCGTCACATTGCGGACCTCGATGATGGGTCCGGACGGCGGGGCGGGGGTCACGCGAGGTCGAATGCAAGTCGTGTGCCGCTCGGCGAGCAAGCGCTTGTGGGCTACATCGCCCCGCGTCGCACGAGCATGGCATAGAACTCAAGGTGACTCTCATGGCGCAGGTCAACCGGGTAGAAGCTGCCCATCCGGTGGAATACTCCCAACCTGATGTGCCGCTGCGAACTCGAACGCTCATGACGCAAACACGGGCATGCGTTATGCCACTGCGAGCGCGACAGCCACCACGAGGAGAGCCGCTATATGAGTGACCTCAGCAGCGAGGAACGCGACGCGTTGCGCGCGGACCAATTCGCCTATGTCGACCGCGACGGAGGCGAGCATCTGCCGATCCACGACGAGTCGCACGTGCGCAACGCCACCGCGCGCTTCAACCAGACCGATTTCGAGAGCAAGGCGGCGAAGGAACGCGCTCGCAAGAAGATCCTGGCTGCCGCCGAGAGGTACGACATCGAGGTGGACGAGGACAGCAATGTCCGCGAGCGAGCGGACTAGAGCCCATGAGGCCCATATGGAAGGGAGCGATCAACTTCCTCATGGTGCCCAGCAGACCCAGACTCCGCTACTGCCCTGTGCGTGCACTGGCAGCCCAACCCTCCCCGGTAGCAGCAGCGGGCTAGGTGAGTGTCGTCGGCTCCGGGGCAGCGAGGTCGGGACGCCCGCCCGCGATGATGAACAGGCGCAGCCGGTTGCGGATGCGGTCGCGGACGGCGCGGAACACCTCCAAGCGCTCCTCTTGGGTGCCTTGCGCAGAGGAAGGGTCCTCCACGCTCCAGTGGCCCACTTCAGTCACGCCGGGCAGCACTGGGCAATTCCTTTGGGCCTCGTCGCACACGGTGATGAACCAATCGAATGGCTGGCCCGCGAACTCATCGATGGTCTTACTACGGTGGCCATCCAGACTAATCCCAATCTCGTCCATGACCTGGACCGTTTCGGGCTTGATGCCGCCGGCCTCGGTCCCGGCGCTGAACGCTTCGAAGCGACCTTCTCCCCATGCGTTCAGCATGGCCTCGGCCATGTGCGAGCGGGCGCTGTTGTGGGTGCAGACGAACAGGACGCGGCGTTTCTCCATGACCGAATGGTAGGCAGCGCGTGTCATCCCAGTGTTAAGTCGCCGCCACTAGCCGGAGGATGACTACACTCCGCCCGTGACAAACACGCGTCCGGAGGCGTCCGTCGCTCGCGGCGCGGCCGCCGAGGCCTTGGGCACTGCACTGCTCCTAACCGCCGTCAAGGTGATCGACTTGATGGAGGCGCTGAAGGCCAGCGTCGACGCCGCGAAGCGGGAACAGAAGCCCAAGCGCTCGCAGGCTCGAAAGAAGGCATCCAGGCGCTCGGCCGCCTGACTCAACGACCTCAGAAGTGGTCTTCGTCTGACACGTTGTCCCCGCCGATCCGTGTATGGCCATCCCGGGGTGGTGTTGACTCGTCCGGCGTGGCGACGGGTCGAGACTCCATGCGGTAGGCGGGATCGTTCGGCGAAAGGCCGTGCTCCGACCCATAGCCCGACTCGCGGGACGCCAGGTTCGTCGGCCCTGCATCCGGACGATCGCTCCCTGGATCGCCGACATCACCCGCCTGCGCCGGTGCGCGAGCAGCCTGCGCGGCAGTCACGGCCGCCTGGGCCTGTGGATCGGACACCTCGCGCCGCTCGGCCGGAATGAACGGCTCTGCAAGCTCATCCGGGGTGAGGCCACCGGTGGCACCCGTCATGGCGCCACCGGACGGGTTGCGCTCCGTCACCGTTGCGTCGGAGCCTCCACGTCCCCACGCCAGGCACCGGTCTCGACCCCGCGACTCTCGACGAATTCCTTGAAACGCTCGAGATCTCCCTTGACACGGCGGTCCAGGAAGCCCAGGGCAGTGCCCACGTTCTCGACGAGGCCTTCAGGCTCCGCGTCAAGCTGGAGCGTGACGCGAGTCGTCTCGTCGTCGATGCGATGGAAGGTCACGACACCGGCGTTCTCGGCGCCCGACGTGGCATTCCACGCGACTCGCTCATCGGCGTGCTGCTCGGTGATCTCGGCGTCCCACTCCTTGTCCTTGCCGGCCACTTCGGCAACCCAGTGCAGATGGGTGTCATCGGTCTGAGTGACCGACTTCACACCTTCCATGAAATGCGGGAAATCCTCGAACTGGGTCCACTGGTTGTAGGCGGTGCTGACGGGAACGGTGACGTCAATGCTTTCGACGACGGAAGCCATTGCGGCGGTCTCCTTGGACTAGCAAATGGATTGGTATTCGTGCCCTCGAATGCCTTGCAATCCACGCGCCATCCATGGCTGCTCACGCCGCCTCGTATACTTCGGACTGCCTGCGGGCGCCGTACCGCATCGGTGGATGACACGCACATCGATGCAGCAGGAGAAGGGGCCGATGCGCTTCGTGCGCCTTGCCGTGGGACTATGGATCGCCATGCTTACCGGTTGCCTGGACGGCGACGCCGCGTGTGAGAGTCTGCCGACGCGGGTCGAGCTGGAGCTTTCGGCAGATGCGCTGACCCCCTCGGACCCCGGCGTCTGTCGGGACCACGAGGTGACGCTGGTCGTGGCGGCCGCGGTAGACGGGGTGATACACATCCACGGCTACGATGAGCAGGTTCCGGCGACGTCAGTGACGGCCGGGGAAGTGACGGAGCTCGTCTTCACCGCGACCCGCGCGGGGCAGTTCCCGATCGAATTCCATACCGATGACAACACCGAGGGTGCTTCCGTGGGCGTCTTCACGGTCAATGAGCCCTAGAGCGGTCGCCGCGGCTGCGATCGCGCTGCTGGTCTTCATCCCGATGCCGTCCCCCGTCACGGCGCATGCCATCGGCGGCACATTCCAGTTGCCGGTGCCCCTGTGGCTCTACCTCGCCGGGGCGGCGGCAGCGGTCGCGGCCTCCTTCATGGCGCGGACGCTGACGAACCGGGATGTCCGCACCGAGCCGGGGCATGCGTCGCGACCCATCTCGATCGCCATTGGCAGAGTCATGCGGCTGGCACTCCGCATCCTCGGCGTGGCCTGGTGGTATGGAGCGATCGTCGTCGGCTTCGTGGTCGGCGACATCTCGCCACTGCCCGCGGTCCTGCTCTGGATCGGGATCTGGGTCGGCCTGCCGATCATCGCCGTGCTGGTGGGCAACCCGTGGCCTTCGCTCAGCCCATTCCGGAGCACCTTCGCCGGACTCGAGTGGCTCGCGCGCCGCTTCGGAGCCGATCGTCTCGATGCGGGGCTGCGCTATCCGCCATGGCTCGCGCGCTGGCCCGCGGTCCTTCTGCTCGCGGGAGCCATCTGGGCCGAGCTGGTCCTGCCCGGCGGCGACGTCGCCGTGGCGGTCGCGATTCTGATGTCTGGCTACACCATCCTGACGTTGGCCGGCATGCTGCTGTTCGGACAGATCGCGTGGCTACGACACGCCGAGCTGCTCGAGGTCGAGCTCGCCTGGTTCGGCCGCATCGGTCCGCTCGGGCGCCGATCGCTCAGCGCTCAGGTGTGCTCCGGCTGCGAGGAGCTGTGCGACCCCGCGCGCTGCCTCGACTGCCCGGAATGCAGCGTCGCCGCCAAAGACCACGAGCGTCAGGCCGAGCTGCGCCCGTGGATCGTCGGGCTGGCTGAACCTACGCGTCCGGGGTGGTCGGACGTGGTCTTCATTATCCTCGTCCTGGCCGGCGTCACCTACGATGGGCTGCGCGAGACCGCCGTGGGGGCGTTCCTGTTCAACGCGTTCTATCCCTCGATGTCAGCGGTGCTGGGACCGACCAGCTCGATCACCTTCCTGGTCGTCGAGACACTCCAGCTGACGGCCGTGTTCGCCATGTTCCTGGGTGCGTTTCTGAACACCGTTGCCGTGACCCACGCGCTGAGCCATTCGCATGCCCGCGGATCCATGCGACCCATGGCCGGCCGCTATGCGGTGACGCTCCTGCCGATCGCGGGTGGCTACCTCATCGCGCATTACCTGACGCTCGTCCTCCAGGGGCTCGTGTGGTTGCCGTCGCTCATCGTTGACCCCTTGACGAGCCTCGCGCCACAGCTCGACTGGATCCCGATCGAGCTCGTCTGGTACCTGAGCGTTGCGGCCATCGTGGGCGGCCACATCGCCGGTATCGGTCTCGCCCACCGGCATGCGCTCCGTGACGCACCCGCACGGGCGGCGGTGGCGGGGCTGCCGATGGTCGCGCTCATGATCGGGTACACAGTGCTCTCCCTCTGGATCATCGCAGCACCGATCGTGGTCGAGCCGGGGGTGCCGCCGTCGGCGCTGAGGCCATGACTGAGGTCACCCTCGCACTGGCGTTCGCCGCGGGCCTGATCTCATTCGTCTCGCCATGCGTGCTCGCGCTGCTGCCGGTCTACCTTGCCTTCCTCGGCGACGCTTCTGTGGCTCGCGGGGAAAGCGGAACGGCCGTCGCCGTTACGCGGAGCGCCATCCTGCCCCAGGCGCTGCTCTTCATCGGGGGCTTCACCGCGGTGTTCGTCGTTCTGGGAACATCCATCGGCCTGGTGGGCGGACCGCTCTTCCGCATCCCCGAGCTTCGCCAGGTGGCCGGCATCGCCGTGGTCGTCCTCGGCCTGCTCACCACCGGCCTCTTCGGGCCGGTCCTGGATCGCTTTCGTATCGGGATCGACGCCTCGGCAATCCCGACTGCGCGTTTCGCCAGATCCCTCGCGCTGGGTGCCTTCGTGGCGGTCGGCTGGACGCCGTGCATCGGTCCCGTGCTGGGAGCCATCTTCACCATGGGGGCCTCGAGCGGCTCTGCGCCGGCGGTGTTCACCCTGCTGATCGCCTACTCCGCCGGCCTGGCACTCCCGTTCCTGGCGGCAGCCCTGGCACTCCCCCGCCTGCGGCCACTGCTCGATTGGCTGCGGCGCCACCATCGGTGGGTGCAGGTCGTCTCCGGCGCGTTCATCATGGTGATCGGCGTGATGATCTTTCTGAACGCGTTCGCGCGCCTCGCCAATCTCTTCACGTTCGTGCTTTGACGTGTTCCAGACCTGCCCGGTGCTACGATCCGGCCGTTGCCGTCCCCGATCCGCGCCGTCCCCGAGCCAGAGGTCGAATGGCCACCGGCGGCGCCGTCACCGGCCCGTGGACTGGTCGCATGACGGCGGCAGCGGCGGCTGCCAGTCCGGACGACCGGGCATCATCCGAGCTTCAGCTGGTCATCCATGAACGACGAGCGCTCATCGGATCGCTCGTCCTGAAGAGCGCCATCGTCGTGCTCGTCTTCCTGATGGTCTTCAAGCCCGGAAGCTGATCTCACCCGGGGCCGGACGGTCGCTCTGGCGCCCGGCCCTTGCCTCTGTTACGCGCGTCGGGCGCGGAACGTCACCAGCAGCCCCAGGCCGGCCACAAGCACCAGCGCGACGAGCAAGATTGGCTGCCAGGTGCCCGAGGCGCCGACGCCCGCATCGATCCCGGTGTCCGGCACCGAGCTGGCGGCCGGAGCGCTGGAAGCAGGGGTGCTGGAAGCAGGGGTGCTGGCTGCGGGGGCACTGGAGGCAGGCGTGCTGGCCGACGGTGCGGCCGTCGCAGCGGTGACCGTGATCGATCCAATCATGTTGGGGTGGATCTCACAGAAGTATTCGTACGTCCCGGCGGTGTCGAACGTGAACGAGAAGGTGTCCCCGGTCGCGAGATTGCCCGAGTCGAACGATGCCGGCCCGCTGGTCGATGTTGCGGTGTGGGAGAAGCTGTCGAGGTTGGTCCAGGTCACCGTGTCGCCGACCTCGATGGTCAGGTCCTGCGGGCTGAACAGAAAGTTCTCGATGCTCACGGCCTGATCCGCAGCGCGGACCGGTGTTGCGCTCATCACGAACCAGAGGCCGAAGGCGGAAATGGCGAGCGTGGCGACCGCGACGGTCGACAACGTGGGGATCAGGGCGATGGGTCGGCTGCGAATCACGCGGATTTTCTCCTGCTGCGGGTCATGCAGGCCACGGTGCAACCTGATCGGCCCTTGATACATACCGTACGCACGATCTGCGCCGGTACATCATTCTCACCACGGACGTCCGATCGCATGGCGCCAGGTTGAGTTGTCATGTCATGACAATCGCGACCGGTACAATTGCTCGCGCGACTGCCCGCTCAAGCGTGGCAATGGCGCCCCCGGAGGGATTCGAACCCCCGACGCCCGCCTTAGGACGGCGGCGCTCTATCCACTGAGCTACGGGGGCGGCGCCCGTCGGATCCTACCGTATCATCCGCCGCATGCCGCCACGACCGACCCTCTACGTTCGGCACGGCTGCCACCTCTGCGACGAGGCGGGCGTCCTGCTGGATGCCATGCTCGGAACCGATGGATGGGACGCGATCGATGTCGAGGCGGATGACGACCTGCTCGTGCGCTATGCGCACCGCATTCCAGTCCTCGCGCTTGAAGGTACCGACCGGCTCGAGATGGTCATCACCCGTCCGGAACTCGTGGAGGTGCTCGGCGGATGATCCCCGCGATCCTGCGGCAGCGGCGCGCGAGCCTGCTGTGGCTCATCGGCATTCTCACCCTTGCGGTCATGCTCGGGGTGCTGACGACGATTCCTCTGCTGAGAGGCACGCCGGACGGGCGCGCTGGGACAAAGGTGGGTCAGGCCGCGCCCGAGCTGACTGCCCGGGACCTCGATGGCCGCGCCTGGTCCCTGGCCGATGCCGACGGGCGTCTCGTCTGGGTCAACTTCTGGGCAACCAGCTGCGAGCCGTGCCGAACCGAGATGCCGGCCATGCAACGCCTGGCGGAGGCGTATCCCGATGACCTGCTCATCCTCGGCGTCGATTGGGGTGAGGAGCGCGATGCAGTCGCGGACTTTGCCCACCGCTATGGCGTCGAGTACCCGATTCTGCTCGACCCGACGCTGGAAACCTACTACCGCTGGGCCGGGACCGATGGACTGCCACGCCACTACTTCATCGGCGCCGAGGGAACCATCCTGCGTGAGGTGGTCGGTCCGCTGGATCCGGCCCGGATGGTCGCCATTCTCGACGAGCTCCTCGCGTCGGGCTGATCGCGACGCAGGGCGTTCGCGACCCGCACCACGGGGCTAACGGTCAGCGAGAGGGAGCCCTCTGTCGATCCACCCGCGCTACGGGTCACATCGCGCCCGAACTGCCCCGCCAGCCGCGCTCGATGAGCTCCTATCTTGTCAACTCCTTATGGCTGTTCGGCGCGCGTCGGCCAGCATGGTCCGATACACGACGCGGCCGAGGTGCCACTTCAGCGCCCGAATCGCCTCGAGTCGGCTCTTGCCATCACCG
>JALZJE010000209.1 GCA_030859955.1 Chloroflexota bacterium | reverse complement strand
GCGCACGCGTCGGGCTGACGATGTGATCTTCGGCGGATCCGAACGCCGCGGGCCACAGGGCATGGCGGAAGCCAGTCTCACGCTCGATAACCATGACGGATGGCTCCCGATCGACTTTACCGAGGTTGCAATCGGGCGACGCGCGTATCGGTCCGGCGAGAGTGAATACCTGATCAATGGCGCTCGTGCGAGGCTTCGAGACGTCGTCGATCTGCTGGGTGAGGGTCGCCTGGGTGCCAACGAGCTGGTGGTCGTCGGGCAGGGCACGGTCGACGCTGCCCTCTCGCTGCGACCGGAAGAGCGGCGCCAGCTGTTCGAGGAGGCTGCCGGCGTCAAGGCGCTCCAGGTCAAGCGCAACGAAGCATCGGGCCGCCTCACCCGCGCGCTGGCCAACCTGACGCGCATGAGCGACCTCATCGGCGAGCTCAAGCCCCAGGTTCGGCGCCTGGCGATGCAGGCGGAACACCAGCAACAGCACGATACGCTCGGGGCGCGCGCGCGGGCCCTGGTGACCACGTCTCATCAGCGTCGCGAACAGGCGGCCAAGGCGGAGCTCGGCGACGCTCGACGACGAGCCGCGGCCGCCGAAGCCGCCCTGGCTGCCTATCGGGACGCTCAGGAGACGAGTCGAGCCACGGTGGCCGCGGCCGAGGCGAGGTATTGGGCAGCGGAAGAGGCGTCCCGCGCGTCGGGAGATGCACGACAGTTGGCGCGCGAGACCTTGATCCGGATGGAGGGACGGGTCGAGGCGGTCGTGGCTCGACAGATGGAGCTGACTGCCGGTCTCGAACGAGACCAGAGCCAGCTGGGCCAGGTCGCGCAGTCGCTCGACACGCTGAGGCGGGAGACGCCGGGCACGGACGTGGAGCCGGCGATTGCGGCCGCCGCGGCCGCCGAGGAGCACTGGCGGGCGACCGTCGCCGAGCTGGCGGAAGCGGACGACGCGCTGCTGGCGGCCGAGCAGGCGGTGTCCGAGCTGCGCGCGCGACACAGCGACGTGATCGCCTCTCGTGCGCGCCTGGCCGAGGAGGCGGCGCGCCATCGCGCGCGTGTCGAGCACGCCATGCACGAGCGCTCGACAGCTGAAGCGCTGCTGCGAGGTCTGGTCGAGACCGCGTCGGCGACGGCCGAGCAGGAGGACAGCTCAGCGAGTGCCGCGCGCGCCGCCATGCAGGCACGCGAGGAGGCGGAGGCACGCCGAGACGATGCCCAGGAGGCGGCCGACGCGACGCGCCAAACCACCATCGAGCTGACGGAGCGACTCGGAGCGACTCGGGCAGAGCTCGAGGCTCTTGCGGAGCCACACGACAGCGCGGCCCGGCTCGGCAGACGCCTGTCGGCAGCGGGCTGGCCGACCGTGCTCGACGCCATCTCGGCGCCCGAGGCGTCATGGCCCGCCATCGAGGCTGCCGTGGGCGGTGATGTCGAGGACGCGTTGTTGTGGACGGATGGAGATCCCACGTCCGAGCTCGGTGACGCCCGCGGTGCGGCTCGGATCCTCGCTCCTCGGGATTCGGCGGAGGATGGGCGGAAGGCGGCCCTGGCTGCGGTGGGAGGATCCTCGACGGTGGCAGAATGGATCGGCATGGCTGACGCCCCGGATGTCCTGGCGCGCGCCGTGCTCGCCGCGGATCTGCCGGCTCTGCTGAGCGGATGGCGCCGGCTCCCCGCGGGCTGGACGGCGGTCACGGTGCAGGGCGATTTCGCCGATGCACACGGCTTGACCCTCCGCGGCCGGGGGGATCCTCCCGGTGGAGTGGCGGCCCGGGCCCACGCACGACGCCTTGCGCTTCGAGATGCTGTGCGTCAGCTTGAATCACGCGTGCTTGACGCCCAGCGGGCCGCGCACGCCGCGACCGAGAAGCTCCGGACGTTGCGCGACGAGCACCTTGCCGCTCGAGCGCTCAATGAGGAGGCAGCGGGCGCGGCGCGCATCGCGCGCGAGGCTCGTGCCGCGGCCGATGCGGCGGTGAACCGCGAGCGGGCGCGGGTGGAGCAGCTGATCGAGGATCTTGCCGTGATCCAGTCAGCGGCCACGCATGCGGAGACGACGAGCCCTGAGGTCGGGGAGGAGGACCTGTCGGTTCGCCAGGCCGGCGCTGACGATGCCCGTGGGCGGCGCGACGCGATCGCGGTGCGGCGAGACGCGGCCCGTGAAGCATGGGTGGTGGCCAGGCGCGCAGCGGAGGAGCTGGAGAACCGGACGGCAGGAGTGCGCGGTGAGCGAGCCGCCCTTGAATCCAGGCTGATACAGCTGGAGTCCGCCATACCGCAGCGCCGCAGTGCGATTGCGGGTATCGGCGAGGAGCTCGCAGCATTGACTGAACCGGCTGCCGCCGCATCCGCCGCACACGCCGCCGCGGATGGAGCTCATCAGGAAGCGGAGCGGGAACGCATGCGTCAACGGGAGGAGCTTGTCGCGCGGGAGCGGGAGCAGGGTGGCGCCGGCGTACGGCTCGGCGACCTCGAGCGCGCCGCGCAGGCCGCAGTCATCGATGCCTCGCGTCGTGACGAGGCCCTCGCGGGGCTCATTCGTGAGCGCCAGGTTGCGCTCGACGGCCTACCCGAGCTCGAGACCGACGTTGCTGTTCCGACCGGCGAAGTGGAGGCGTTGGACGATGTCCAGCTCGAGGCGGAGCTGCGCCGTGTGCGCCGCACCCTCTCGCAGATCGGTTCGGTCAATCCGTTCGCGGTTGATGAGCACCGTGAGATGGCATCCAGGCTGGGCGAGATGACCACCCAGGACACGGATCTGCGGGCCGCCATCTCCTCGACCGAGGAGCTCATCGGCACCCTGGATGGCGAGATCTCAGCGCGGTTCGATGCCGCCTTCCGGGCGATCGGCCAGCGCTTCGACGAGTACTGCCGGCTCCTGTTCGCGGGCGGCTCCGGGTCGCTCCAGGCCGGTGACGAAGCGAATGGCGACGCTCCCGGGAGCATCGAGATCGTCGTTCGCCCACCCGGCAAGCGGCTCCAGCGCCTTGCCATGCTGTCGGGCGGCGAACGAGCCCTGACCGGGGTCGCCCTGCTCTTCGCCATGCTCACCGTCAACCCGGTCCCGTTCTGCATCCTCGATGAGGTGGACGCCGCCCTGGACGAGGCGAACATCGGGCGATTCGCGCAGGCTCTCCGCAAGCTCTCCGAATCGATCGACTTCGTGGTCATCACCCATAATCGGGCAACCATCGAGGTGGCCGACACGATCTACGGGGTGACCATGACCGACGCGGCCGTGAGCCGGGTACTCTCCCTTCGCCTGGCGGACCTGCCGGCGCAGGTGAGCGCCTGATGTTCTGGCGTCGTGGGCCGGACAGCCCGTCAGAGGAGCCTGTGACGCCAGCCGAGCCGATGACGATGGCACGACCACCGCGCGCCCGCGGCGGGATGCGACTGCGCGCC
Organism: Chloroflexota bacterium; assembly: GCA_030859955.1. Classification (GTDB taxonomy): domain Bacteria; phylum Chloroflexota; class Limnocylindria; order QHBO01; family QHBO01; genus JACDBZ01. The sequence continues at coordinate 38,527 of JALZJE010000209.1, read as the reverse complement.
CGTCCGTCCGGCCTCGGCGCTCGGCTACGCTCGATCATGGGCGCGGGCTCGCCCGCGACCGCCGCGACCTGGGACGAAGTCGAGGAAGCGTTGATCGGCGCCGATGTCGGAGCGACTACCACCCTCGAGCTCGTCGATGCGGCGCGCACGCGGTTCCGCACGGATGGCGGACGCAGCGGCGAGGATGCTCGTCGTGCACTGGCGACGGAGATCCGCGACCGACTGGTACGGGTCGGATCGGGACGATTCGAGCTCGGCGCCGCGCCCTCGGTGATCCTGTTCGTCGGCGTCAACGGGACGGGTAAGACGACATCGCTCGCCAAGCTCGCCCATCGCCTGATCAGCGAGGGCAGGACGGTCGCCCTCGCTGCGGCGGATACGTTCCGGGCGGCCGCTGTCGAGCAGCTGCGCATCTGGGGCGAACAGCTCGGCGTGGCGGTGATCGCGCAGCGGGCCGGCGCCGACCCCGGTGCCGTGGCGTTCGATGCCGTGGTCGCCGCCGAGGCACGAAACCTCGATGTGGTGCTCGTCGATACGGCCGGTCGGCTGCAGAACAAGCAGCAGCTGATGGACGAACTGGCGAAGATTCGCCGCGTTATCGAGCGCCGGTTGCCGGGGCAGCCGAAGCACGTGCTGCTGGTCCTGGACGCGACGACGGGCCAGAACGGGCTGATGCAGGCGGAGGCATTCAGTCGCGAGGTCGGTGTCACCGGCATCATCCTCACCAAGCTGGACGGCACGGCCAAGGGCGGAGTCGCGCTGGCCGTGGCAGAGCGGCTCGGAGTCCCGATCCTGTTCGCCGGGGTCGGGGAGGAGATCGATGCACTCGCTCCGTTCGATCCCGAGGCGTTCGTCGAATGGCTCTTCGCCGAATAGCCTTCGTTGCCGCGGCAGACGGCGCCCCGTAGAATGGGCAGCCATTTGCCGAGCCTCTGCCTGCCGGCATCGACCCCGTAGCGGACCTTTCATGTTCGAGTCTCTCTCAGCGCGCCTCCAGGGCATCAGCGAACGCCTTCGGGGCAAGGCCAGGATCACCGAGGCGGACCTCGACGTCGCCCTGCGAGAAATTCGCCTTGCCCTCCTCGAGGCCGACGTCAATTTCCGCGTCGTCAAGGATTTCGTGGCGCGAGTTCGCGAGCGTGCCGCCGGTTCCGACCTGCTCAGCGGCCTGAACCCGGGCCAACAGATCGTCAAGATCGTGCACGAGGAGCTCGTCGCGGTCCTCGGCGGCGCGCGCCATCACCTCAACCTTGATGCGAAGCCATCGGTGCTCATGATGGTTGGCCTTCAGGGCTCCGGAAAGACGACGACCGCGGCCAAGCTGGCGGTGCGCCTGCGCCGGGATGGCAAGAAGCCGCTCCTGGTGGCCGCAGACGTCTATCGCCCAGCTGCCGTCGATCAGCTCGTCCAGCTCGGCGATCAGATCGGGGTCGAGGTCCACACGCGGCCGGTCGGCACGCCGGCGCTGGAGGTGGCCCGCTCGGGCCTGGAGGTGGCTCGCCAGCGCGGGGTCGACGTCATGATTCTCGACACGGCCGGCCGGCTTCACGTCGACGAGGCCATGATGGACGAGCTCGTCCGCATCGTGGGGACCGTAACCCCCGCCGAGACCCTGCTGGTCGTGGATGCCATGACCGGCCAGGAGGCCGTGCGTGTGGCGGATGCGTTTCACGCCAAGCTTCCGGTCACGGGACTCGTTCTCACAAAGATGGACGGCGACGCTCGCGGTGGCGCCGCGCTCAGCATGCGGGCCGCGACGGGCCTGCCCATCGCCTTTCTTGGTACCGGGGAGCGGACCGACGGGCTCGAGGCATTCCACCCTGACCGCCTGGCCCAGCGCATCCTCGGTATGGGGGACATCCTCAGCTTCGTCGAGCGCGTCCAGGAGAACGTCGACCAGGCGGAAGCCGAGCAGGTCGCGCAGCGGATGATGGAGAACAGGTTCACGCTCGAGGATTTTCGGAGTCAGCTGAACCAGATCAAGAAGATGGGTCCCATCGGTCAACTGCTCGGCATGATCCCCGGGGCGGGGCAGATGGCCGGGGCGGCGCAGGAAGCGGTCGACTCGGGGCAGATGAAGCGGATCGAGGCGATCATCGATTCGATGACGCCCGACGAGCGTCGGCGGCCGGAGATCATCAAGGCCAGCCGTCGACGGCGGATCGCGGTCGGGAGCGGCTCATCGACGGCCGAGGTGAATCGGCTTCTCAAACAGTTCGTCGAGATGCAGCGGATGATGAAGAAGTTCAGCGGCGGCAAGATGCCGCGCATGGGCGGCGGCCTCGGCGCCCTCCTCGGGCGCTGACGGATGCATCGGCTCGTCGTCGCTCTCGTCACGCTCATCGGCCTCACGGGCGCCGCCTTTCTGGCCGGGTACCTGTTCCTCTTCTCGGACTCGACCGATCGAGCGTCGGCACTGGTCCCCGCGCAGACCACGGTCTACCTGAACGTCTACCTTCAGCCATCGACCGGACAGCAGATGAACCTGGGCGGGCTGATCGGTCGGCTGCCGGGCTTCGCCGATGAGGCTTCGCTCGACCAGAAGGTCGACCAGGTCGTCGAAAACCTGATCTGGACCACCGGATTTGGTCTCGATTACCAGGACCAGATCAAACCGTGGCTCGGCAACCAGGTCGCGGTTGCCGGCTGGCCCGCGACCGGCGATTCGACACCGATCGCGGTGCTGATCGCCGAGGTCAAGGACAGGGCCGCGGCGGAGTCCGCGCTCGCCGAGCTCCCCACCGACGGTGGCTTCAGCTTCACCGAGCGGTCGTACGAGGGCGTGCAGCTTCACGTGGCCGAGGGTGGCGCCTACGCGTTCGTCGGCGAGATGCTCGTCTTCGCAGAGTCCGCCGCCGCGATCGAGGCCGTGGTGGATGTGGACGGGGGTGCCGAAGCGCTCTCGAGCCGCGAGGATTTCCGAACGACGATGGCTGATCTGCCGGCCGATCACCTGGCCAGCACATTCGTGGACCTTGCCGCGCTCGCGGATGCGACGGGGACGGGCGAGCAGCTCTCGGCATTCAGCACCGCTGGGGCCGCCCTCGTTGCCGAGCTCGACGGGCTGCGCATCAGCGGAAGTGCTCCATTCGACCGCAACGGGGCCGCGTCATCGTCCGAGGCGGGCTTTGGACTCGGAGGAGAACCATCGAGCCTGGTCGACTGGATGCCGGAGGAAACGATCGCCGAAGTGGTCATCTTCGGCCTGCGTCAGGCGCTGGAGGATGCGGAGGCGGCCGCCGCGTCGGTTCCCGAGGGTGCGGAGATCACCGGGGCCCTCGATACACTTCGCGCGCTGGCCGCGTTCGGGTTCGGGATCGACATCGATGCGGACCTCCTCCCCCTGCTCGACCGAGAGGTCGGGCTCGCGATCGCCGGTCTCGAAAACGGCCTCCCCATGGGCCAGATCCTGCTGCGGCCCGAGGACCCCGAGGCGGCCGAGGCAGCGCTCGAGCGAATCGTCGAGCGCCTGGTGGCCACCGGGGCGAGCGAGCGGACCGAGGCCGGCGCCGGCGCGGACATCACGGTCATCTCCATCCCCGCGGCTGCCGAGGTAGCCTACGCGGTGCGGGATGGCATCATCATCATTTCCCTCGGAGCGGAGCAGGTGGCGTCCGCACTTCAGGCGCATGCCGATGGCGAAACGATTGCCGGCAGCGACCGGTACATGCAGACCTTCGAGGTCGCCGGTGAGCGCGCCGGCAACGAGGTGTTCATCGATATCGGCGCGGTGATGGAGCTGCTCGGTCCGACGCTCGGCCTGCCTGACGACACGCGCGATATCCTTGGGCAGATCGGAAGCTTCGGATTCACCGCGCCGTCCCGCGCGGATCAGGTCGAATTCCACGCGGTGCTGACGGTCGAAGAGCCGTAGCGCCGAATACATCAGTCACCAAACCCACACAGAGGTCCATTAATTGGCAGTTCGCATTCGATTGACCCGCGTCGGCGCCACCAAGCGTCCGTCGTATCGGGTCATCGCCATTGATAAGCGTCGTTCGCGCGACGGGCGCGCGCTCGAGATCCTGGGGTTCTACGACCCGCTGACCGAGCCCGCCACCGTCAACCTCGAGACCGACCGGATACACGTCTGGATCGGCAAGGGAGCGCAGCCGTCGGAGACGGTGGCGAAGCTGATGCGTCAGGCGGAGAGAGCCGCCCAGCAGCCCGTGGAGACAGAGAAGCCAAAGCGGCCGGCACGCACAACCAAGCCGAAGGCTGCCTCCAGGGCAACCTCCGACAAGCCACCCGCGGCCGATCCCGTTGACAAGACGGCTGCGGCTTCGACGACGGCCGATGAGGGCACTCCAGCGGCCTCCACGGACGCCGCTGGGCCAGAAAAGGCCGATACGTGAAGGCATTTCTGGAATACGTGGCACGCGGCCTCGTTGACAAGCCGGATGCTGTCTGGGTCGAGATCGACGAGGATCCCGACGAGACGGTCCTCACCCTCGGCGTCGACCAGGAGGACATGGGTCGCGTCATCGGCCGTGACGGCCGCATCGCCAATGCAATTCGCAGTCTGCTCAAGGTGATGGCCGCCAAGGATGGCCGACACGTCGAGCTGGAGATCGTTTCCGACGCAGAGTGAACGTCGCCTGGCCGTGGCCAGGATCCTCGGCGCAAAGGGGCTCGCCGGGGCGGTGCGCGTCGAGCTCGTGACCGACTGGCCAGAACGTCTCGCCCCGGGTACCGAGGTGTGGCTGGAGGGCGACCCTGACCCGGTCACGATTCTCCGAGTCGAGTCGGGCGGTCGAACCACCGTCCTGCATCTCGACCGGTTCACGACGCGTGAGGCCGCTGAAGCGCTCAGCGACCGGTACCTCGAGGCACCGGCGCGCGAGCTTCCCGATGAGACCTACTACTGGGGCGACCTGATGGGCATACGGGTGGAAACGCCGGATGGCTCCAGCGTGGGCGAACTCGTCGAGATCTTCCGTGCCGGGGATAACGAGGTGTATCGGATCGTGGGCGAGCGGGGGGAGCGCCTGGTGCCGGCGCTGCGATCGGCGGTGCTCCGCATCGACCTCGCCGCCGACCTTATGGTCGTCGCGCCGGACGAGGACGAGGAGATCCGCTAGGCCGATGCGGATCGATGTAGTAACCCTGTTCCCGGAGCTGGTCATGGGGCCGCTGGGCACATCCATCATCGGTCGTGCCGCAGAAGCAGGGCTGATCGATTTCGGCATCCATGACCTTCGCGCGCATGGCATCGGTCGGCACCGCTCCGTCGATGCCTACCCGTACGGCGGGGGAGCCGGGATGGTCATGCGGCCAGAGCCGTTGTTCGCAACCGTGGAGCCGCTGCGCAACACCGGAGCGCACGTGGTCCTCATGGACCCGGGCGGATCACCCCTGACCGATCAGCTGGCACGCCAGATCGCTGAACTCCCTCACATCGCCATCATCTGCGGTCGATACGAGGGGATCGATGAACGTGTTCGGATCCTCGTCGATCGAGAGGTCAGCATCGGCGACTATGTCGTGACCGGTGGGGAGCTGCCGGCGCTCGTCCTGATCGACGCCATCGTCCGCCTTGTCCCCGGCGTCATCGCCGAGGCGTCGCACGAAGGCGATTCATTCGCATCCGGCCTGCTGGAGTACCCCCAGTACACCCGCCCGGAAGTCTTCCGCGACCATGCGGTGCCTGCCGTGCTCCTATCGGGCCACCACGGAGAGGTCGACCGCTGGCGACGGCAGGAATCGTTGCGTCGGACACTGCGGCTTCGTCCCGATCTGCTCGAGACCGCGGCCCTGACCGATGAGGACCACGATCAGCTCAGCCGCCTCGAGGTGGACGAGATCGAATAGTTCGGTATACTTTCGGGCGTCGCGGCCGCCAGCGCGGTCGCGTTTCCATGTCGCCCTTCGATAAGCCGCGGGTAAGCCCGTGATAATGAGGTTTCGCCCAGGATGAACGCCATCAAGGAGCTCGAGCGCGAGCAGCTCCGCACCGATGTACCGGAGATCGCCCCCGGTGACACGGTTCGCGTGGCGGTGAAGGTCGTCGAGGGCACCCGCGAACGGATCCAGGTGTTCGAAGGAACGGTGATGCGGATGCGCGGGGGCGGCCTCAACAAGGCCATTACCGTGCGCAGGATCGCCAGCGGCGTCGGCGTGGAGCGCACCTTCATGGTGCACGCACCGCGTATCGACAGGATCGAGGTCGTCCGTCATGGTGTCGCCCGGCGCGCGCAGCTCTACTTCCTTCGGGACCGGGTCGGCAAGTCCGCGACCCTTCGCGAGCGCCGCACAAACTGACCCGGTGAGCCGGACCCTCACAGGACCGGTGCCGCCCCGTCCCGCGAAGCGGCGACGGACGAAGGTTCGCGACGCGCACATGCGCCATGAGCGCGAGCTCCACCTCGCCGGGTTTCGCCGAATCGCCGGCCTCGACGAGGTCGGCCGCGGATGCCTGGCCGGTCCGGTCGTGGCCGCCGCCGTCATCCTTCCCGAGCGCCATCGGATCAAGGGCATCCGCGACTCGAAGGTGTTGCCGCGAGCGCGTCGCGAAGAGCTGTACGAGTTGATTCTGGACCGCGCCGAGGGGGTCGGCGTCGGCTGCGTCGAGGTCGAGGTCATCGACCGCATCAACATCCTCCAGGCCACCAAGCTTGCCATGCGCGAGGCGCTCGGTAAATTGGCGGAGCCGCCCGACCATCTGCTCATCGACGCTCTGCGGCTGCGCGACGTGGACCTTCCCCAACGCCCGATCATCGACGGCGATGCGATCAGTGCGTCGATCGCTGCGGCAAGCATCGTCGCCAAGGTAACTCGCGACCGCATCTGCCGCGAGATCGACGAGCGCTACCCCGGGTACGGCTTCGCACGGCACAAGGGCTACGGCACCCGCAGACACGTCGACGCGCTGATCAGCGATGGGCCGTGTGAGTGGCACCGCCGGTCCTTCGCGCCGATCCGGCTGCTGCTCGCCGGCACACAGCTTCCGCTCGAGCTCGATTGGGAGATCGTGGAAGAAGAAGCACTCGGCCTCGATTGAGCCAACCGTTCGAACTACTCGCCTCCCGCGAGGGTCACCAGCCGATGGGAGATGCGCGCCACGACCTGGGCATCGCGGCCGAGCAGGCGGTTGCGAAGTGGCTCGTGGGTGCCGGCTGGCGGATCCTTGCGCGGCGGCTTCGCTCGGCGGCCGGGGGAGAGGTTGATCTGATCGCCCTCGACCCGACCATGGTCCTCGTTGCGATCGAGGTCCGGGCCCGACGGTCAGGTCGAGCCGGAACCGGTGCCGAGACGATCGATGGACGCCGCACTGCTCGCATCGGCCGGACGCTCGCCGCGTTCAGCGCGGCAAGCGGCCATGTCCACCGCGGGCTGCGGGTGGATCTGGTGATGGTGGCACCGATGCCGGAGAGCGTCACGGCCTGGCGGCTGCGACGTATTCCGGACATCGGTGCCTGGTAGGTCAGGTCAATCGCCGAACAGGCGCTCGAGCACCTTGATCGATGTGATGTACGGCCTGCTCACGGGGAAGACTCCGTGGCGGTCAGTGGCCGACTGTCCCTGGTAATACGCGGCGAGCACCCTGGCGCGATCGTCGTCGTAGCGGGCAAGGTAGTGGGCCAACAGGCGGACCCCGGCCCTGACGTTATGGCGCGTGTCGCGGATCTTCACGGGCGTGCCGAGCATGACGTCTCCCACCCATTCGGCGGTCGCCGGCATCAGCTGCATCACGCCCACGGCACCCGCGGGACTGACAACGCCCTGCTGCCAGCCCGATTCCTGCCAGGCAACCGCAAGGGCGAGGGCGGCGGGGACATCGTAGCGCCGCGCCTCTTCGACGATGATTCGGCGGATGCCATCGCGCTTGGCCATCAGCGCCCGAATCGACGCGGGCATGGTTGCCCCCTCCGAGCCAGTCGCCATCGAACCGTTGGTGGGGGCGGCCGACTTGCCAGGAAGCGTCAGGCGCTGACCGGCATAGATGCGGCTCGGATTGGTGATCCCGTTGGCCTGGACGAGCGCAGAGACGGAAACACCATGCTTGCGCGCGATTGTCGTCAGGTTTTCCCCCGGCGCAACCTTGTGTGTTGCGGATGCAGCCGGCTTCGTCGCCTTCGTGGCCCGGGGGGCAGCCGACCCTGACGCGTCGGGGATCGTGAGGCGCTGTCCAGCGTAGATGCGGCTCGCATTGGTGATCTCGTTGGCCCGCACCATCGCTGATACGGTCACGCCATAGCGACGCGCGATTCCGGTCAGGTGCTGGCCCTGCTTCACAACGTGGGTGCGCTCTCCTTCGGGCTTCGATGCCTCGGCCGGAACAGTCTTGGAAGGCTTGGCGGCTTTGGCGGTCTTGGCGGCGAGGCGGAGACGCTGGCCCGCGTAGATTCGGTTCGGATTCGAAAGCTCGTTCAGATCGACCAGGGTCGCGATGCTGACACGGTGGCGTTTCGAGATGCTGGTGAGGGTATCGCCCGGCTTGACCGTTACGCTCGGATCGGCTGCGAGCGCGGCGGTGGCGAAGATCGGGGCGACCACCACGCTGGCGAGCAGGCCGACGAGTGGGGCGAACAACCAGGGGCGTTGCAAGAGACCGGTCCTCCAAGATTCCATAGCCGGCGGTGCGTGGCCCGTAGCACGGACGCATCACGACGCGGGGCGGATGCTAGGAGCGATCCAGGGAGGGTCAAGGTACCTGCGGAGGGCCGGAGAGTACTTCGGTACCGTGCGGTGGGGTCAAGCGAGAGCCTCCCAGCCTGGATCGGTGACCCTCTGGTATGATTTGAGGCCTCGCGCGATTGCGCGGGAACCCAATCACACACGCTCGGCCGATCTCGCCATGTCCTCGGTGCCGTTGTGCGACCCGCTCGCACGCGGTGGACGCGAGAACCGACGTCGAGCGGAGGAACGAACCGGAGGTATCTCTTTGGCTGCCACCAGCATGAAGCAGCTGCTCGAATCGGGAGTCCATTTCGGGCATCAGACCCGCCGTTGGAATCCGAAGATGCGCGAGTACATCTTCGCCGAGCGGAACGGGATCCACATCATCGACCTGGCACAGACCGTGTCGCTGCTCGAGGCCGCGCTGGAGTTCGTGCGCGAAACCGTGCGCCGCGGCGACAGCGTCCTGTTCGTCGGCACCAAGAAGCAGGCCCAGGACGCGCTCTCCGAAGCAGCGACGCGCTCCGGGCAGCACTACGTCAACACTCGCTGGCTTGGCGGGATGCTGACCAACTTCACCACGATCAAGCGACGCATCCAGCGCATGGAGGCCCTGGAGGCTCGGCGCGACGCCGGTGAGTTCGAGCGCCTGACCAAGAAGGAAGCGACGAAGCTCACCGAGGAGATCAAGAAGCTTGACAACGCCCTCGGCGGTATCCGCAAGATGCGTCGCGTGCCCGGCGCGGTCTTCATCGTCGATCCGCACCGCGAGGCGATCGCCGTCGCCGAAGCACGGCGACTCGAGATTCCCATCGTTGCGATGACCGACACCAACTGCGACCCCGATCTCATCGACTGGGTCATTCCTGCCAATGACGACGCGATTCGATCGGTTCGCCTGATCTGCGGTCTCGTCGCCGATGCGGCGAGCGTCGCCCAGCAGGAGCGCCAGGCGAAGCTGGACGAGGAATTTGAGCAGGCGGAGGCGCTGCCGCCCGTCGATGACACCGCGCTCGGGTCCGAGGCTGATTACACCGCGGCGCTGGCCACCGGCGAGGCGCTCGTCTTCGAGCCCGAACCGGAGGACGACGAGGAAGAGGAGCGCAAGGCGCGCGCACGTCGCGCCGCCAACCTCGACGAGGGCGAGCCCGAGCACAATCCCGATCGGGAGCACGAGCGCCAGATCGCCGAACATACCAAGGAGCATGAGCCTCGCCCGTAGGCGGAAGGCGAACTGTCATGACGAACACATCAACCATCAAGCCCGAGGACGTCAAGCAGCTGCGGGCCCAGACGGGCGCCGGCATCATGGACTGCAAGCGCGCGCTCACCGAGTCCGGCGGGGATTACGAGAAGGCGGTGCTCTTCCTGCGCGAGAAGGGCCTTTCGACCGCCGCCAAGAAGGCCGGGCGTGCCGCCCGGGAGGGGATCATCACGAGCTACATCCACCACGGGTCGCGGCTCGGCGTTCTGCTGGAGCTCAGCTGCGAGACCGACTTCGTGGCGCGCACGGATGACTTCCAGCAGCTGGCCCGGGATATCGCCATGCAGGTCGCCGGCATGGCGCCCCAGTACGTCAGCCGCGACGATGTTCCTGCCGAGGTCATCGAGGAGCAGAAGCGACTGTTCGCGGTCGATGCCGAGCGCGACGGCCGGCCGGCTGACCGTGTGCCGATGATCGTCGAGGGCAAGCTGAACAAGTGGCTCGAGTCGGTCTGCCTGCTCGACCAGCCCTATCGCGACACCGACCGCAAGATCAGTGACCTGATCACCGAGAAGGTCGCCCTACTCGGAGAGAACATCAAGGTGGCTCGCTTCGCTCGCATGGGGGTGGGGGAGACCGCACAGCCAGAGACCGACGAGGCCGCCTGACGGTGACCGATCGGACCACCACGTCCGAAGCGACCTCGCGCCGGCGGGTCCTGCTGAAGCTCTCCGGCGAAGCGTTGATGGGCGGCAATGAGTACGGGATCGATCCCGAGATCGTGCGTGGCATCGCCGCACAGATCGCCGCGGGCAAGGAGGACCGAACCGAGATCGCCGTGGTCGTGGGCGGTGGCAACATCTTTCGCGGGCTCGCGGCGAGCGCGCGCGGGATGGATCGATCGACCGGCGATTACATGGGCATGCTGGCGACGGTGATGAACGGCCTCGCCATCCAGGACGCGCTGGAGCAGGCCGACTGCCCCACGCGCGTGATGAGCGCCATCGCGATGAACGAGATCTGTGAGCCGTACATCCGCCGCCGTGCCGTCCGCCACCTCGAGAAGGGCCGGGTGGTCGTGATGGTGGCCGGCACCGGGAACCCCTACTTCACGACCGATACCGCGGCGACCCTCCGCGCCGTCGAGGTCCACGCCGAGGTGATCCTCAAGGCGACCAGGGTCGACGGGGTGTACGATGCCGACCCCGAGAAGCATCCGGACGCTCGGCGCTACAGCGAGATCGGCTATACCGACCTGCTGAGCAATCGACTCCAGGCGCTCGATGCGACGGCCGTGAGCCTGGCAATGGACAACGAGATGCCGATCGTCGTCTTCGACATGACGGTCGCGGGTAACATCACCCGGGCGATCGCCGGCGAGCGAATCGGCACGCTGATCTCAGGAGAGTGACACGATGACGCACGAGGCGCTGATCGCGATCGAACCGAGGATGCAGCGCGCCATCGAGGCCATGGAACGCGACTTCGCCGGCATCCGCACCGGCCGCGCTTCCACGGCGCTCGTCGAGCGCATCACGGTCGACTACTACGGGGCCCAGACTCCGCTCAACCAGGTCGCCGGCATCAGCACGCCGGATGCGCACCTGATCGTGATCCAGCCGTGGGACCGATCAGTGCTATCGGCCATCGAGAAGGCCATCACCAAGAGCGACATCGGCCTCATGCCGAACGTCGACGGTACTGTCGTGCGACTGCACGTACCGCCACTCACCGAGGATCGGCGCAAGGACATGGTGAAGCAGGTTCGGCGCCGTACCGAGGAGGCGCGCGTGGAGGTCCGCAACCACCGTCGCGAGGCTTCCGACCTGCTCAAGAAGGGCCTGCGCGACGGAGACCTCTCCGAGGACGAGGAGCGCAGGGAGCTCGAGGCATTGCAGAAGCTGACCGATCGGCACGTGGAGGCAATCGACGCGCGGGCGGAGCGCAAGGAAGCCGAAATCCTGGAGGTCTGACCGTGCCGGACGAGGTCCGACCCCGGCACGTTGCGATCATCGCCGATGGAAATCGTCGTTGGGCGCGCGATCGCGGCCTGCCGGTGCTTGCGGGCCACATCCAGGGCATCGAGGCGATCCGTCCGATTCTGCGGCGAGCTCGAGACCGGGGGGTCGAAACGCTTTCCGTCTACACCTTCAGCACGGAAAACTGGAACCGACCGGAGGACGAGGTGGCCGGTCTTTTCGGCCTCATCGATGGCGCCGTGCGCCAGTACACCGATGAGCTGATCACCGAGGGTGTCCGCGTCCGGGTCATCGGCCGCCTGCATGAAGCGCCGTCGGACGTGCAGCGTTCCATCCGGTCCGCGGAGGAACGCACCGCCAGCGGCACGCGGATGGGACTCAACATCTGCTTCAACTACTCCGGGCGAGCGGAGATCGTCGACGCGGTGCGGGCCATGCTCGCCGCCCACGCCGATCCCCGGAATCTCGACGAGGCGCATGTCGCGCAGCACCTTTACACCTCCGGCCAGGCCGATGTCGACCTCATGATCCGCACCGGTGGAGACCAGCGGACCAGCAACTTCCTCCTCTGGCAGGCCGCATACGCCGAGCTCGTCTTCTCACCGAAGTTCTGGCCGGATTTCACTCCGGAGGACCTCGACGCGGCTCTGGCCGAGTACGCGCGCCGCGACCGGCGCTTCGGGGGCTGACGCGTGCTGCGAACTCGCGTCATCAGCGCCCTGGTCCTCGCGCCGATCATCCTGGCCATCGTGCTGCTCGGTGAGCCCTGGCTGTCCCTGTTGGTCGGGATCGCCGCCTTTCTGGCGCTGGTTGAGCTCGTCGGGCTGCTCGACTCGGCGGGCCACCAGCCGCCGCAGGTGCTGACGATCGTCAGCGGCATGGCGCTCGTCGCCGTGGGGCTGATCACCACCAATGGCACCAACGTCGGCGGCGTGGCGGCCACGCTGATCGTTGCGCTGGATCCGCCTGGGCTGGTGGCCGCGACGTTCGTGGCCGCCATGCTGCTCTTCGCGGCGGTCGGGTTCACGCGGGCAGATCCGCGCGCCGGGTTCATGACCTGGGCGATCACCTCGTTCGGGGTCGCGTACGTGGGCCTCCTGCTACCGACCATCGTGCTCGTGGCCCACCTGGCACCGTCCGGTGGATCGGCGAACACCCCGGTCGGGGTCTTCGGCATCGGTTCAGGAGCCGCGTGGGCGCTCCTGCTGGTCCTGGTCGTGTGGGGCTACGACACCGGCGCCTACCTTGTCGGACGGAGCCTTGGCCGGAGACGGCTCCTCGACCACATCAGCCCGTCCAAGACGGTGGAGGGGCTCGCGGGCGGTCTGGTGCTCGCCACGGTCGGCGCCGGAGTGGGATCCGCGCTGGTCGGGCTCGAGCCGTGGCATCCGTTGGTCATCGGACCGCTCGTCGGCCTCGCGGCACAGGCCGGCGACATGGCCGAGTCGATGCTCAAGCGGGCCGCCGATCGGAAGGAGTCCGGGTTCATCGTGCCGGGCCACGGAGGCATCCTCGATCGCATCGACTCATTCCTGTTCGCGGCTCCCGTGCTGGCCGGATACGCCGTCATCGCCGCGGGGCGAGTGGTGTGACGGGGATCGCCATCCTGGGCTCGACCGGGTCGATCGGCCGGCAGGCGATCGAGGTCATCTCGGCGATGCGGGACCGTTTCACCCTCCTCGCCCTCGCCAATGCGCACGGCGGCGATCCGATCGCCGAGCAGCTGGCGGCCTTCCCGTCCGCGCGCTGGTGGTGCGCCGATGCGCAGCAGCGCGAGCTCGCGCCCGATCGTTGGGCCGGCGCGGGACTCGCCGAGCTCGCCACGCTCGAGGGCGTGGACCTCGTGGTGGTGGCAACCACGGGCATGGCGGCCCTGCCCGCGGTCCTTGCCGCGCTGAAATCCGGTCGGCGCGTGGCGCTGGCGAACAAGGAGACCCTCATCACCGGCGGGCACCTGGTCAGCGCGCTGCTCAACGAGCTCGGCGGCGATCCACTCGAGCGGTTGCGCCCGATCGACAGCGAGCACTCGGCCATCTGGCAGTGCCTCATAGGCGAATCGATGGGGTCGGTGTCCCGCCTGGTCCTCACTGCCAGCGGCGGACCCTTTCGTGGCCGAGACCCCGGCACGCTCGCCGCCGTCACCCCGGATGAGGCCCTCGCCCATCCGACCTGGCAGATGGGTCCCAAAATCACGATCGACTCGGCGACTCTGGTCAACAAGGCGTTCGAGGTCATCGAGGCCAAATGGCTGTATCGGCTCGCGTACTCTAAGATCGATGCGGTGATCCATCCCCAGAGCGTCGCGCACTCGTTCGTCGAGTTCGTGGACGGCTCGTACAAGGCGCAGCTCGGGCTACCCGACATGCGCCTCCCGATCCAGTACGCCCTCACATTTCCCGAGCGGCTGTCCTCGCCCGCGCGCCGACAGTCGCCAGCCGCGTGGAACACGCTCACCTTCGAGCCGCTCATGACAGGCTCCTACCCCGCCTACGACGCCGTGCGGCATGCCGCTGAGGCTGGTGGCAATCGCGGGACGATTCTCAACGCGGCCGATGAGGCTGCGGTCGAGGGCTTTCTCGCGGGACGTATCGGGTTCCCGGAGATCGCCACGACCATCTCGGATGCGGTCGAACGCTGGGGCGCTCCCAATGAACCGGACCTCGACGAGATCGCCGAGCTTGACGCCGAGATTCGCACCGCGCTCGGCGCCGCCTGATGGAGGTCATCGGCACGATCGCCGCCTTCCTCGGTGTCCTGGTCGTTCTCGTGCTCGTGCATGAGCTCGGCCACTTCCTCGTTGCCAAGCGGGCCGGGATCACGGTGGAGGAGTTCGGAATCGGGTTCCCGCCACGAATCGCCTCGGTCACGCGGCGCGGGACCCGATACAGCCTGAACGCCATCCCCCTTGGCGGCTTCGTGAAGATGCTCGGCGAGGACGGGGACGTCGAGCTGAAGAGGCTTCGTGAGCAGGGTCTGACGGCGGGCGAGATCGAGCACGCCATGGCGGGCGCCTTCAACCGCAAGCCGATCTGGATCCGCGTGACCGTCCTGCTTGCCGGCGTCGCGATGAACTTTCTGCTCGCCGCCGCACTCTTCGCCGGGGCACTGAGCCTGCCGACGCTGATCGGCGTCGGGCCGCTCGCCGTCACCAGCGTGCAGGACGGCAGCCCCGCGGACGGAGAGCTGGAGGTGGGCGACGTCATCGTCGCGGCCGACGGTGAGCGGTTCGAGCGATCCGCGGAGCTCACCGAGTATGTTTCGAGCCGCGCGGGCTTCAACGTCGTGTTCACCATCGTGAGGGATGGCGAAGAGATCGAGAAGTCCCTGATCCCTCGTTCGGTGACTCCCGAGGAGCGCGCGCGTGGTATGGGCCCGGTCGGTTTCGGCTACGAACCCGAGCGACTCGTGGAGGAGCCCTCGACGGTCGACGGCCCGCTCGACGCCGTGGGACGCGGCACGGCGGCGGCCTGGATGCTCGCCATCCAGATACCGGGCGGCCTGGCCGACGCGGTGGGCGGCCTCATCGGTCTGAACCCCGACGCCGGTGACGCCATGGGACCGATCGGCATCGCGCAGGAAACCGGGCGCGTGCTCGAGGCGCCGCTGGTCAGCCAGCTCCTGTTCGTCGGCGTGCTCTCGATCAACCTGGCCGTGCTCAATGTCCTCCCATTCCCGCCGCTCGACGGGGGTCGAATCGTGGTCGTCCTGCTGGAGTCGGCACGCCGGCGCAAGCTCCCCGCGGAGCGCGAGGCGCTGATCTACCTGACCGGGTTCGCGGTCCTGATGGCGCTCGTCATCCTGATCAGCATCCAGGACATCCAGCGGCTCGTGACCGGGGGTTAGGAGCACGAAACGAACCGCCAGGACTGGCTCTCGAATGGCCCGAAGCCACCAGTTACCCACCAATCACCGAGAGGCATGGACCCCGTGGGACCCAATCGGCTTCCCCAATAAGGTCATCGAGCTCGCATACCAGCTGGCATCTTCATCCACCCAAGGTGATGCTGAGATCCTTCGACGCTTTCGAATCATCTACGGCCACATGGCAATCACCGTCGGCGCGCTGCAGACGGATCTCGGGCAGGGGCCCTACGGGCCGATGGGCCCCGGCATGCCAGGGATGCAGATGCCCGACACCAACAAGCTCCTTGCCGACACCGAGAAGGAGCTCGAGGGCCTCTAGTGTCCCGCGCCGCAAGGGACTGCATGCTTTGCGCCGCGGAATATATCCGTATACGTGCGGTGTCGCTGCGCATCTGACGCACCGCGAACTCGCTCAGAGACCCACAGCCGCCGGCCACTAGATCGTGATATTGCCGGCCGACTCGTTGAGTGGACCGAAACACCTCTGGCGCGGTTGCCGAGCGCCGGCGAGTACGCAGTGAGGGGAAACGGGTATACTTCGGGACGGTTCGACCGGCCTGGCGACGAACCGCAATATTGAACTGAGTACGAGGACGTGGGTCGGTTCGCCATCCCACGTCTTTGTTTGTCCCCCGAGCGGGGAGCGAGGAGCGGCCATGAATCGAGACTTCATCGGGGCACTGCTCCAGCTGAACGCCGAGAAGGGTGTGCCGCAGGAGATCTTGATTCGAACGCTGGAGCAGGCGATCGAATCGGCTTATCGGCGCAATGCGGATGCACCGGAGAACGTGGTCGTGACGGTCAATCCCGAGACCGGCGAGATCAGCGTGGCGCGCGAGTACGAGGTCATGGCCACCACCGAGGAGGTGGAGGATCCCGAGGCCCAGATGTTCGTCGCCGACGCCCAGAAGATCGACCCCGCGACAGGTGTCGGGGCTCGGGTGCGCATCCCGGAGAATGTCACCCAGGCGCAGCTGGGGCGCATCGCGGCACAGACCGCCGGCCAGGTGTACCGGCAGCGGCTCCGCGAGGCGCAGCGAGACGTCGTCTTCCAGCAGTACGCCGCCCGAGAGGGCGAGATCATGACCGGGACCGTACAGCGCACGACCGAGTCGGCCGTCGTGCTGGACATGGGCAAGGACGTCGAGGCCGTCCTGGCGGTCACCGAGCAGCTGCCGAGCGAGATCTATCGCATCGGCCAGCATCTCAAGGTGTACGTCATGGAGGTCCGCCGCACGACGCGCGGACCTGTGATCGTCGCCAGCCGCACGCATCGTGGATTCCTCCGTCGCCTGATGGAGATGGAGATTCCCGAGATCTACAACGGCACGGTCGTGATCCGGGGCATCGCCCGCGAGGCCGGGAGCCGGTCCAAGGTTGCGGTCGAGAGCCGCCAGCAGGGGGTCGACGCCAAGGGCGCCGCGGTCGGCCAGCGCGGTGCGCGCATCCAGTCGATCGTCGCCGAGCTGAACGGGGAGAAGGTCGACATCGTCCTCTGGGACGAGGACCCAGGTCGCTTCGTGGCGGAGGCGCTGTCACCCGCCGAGGTTCTCAGCGTCCGCGTCGACGATGAGCACAAGATCGCCAACGTCATCGTGCCGGAGCGCCAGCTGAGCCTGGCCATCGGCAAGGAGGGCCAGAATGCGCGGCTGGCGGCGAAGCTGACGAGCTGGCGCATCGATATTCGATCCGAGACGGGCGTCGCAACCGCGGCCGCCGGTGGGGATCACGCTGATGCCGGCATGGACGAGGAGGTTACGGCCGATGCCGAAGCGACGACCTGACCACGTGCCGGCACGCACCTGCGCGGTCTGCCGCCAATCGCACCCGAAGCGAGAGATGGTCCGCATCGTGCGCGTGGCGGGCGGAACCATCCAGCGCGACGAGACCGGGCGGATGCCCGGCCGAGGAACCTACATCTGCTCCGATCCGGCCTGCCGCGACAGCGAGCGCAGCGCGGCCGCCGTGAAGCGAGCGCTCGGCGCGGAGCCAGCGCCCGGATCGCTCGAATTCGAGGAAGTACCACATGCCACCACGTAGATACCGACCACGCCGCGGACCACGCCCGCAGCGCAAGCGAACCGGAGCTGCCGGCGCCGCGCTGCTCGAGGCACAGGCGCCGGTTCGCCCCGAAGGGCCGATCGAGCTACCGAGCTCGATCACCGTCAAGGACTTCGCTGAAACGCTCGGTGTGAGCTGGGCCGAGATCATCAATGTCCTGATCAAGAACGGGATCTTCGCCACGGTCAACCAGGCCATCGACTTTGATACGGCCTCGCTCGTTGCCGCCGATCTTGGCTTCGAGGCGACGGAGGGTGGGGTCGCCGAGCGCGCCGCAGCGGTCGCGGCCAGCGAGCAGGACCTCGTCTCGCCCGGCGGGGCCGGCGAGGGCGACGGCAAGCCGACGCTGTGGACGGATGACGACGACTCCAAGCTCGTGACGCGCGCGCCGATCGTGACCGTCATGGGCCACGTCGACCACGGCAAGACCAGCCTGCTCGACGCGGTGCGCGAGACCAAGGTCGCCTCCGGCGAGAGCGGCGGCATCACGCAGCACATCGGCGCCAGCGAGATCGTTCACAACGACAAGCGGATCGTCTTCCTCGACACGCCGGGACACGAGGCATTCACGGCCATGCGCGCCCGCGGCGCACAGGTCACCGACATCGCGATCATCGTGGTCGCGGCCGACGACGGGGTGATGCCGCAGACCAAGGAGGCCATCGACCACGTTCGCGCCGCGCGCGTGCCGATGATCGTGGCGATCAACAAGGTCGACAAGCCCGACGCCAATCCGGACCGTGTGAAGCAGGAGCTCGCCGACAACAAGGTGCTCATCGAGGAGTACGGCGGCGACGTGATCGCGGTGGCCGTGAGCGCCAAGCAGCGCACCGGCATCGACGAGCTGATGGAGATGGTCCTGCTCGTCGCGGACCTCCAGGATCTGAAGGCCAATCCGGAGCGCGACGCGATCGGTACGATCGTCGAGTCCAAGGTCGACAAAGGCCGCGGAAACGTGGCCACGGTCCTCGTCCAGACGGGAACGCTCAAGGTCGGGCAGATCGTGAGCGTCGGTCGGACATGGGGTCGGGTCCGTGCCCTCAACAACGCGGCGGGCACGCGTGTCAAGCAGGCCGAGCCGGCCTCCGCCGTCGAGATCATCGGCCTCCAGGGGCTCCCCGAGGCCGGTGACATCCTGCGCGTCGTGGCCGACGAGAAGACGGCCCGCGACGCCGGGGAGGCGGCCGACCGGGTCGCCGCCGGGGCGGACGGACAGAAGGTCAGCACCCTCGAGGACATCAGCGCTCAGATCAAGGACAGCGAGGTGGCGGAGCTGCGCGTCGTCCTGAAGACGGACGTGCAGGGCTCCATGGGGGCCATTCGTCATTCGCTGGAGCGGCTCAACACGGCCGAAGTCCGCATCAACATCCTTCGGGAAGGTGCGGGCGACATCAACGAGAGCGACATCAACCTCGCCTCGGCGTCCGATGCGGTCGTCATCGGCTTCAACACCAAGCTCGATCCAGGGGCGCAGCGCTCCGTCGACGCGACCGGGGTGGACGTCCGCATCTACGACGTGATCTACAAGCTGACCGATGACATCGGCCTGGCGCTGTCCGGACTCCTGACCCCCAAGCTGGTCGAGCAGGTCGAGGGGCACGCCGAGGTGCGCATGGTGATCAAGGCCGGACGTGCCGGCAACGTCGCCGGCTCGTACGTCACCGACGGGCGCATCGTGCGCGGTGGCCAGGCCCGCCTCTTCCGTGCTGGCCAGCTGCTTTCCGAGACGCGGATCACCTCGCTCAAGCGGTTCAAGGATGACATTCGCGAGGTGGCCACCGGCTTCGAGTGCGGCATCGGCCTGGATGCCGATGACATCGTCGAAGGCGACGTGATCGAGTGCTACCAGATGGTGAACGAGCGGGCCTAGCCGATGAGCCAGCGAACGGATCGGCTCGACAGCCAGATTCGGCAGGAGCTTGCGGATCTGCTGCATCGCGAGATGAAGGATCCGCGTGTCGGATTCGCGACCATCACGCGCGTCGAGACGGCGCGGGATCTCGGAACGGCCAAGGTCTGGGTCAGCATCATGGGGACTGATGTGGAACGGGAGGAAACGCTGAAGGCCCTGACCGACGCGGCGCCCTGGCTGCGCCGCCAACTCGGCGGCCGGCTCACCCTGCGCCACGTCCCGCAGCTCGTCATCCGCCACGACAACTCGATCGAGGCTGGCGACCGCGTGCTCCGACTGCTGCGCGAGATCGAGCAGGAAGGGTCCTCGTGAGCCGGCAGGCGGTCGTGGAAGCCATCCGAAACGCCGAGCGCATCACGGCCATCTGCCACGAGAACCCGGATGCGGACACGCTCGGGTCCGCGCTGGCCCTGCGCATCGCCGTCGAGCGACTCGGCAAGCAGGCCGAGGTCGTCGCGGCCGACCCGGTGCCACCGTCACTCGCCCAGCTGACCGGCGCCGCGGACGTCCGTACCGTGCCGCAGCTCGAGCCCGACATCGCGATCGTGGTCGACGGCCCGCTTTCGCGCACCGGTGCCGTGGCCACCCAGTCGATCGAGTGGCTGTCTCGTGCGCGCATCATCAACATCGATCACCACGTATCAAACGATGGGAGCGAGTCGGAAGCGTCCTGGATCGATCCGAGCGCGGCGGCAACCTGCGAGATGGTCGCGCTCCTCATCCCGGAACTTGGGGTTGAGATTGATGTCGAGATCGCGACCGTCCTGACCGCGGGCATCGTTCAGGACACGCACACCTTCTCGCATCCGAACGCCACGCCGCGCACGCTGCGTGTGGCGGCGGACCTGTTGGAGGCCGGTGCGCCGCTGTCGGCCATTCACCGTTCCATCTACGCGGACAAGGCATTCGGTACCCTCGCGCTCTGGGGCCGCATCATGGGCGGCCTGGAACAGCGCCGTGACGGGCGGATCGTGCACGCCGCCATGACCAACTCCATGCTGGCCGAAACCGGCACGGATCCGGTCGCCTCCGAGGGACTGATCGACCTGCTGGCCTCCACCAAGGCAGCCGACATCACGGTGCTGTTCAAGGAGGTCGACTCAACGCACGTGCGAACGAGCGTGCGCACCTCTGCCCGCGCCGATGCCGTGGCCATCACGTCCGTCTTCGGCGGCGGAGGACACGCGCGGGCCGCCGGCTGCGCCATCGACGCTCCGCTGGCGGAGGCCGCCGCGAAGCTGCTCGACGAATGCGAGCGGGAGCTGGACCGGGCCGATGCTCGGGGTCGTTAACCTCGACAAGCCGGTCGGGCCGACCAGCCATGACATGGTCGGCATGATGCGGCGACTGACCGGCAGCCGGCGCGTCGGCCACGCCGGAACGCTGGATCCGCTGGCATCCGGCGTCCTGCCGATCCTCGTCGGTGCCGCGACCCGTTTCAGCGCCGAGCTGACCGGCGGATCCAAGCGCTACGAGGCCGTCTTCCGCCTGGGGGCGAAGAGCGCCACGGACGATTCCGAAGGACCAATCGAACCGGTCGACCACCCGGTCCCCGACGAGTCCGTCGTGCGCGCCGAGCTTGCCGCATTCGTCGGGACGTTCGACCAGAGGCCGCCCGCCTTCAGCGCGCGGAAGGTGGGGGGGCGCACCGCTCACCGTGCGGCACGCGTGGGGGAGCCGATCGAGCTTCCGGCGCGGGCAGTCACGATCCATGCGCTGGACGTTCTCGCCTATGATCGCGTGGACGAAGGGGCGGACGTGCGTATCGACCTCCGCTGTGGCGCGGGGACCTATGTGCGCGCGCTGGCGCGCGACCTCGGCGAGCGACTCGGATGCGGCGGCTACCTGCGCGCCCTGCGCCGCACGGAGGCTGCCGGTCTAACGCTGGATGACGCGGTCACGCCCGATCACCTGGAATCACTCGCGGCCGAAGGCCTCCTCGCAGACGCGCTCCTGCCGGTCGGTGGTCTCCTACGCATGCCGAAGGTCACCCTCGATCAGCCTGGGGTGGATGCGTTTCGCAACGGCTCGGCCCGTGCCCTGGTGACTTCCCATGCCGACGGGCGGGTCGCCGTGTTCGTGGGGAGCGAGCTGATCGGGATCGGGTCACTGAGCGCGAATCTGCTTCAGCCTGAGAAGGTCCTGCCGCGCGAGCCACTGCCATGACCGCGCTGGGAAGTGGCGAGCTACCGACTATAGGCCCCGCGGTGATCACGCTCGGCGTGTTCGACGGCGTTCATCGGGGCCACCGACACGTCCTTGCAGCGACCGCGCAGGCAGCGCGCGACCGAGGTGCCGCCAGCGTGGCGCTCGTCTTCAGCCCGCATCCCGACGAGGTCATCCGCCCCGGCACAATCGTTGATCGGCTCCTGCCGCCTGGGGTGACCATGGAGCGGCTACGGTCGGCGGGTGTCGATCACGCGATCGAGATTCGGTTCGATGCCGCGCTGCGCAGCCTCGAGCCGGAGGCGTTCCTTGCGACGCTGGCGCCGGCCATCGAGCTGCGCGGCATGACGATGACGCCCGGGAGCGCTTTCGGTCGTGCGCGGGCCGGGACGCTGGAGCGCATCGCCGAGATCGGAGCGCAGAATGGCTGGGATTGCATTGCGGTCGAGCCGCTCAGCCTGGACGGCGAGGTGATCTCGTCGTCGCTGGTACGCGCCGCGCTGCGCGATGGTGACATCGAGCGAGCGTCGGCCATGATCGGGTCGGCACCGTTCCTGCGCGGCATCGTGGTCCACGGCGACGAGCGCGGACGACAGCTGGGGTTCCCTACGGCGAACCTGTCCTTCACCTATTCGGCCGCGCTTCCGGCCCTCGGGATCTACCTCGGGCGCGTCCACGTTCCGGACCGCGGGGTCGGGCCGGATCACCCCGCGCTCGTCAGCGTCGGCGTGCGACCCACCTTCCACGAAGATGGCCGCGTGCTGGTGGAGGCCTATCTCCTCGACTGGGACGGTGACCTGTATGACGCGGTGCTTGACCTGGAGTTGGATACGCGCCTGCGCGAGGAGCGGCGCTTCGATGACGTCAAGACGCTCGTCACGCAGATGCGCGCCGACGAGGCCGATGCTCGGCTTCGCCTGGCGAGCGCGCGCTGATGGGATGCCCCGTTGTATCGAGGTCATTGCGCCTGAGTGCCGTGCGGTGCGCGATGCCCACGCTAAGGTGAGACCCCGTACGCCTGAATGACGCGGCGGTGCGGGTCTCGTGCGGACCCATCCTCGATACACCGCGGGAATCGAGCCTCTCCGGCGGCTCGCGCGCATGGCCTCGATCCATCGAGCGGCTCGCACCTGACGACGCTTCGATGGCGGCTGGGGGGCGCCTCTGCTAAACTCGGGGGCGTTACAGAATGAATGTGGAGGAATACGTGCCGCTCGCCAAGGACACGAAGAGCGCAGTCGTCGACGAATACGCCACGCACGAAGGTGATACTGGTTCACCCGAGGTGCAGATTGCGCTTCTGACCGAGCGGATCAAGTCACTGACGGAGCATTTGCGCAGCTACCCGAAAGATAACCATTCGCGCCGCGGGCTTCTGAAGCTCGTCGGGCAGCGCCGGCGTCTGCTCGCGTACCTGGTTCGCAATGATGTGGACAGGTACCGCACCGTCATCAGCAGCCTGGGGCTGCGCCGCTAGACACCGTTTGCGATCGACCAGAGCCGTTTGGCTGGGCCGTTTGGCTCTGGGTCTCGCACTTCTCACACAACCGCGGTATCCACCCCCGCCTGACGCCGCGCTCACGCGAGTGCGCCACGGGAATCGAACGTCGGATGCCGCACCCAATCTCACTGGAGGAATAGTGGCTATCAGACACGAGGCCGAAATCGGCGGCAAGAGCTTCAGCATGGAAGCTGGCAAGCTCGCCGAGCAGGCTCATGGCGCCGTCATCGTTCGCTGTGGCGATACCGTCGTCCTGGCGACGGCGGTTGCCGCAAAGGAGCCCCGCGAAGGGGCCGACTTCTTTCCGCTCACCGTCGACTACGAGGAGCGCATGTACGCCGCGGGCAAGATCCCGGGCGGCTTCATCAAGCGCGAGTCGCGTCCGTCAGAGGCGGCCATCCTGGCCATGCGTCTGACCGACCGCCCCCTGCGCCCGCTCTTTCCGAAGGGTTACTTCAACGACGTGCAGGTGGTCCTGACGGTCCTGTCGACCGATCAGGAGAACGACCCGGATATCCTCGCGCTCAACGGCGCGTCGGCGGCCCTGAGCATCAGCCACATCCCGTTCATGGGTCCTGTCGGCGCCGTACGGGTCGGTCGCATCGGGGGCGAGTTCGTCACGAACCCCACCAATAGCGAGCTGGGCGACAGCGAGCTCGACCTGGTGGTGGCTGGGACGCGCGAGGCGGTCATGATGGTCGAGGCAGGTGCGAAGATCCTGCCCGAGGCGGTCATGGCGGACGCGATTGCATACGGTCACAGTGAGCTCCAGAAGTCGATCGACCTCCAGGAGAAGCTGGTTGCCTCGGCCGGAACCCCGAAGAAAGTTCCGTTCATCGGCCCCAAGGCCGCCTCGGTCATCAGTCTCGGCAAGATGCTCTCGCAGAGCCAGAACGAGTTCGTCGTGTTCGACCTCGAGACGACGGCCATGAAGCCAGAGGCCGGCTTCATCGTGGATGTCGCCGCGTTGCGCCTGCGGGACGGTCAGATCGTCGACCGCTTCGAGTCGCTGGTGAACCCGGGCCGCCCGATCGTCGGACACCAGGTGCACGGCATCAAGACCGATGACGTCGCAAACGCCCCGACCGCGGCCGAGGTCCTCGGCAACTTCACCGATTGGATCGGCGAAACGCCGATCGTTGCTCACAACGCCGCATTCGACGTCCCGTTCCTGCTTCGGCATCTGCCCAACGATCGCAAGTGGGAGCCGGCGGCCGTGTTCGACACGCTCGAGCTCGGGTACCAACTCTATCCCGATGCGGGCGCATACAAGCTCGCGGACCTGGTCCGGTTCGTGTTCGGTCGCGAGCACGCGGCCGCACACCGCGCCATGCCCGACGCAGAAGCCACCGCGGAGCTCTTCCTCCACTTCACCAACGGCCTCTCGAATCGACTCGATGCGCTGCGCCAGGAGATCGCCGACGAAGTCCGCGGCGCACGCGACAACTACAACCGCACCGAGCAGGGCGATCGGCTCGAGGACATTCGCCGTCGCCACGGCATCGCCTCGCCGCTGATGGACGCCGTGACCAAGGCCACCGTTCGCGAGCTGGTCCTGAGCGAGAACGTCCGCATCGACGGTCGCGACACGAAGACCATCCGCCCGATCAGCGTGGAGGTGGGAATCCTGCCGCGCACGCACGGTTCGGGCCTCTTCACGCGCGGGCAGACGCAGGCGCTCTCGATCGCCACGCTCGGTCCGTCAAGCAACGTGCAGCGCATGGATACGATCTCCCCGGAGACCGAGAAGCGCTACATGCATCACTACAACATGCCGCCGTACTCGGTCGGCGAGGCCAAGTTCATGCGTGGCCCCGGCCGTCGCGAGATCGGCCACGGAGCATTGGCCGAGCGCGCCCTCCTTCCCGTGCTGCCGGACCCGAGTGAGTTCCCGTACGCCATCCGCGTGGTGAGCGAGTGCGTGAGCTCGAACGGCTCGACCTCGATGGCATCGACCTGCGGCTCGACCCTGGCGCTCATGGACGCCGGTGTGCCGATCAAGGCCCCGGTCGCCGGAGCCGCGATGGGACTGATCACCGACAAGGAGACCGGCCGCTACGCCGTCCTCACCGATATCACCGGTAAGGAGGACGCCTACGGCGATATGGACTTCAAGGTGACCGGGACCGCCGATGGTGTCACGGCGCTCCAGATGGACATCAAGACCGGCGGCATCACCATCGAGATCATGCGCGACGCGCTCGATCAGGCACGGGATGCGCGACTCCACATCCTGGGCAAGATGACCGAGGTCATCAGCGCCAGCCGGGAGGACCTGAGCCAGTACGCGCCTCGGATCACGACCATCAAGATCCCTGTCGACAAGATCCGGGACGTCATCGGAGCGGGCGGCAAGGTGATCCGCCAGATCACCGCCGAGACCGGCACCCAGATCAACGTCGAGGACGACGGCACCATCCAGATCGCGGCAACGAGCGGTGAGGCCGCGAAGAAGGCGATCGCATGGATCGAGGGCCTGACCAAGGACGTCGAGGTTGGCAAGGAGTACCTCGGCAAGGTGACCCGGATCATGAACTTCGGTGCTTTCGTCGAGATCCTCCCCGGCAAGGAGGGCCTGGTGCACATCAGCCAGCTCGCGGACTACCACGTCCCTCGTGTGGAGGACGTCGTCAGCATCGGCGACGAGCTGATGGTGGTCGTGACAGAGATCGACCGCATGGGCCGGGTTAACCTGAGCCGCCGTGCCGCCATGGAGCGCCACATGGCCAAGGCCGGCGATCGGAGCTGAGGACCGCACCTCAACGCGGAGCATCCACTCCACGTGAGGCGTAGCGCCGGACATGTCGCCCATGGCATGGCCGGCGCGACGCCCGGTTGTACCATCCGTCTGCGGCTCTGCATCGAGCCTCGCTCCGCGAGACATCGGCCCGCGACCTCTGCGGCCCGTCCGTGACGATGCTGGATGCACGTCGCCCGCTCGACGACGCGAACAGATGACCCTCTCTTAGGAGTTCCCATGTCCGATTCCCTACGCATCATCCCGCTTGGCGGGGTGGGCGAGGTCGGCAAGAACATCACCGTCATCGAGGTCGACGACGAGATCCTGGTGGTGGACTGTGGCCTGGCCTTTCCCGAGCCGGAGATGCTCGGCATCGACCTCGTCATCCCCGATGTCACGTATCTCGCGGAGAATCGCGACCGCGTGCGCGGCATCATCCTGACCCATGGCCACGAGGACCACACCGGTGCGCTGCCGTATGTCCTTCCCAAGATACCCGGCACGCCGATCTACGCGACCCGCCTCACCGAAGGGCTCGTCCAGGGCAAGCTACGGGAGCACAAGCTTCTCGACTCGACGCCGCTGCACGTCATCGAGCCGGGACAGGAGTTCGCCGTCGGGTCGTTCCGGATCACGCCGTTTCGGGTCAACCACTCGATCCCCGACGGCGTCGGGTACGCCATCGCGACCCGCCTCGGCACGGTCGTCCACACCGGCGACTTCAAGTTCGACCACACGCCGCCCGACGGCCGGCGCGCCGACCTTGGGCTGATCGCCGAGATCGGCAACCGTGGCGTGGAATTCCTGCTCAGCGACTCGACCCGCGCAGAGAAGGACGGCTACACGCTCTCCGAAACCACCGTCGGGGACAGCCTCAACAGACTCGTGGGCGAAGCCCCGGGCCGCGTGATCGTGGCGACCTTCGCGTCGAATATCGGGCGCGTGCAGCAGGTGATCGACGCCGCCTGGGCGCATGGCCGCAAAATGGTCGCGCTCGGCCGCAGCATGGAGCAGAACACGGCGATCGCCCTGGAGCGTGGGTACCTGGATGCCCGCGACGGCACGCTGGTGAAGAAGGAGCAGCTCCAACGGCTGTCCAAGGAAGAGCTCGTCGTCATGACGACCGGCTCTCAGGGCGAGCCGATGAGCGGGCTGACGCGCATGAGCAACCGTGACCACCGCAACATCACCATCGAGCCCGGCGACACGGTGATCGTCTCGGCAAGTCCCATCCCCGGCAACGAGGAGGCGGTCGCCAAAACGATCGACAACCTTTTCAAGGAGGGGGCGATGGTGCACTACGAGCCGCTCGTGCACTGCCACGTCTCCGGCCATGGTTCGCGGGAGGAGCTCAAGCTCATGCTGGGACTCGTCAAGCCGCGCCACTTCGTACCGATCCATGGGGAGTACCGCATGCTGGTGCAGCACGCACTCCTTGCGGAAGGTGCCGGTGTTGACGTGGACAAGATCTTCGTGCTCGAGAACGGACAGGTGATCGAGTTCGATGGCCAGGCCGGCCGAATGGCGGGCTCCGTCACGGCGGGTGCCGTCCTGGTCGACGGGATCGCGGCGATCGATGGTATCGACGGCGTGGTCCTTCGGGATCGGCGCATGCTCGCTTCCGATGGGGTGGTCATGGTGGCGCTGACCATCGATGCCAAGACCGGGCAGCCGGTCGGGGTCGCCGACCTCGTCAGCCGTGGCTTCCTGTCCGATCCGGAGGATCCGGTCATGGGCGCCGCGCGCGACCACCTGATGAACGCCCTTCGCCAACGCCGCGAGGACGAGCACACGGCCGAGGCGTCCTATGTGAAGACCAAGATTCGAGACACCCTCAGCCGCTACTTCCATCAGCGAACCAAGCGTCGACCGATGATCCTGCCGATCGTGATGGAGGTCTGACCCGGCCCGTGGCCACGAAGCGGAGGACGACGACACGACGTCGCCCGACCCGGCGACGGAAGCAGAAGTCCGCGATGGTGCTCAGTGCGCGCTTCGTCCGCGAAGGTCTGGCGTTCGTGCTGCTCCTGCTCGCGATCATCAGCGTCATCGCGCTGTTCGCTCCAGACGCGGGCGCCATCATCCGTCCGTGGCACGACGTGCTCGCGACCACGCTCGGCTGGGGGATCGCGTTCGCCGCACCCCTTCTGGCGGGCTTTGCGGTCATGCTCTGGATGAAGACCATGCCGGCTGAACGCTGGATGGCAGCCACAGGGGCGGCGCTCGTCGCGCTGGCACTGCTAGGCATGTTCCATCTCTCCGTGGGCGGCGGCGCCGAAGCGGTCGCCGCCGGACAGGGCGGGGGAGCGATCGGCTTTGGCGTCAGCGCTCTGATCGCCGGTGCGGTCGGGAGCGTGGGAGCCTGGATCGTGCTCGTGCTGCTGGCGGTCGTCGGCCTGCTGCTCTACTTCAATATGACGATCGGTGATCTCGTGGCGGCCTACCTCGCCGGGCGGGACGACCGGCAGGATCGTGAGGCCGATGAGGCTCGGCAGTCGGCTGTTCGTCAGCCGCGCGACCGGCCGGAAGCGCCGCCCCAACCTGACGCGCGAGGCGGATTGATCGACCGCATGCGGGACCGCCTCGCCGGCGGTGGCGAGGTCGAGGATGACTACCCGGTCATCCTGCGCCGCGAGCGCCCCGTGCCGTCCAGCAATGGTAGCGGCCGCCCCGCCCCGGCACTCCCCTCGGTTGGGGGCCCCAACCTGGAGCACCGACCGGCTCCAGCCATCACGGAGCTCGAGCACACCGAAGAGGCGCACCTGGCCGAGGCGGCGCCGGACGAGGGGATCGATCCGGCGCTGGAGCCGGTGGAGCGGGTCTGGGAGTTGCCCGCGCTCCACCTGCTGGCCGATGCGCCAGAGTCGTCGGCGGCACAGATGGACCTCACGGCGAAGGGACAGCGCATCCGTGAGACGCTGGCGCATTTCGGCATCGGCGTGAAGGTCGCCCGCATCCAGGAGGGACCGGTCGTCACCCAGTACGCACTCGACGTGGATCCTGGGATCAAGCTGAGCCGGATCGAGGGCCTTTCCGACAACCTTGCCCTGGCCCTCGCTGCGAGGAGCATCCGGATCGAGGCGCCGATTCCCGGGGAGCCGTACGTGGGCGTCGAGATCCCCAACTCTGCGTTCGACCTCGTCACCCTCAAGGAGGTGCTGGCCAGTCGCAACCACGTGGAGGCCTCGAAGAAGTCGAAGCTCGCCTTCGCACTCGGGCAGGACGTGGCCGGCCAGCCGTTCAGCGCGGACCTGGCGAGGATGCCTCACCTGCTGATCGCCGGAGCCACCGGATCAGGCAAGAGCGTGTGCGTGAACGCGATCATCGACAGCTTCCTGATGAACGCCACCCCCGCCGAGGTCAAGCTGATCCTGGTCGATCCCAAGCGCGTCGAGCTTGCCCAGTACAAGGGTATCCCGCACCTGCTGTGCGAGGTGATCGTCGAGCCCGAGAAGGCGGTCAATGCCCTGAAGTGGACGGTCGGCACCATGGAGGGTCGCTACGCCGAGTTCGCCTCGCGCGGCGTCCGCAACATCGCGGGCTACAACGAGGCGCTGCGCACCGGCGAGCCGCGCATGCCGTACATCGTGATCGTGATCGACGAGCTGGCGGACCTCATGATGGTGAGCGCCTACGAAGTGGAGGCGACCATCACACGGATCGCGCAGCTGGCTCGAGCGACCGGCATTCACCTGGTCGTTGCCACGCAGCGTCCGTCGGTCCAGGTCATCACCGGGCTGATCAAGGCCAACATCCCGAGTCGCATCGCCTTCGCCATGACCTCCGGCATCGACAGCCGGACCATTCTGGACACAACCGGTGCCGAGGACCTCCTGGGTCGCGGCGACATGCTCTA
The DNA here is from genome assembly GCA_030859955.1 of Chloroflexota bacterium. GTDB lineage: Bacteria > Chloroflexota > Limnocylindria > QHBO01 > QHBO01 > JACDBZ01. The sequence goes on along the minus strand of JALZJE010000209.1, from coordinate 8,625 downwards.
CCAACCGATCGACGCGCCGCGCGCCGTCCGTCTCCAGGGTGTCCTGGTCACCGACCCGGAGATCGAATCGGTCGCGCGTCACTGGCGTGCCCAGGGGGGACCGCAGTACCGGCCGGAGATCACTGCCGCTCGCCGCGATGGCAAGCCGGGTGGACGACCGGGTGAAGAAGACGAGGACGATGACGCCGATGCGCTGTTCAGCCAGGCGGTCGACATCGTGCGGCGCTCGGACAAGGCCTCCGCGTCGCTGCTTCAGCGCCGCCTGCGCATCGGCTACGCGCGGGCAGCCCGCATCCTGGACCAGATGGAGGACCGCGGGGTGGTCGGCGCCGCAGACGGAAGCCGGTTCCGCGAAGTGCTGGTCACGTCGGACGGCTGGGGTGGCGACGTGGACCCCACCGAGGACGAGGAGCCGTGACCGACCAGGTCCACAAGCTCGGTGAGGTGCTTCGCGCGGCTCGCGAGGCCAGGAACGCCGATCTGCCACGCGTCGAGCGGGACACGAAAATTCGGGAGCGCTACCTGTCGGCGCTCGAGCGCGGGGAGTACCGCGAGCTACCGGGGGCCGTATACACCAAGGGCTTCCTGCGCAACTACGGTTCGTATCTCGGACTTGATCCGGAATACCTCATCGACCTGTACCGGCTCGAGACGTCGGCCAGCCCGGCAGATCGTACGGTGGCTCCGACTCCACTGCGCCCGATGTCGGTGCGCCGGAGACGCACGTTCGTGGTCACCCCGGGCGCGGTGGCTGCCGCGATCCTGACGATCATGGTCGGCGCGCTGGTTGCGTGGATCGCCTACGAGTTCGTCAATTTCGCGCGCACGCCGGAGCTGCGCATCACCCAGCCCGCCGGGGATGTAGCCGCACAGACGGAGGAGACCATCACCATCCGCGGCATCACCGCCGCGGGCGCCACGATCACCGTCAGCGGCCTTCCCGAAAACCCGAGCACCACCGCGGACGCCGAGGGGAATTTCGAGCTGACCGTGGGCCTGCTGCCCGGGTCGAACGAGATTCGCATCGAGGCCGTCGATCCACTCACGCGCCGCCCCTCGGCAACATTTGTGCGGCGCGTCAACGTCGTCACCGATACGGTCGTGACCCCGTCGCCCAGCGCCAGCGCCGCTGTCCCCCCGGCCGTCGACCAGCCTGCGGCCGACGCGACGATCACCGGCCCGGTCGCGGTATCCGGTTCGGCGGCACCGGGGACCGAGCTCGAGGTGCGCGCGGTGTTCGTGGAAGGGCTGGCTCCGAACTTCTCCGTTGATGACGCGAGTGGTGGCACCGTCGAGCTCGACCCGGCCGACCCGTCGGCTCCGGAGCCCGCGACCGTGGTCGCCGATGCCTCCGGCGTCTACTCGACCAGCGTGACACTGGCACCCGGCATATGGGACGTGGTGGTGACCCCGGCTGCGGCGCCGGCGATCACTCGCCGCGTAACGGTCCGACCCTCGGACGGACTCATCGGTATGCTCGACCTGGACGGAGGAGACTCGTACCTCGAAGTCGAGGAGGACGGGACGCCGGTCGACGCAATCTCGGGCGGGATCAGCGACGATGGCGAACGCGTAGAGATCGACGCGAACGAGACGGTCCGAATCCTGGCTGGCAACGCCGGCGCCGTCCGGGTGTCCATCAACGGCATCAACCTCGGGACGATGGGGGGCAACGGAGCCGTCATCGAGTGGGTGGTGACGCGATCAGGCGACTGAAACACCGATAGGGGAGCCATGGCAGCAGATTCATCGTTCGATGTGGTCAGTGATTTCGACCAGCAGGAGCTCGTCAACGCGCTCGACCAGGCGCGTCGCGAGATAGCCACGCGCTATGACTTCAAGGGCAGCAAGGTGGCATTCGAGCTGGGCAAGGATGCGATCGTGCTCACCGCCGACGACGAGTATCGGGCCGGCGCGGCGAAGGATCTCCTCGAATCAAAGGCGGTGCGTCGCGGCCTGAGCCTGAAGATCTTCGACTGGGGCAAGGTCGAGCCGGCCGGCGGCTCCACCGTCCGCCAGGAGATCAAGCTCAAGCGCGGCCTGACGAGCGAGCAGGCGAAAGAGCTGTCGAAACGCATTCGCGAGATATTTCCCAAGACGAAACCCTCGATCCAGGGCGACGCTGTCCGGGTATCGGCCAAGTCACGGGATGAGCTTCAGGCGATCATCGCCGATCTGAAGGGACTCGACTACCCGGTCGACCTCCAGTTCACGAACTACCGCTAGGATGCCGAGGCCGCCGCAGACCGATGCGGGCCATCTCCCGATAGATTGGGCTTACGACGGCAGGTGGCCGCGAACCGGCCGTTATCTCTCGCGACAGGGGAGATTCCGCCTATCTCGACCCCCTGATGGGGTCACCGCCATCGTAAGACCCACCTACTGGGAAATAGTGACTGAACTGGGTGGAACATGATCCACGACCGCCCGCCAACCGACGAGGAACTCGACGCGGCTGCCCGTCGGCTGGGGCGCGCGCTGGTCAAGCGTGGCTGGCAGATGGCGAGCGCCGAATCGTGCACCGGCGGGCTCGTCAGCCACGCCATCACGCAGGTGCCGCGGTCGAGCGACCACTACCTCGGTGGCATCGTCAGCTACTCGAACGCCGTCAAGGAGGATCTCCTCGAGGTGCCGAGCGATCTTCTCGAGCGCGTGGGCGCCGTCTCGGCCGAAGTGGCCGAAGCGATGACCACCGGCACGTTGACGCGTTTCTCTGTGGCGAGGCTGGCCGTCGCCGTCACGGGCATCGCCGGGCCGGATGGAGGATCGGAAGATAAGCCGGTCGGTCTGACCTACGTCGCAGCCGCCCTTCGTGATGGCACGGCGATCGTCGAGCGGCATATCTGGCCCCACGACCGGTCGGGCAACAAGCGAGCTTCAGCGCTTGCGGCGCTCGAGCTGGCGACGCGACTGGCGTCCGAGGGATAGGCCGTGGTCGAGCGCGGCGAGCGGATCCACGTTGTCGGCATCGCCGGGTCGGGTGCGGCAGGCGCCGCGCTCTTGCTGCATCACGCCGGTGCCATCGTTGACGGTTGTGACCTCGACGCGCCCTCGCCGTACACCCTGCCTCTGGATGCGGCGGGTATCCGCTACGCCATCGGCCATGATTGGAGACATCTCGACGGTATCGACCGCGTAGCCGTCAGTCCAGCAGTGCGTTACGGATCTGACCACCCCGAGCTCGGCCCGGCACTGGTACGTCAGCTCCCGATTCAGACCTGGCAGTCGATGCTCGCCGAGCTGCAGTTGGCGGCGGGCCACATCGGTCTGGCGGTGACCGGCACGCATGGCAAGTCCACCACCACCGCGCTCCTGGGCCACCTGCTCATCGCCGCCGGGCTTGACCCGACCGTGGAGGTCGGTGCCTTTATCGGCGCATGGGGCGCATCGGTTCGACCCGGCGGGGGAGCGCCTTTCCTGGTGGAGGCCGACGAGTTCGGCGACAATTTCCTCAACTACCACCCGGCCGGTGCGATCGTCACGAACGTCGAGATGGATCACCCCGACTTCTTCGCCGATGCAGCCGCGGTGATGGATTCCTTCGAGAAATTCGTCCGTGGCATGCTCAGTCATCCGGCGTTGAACGGTCGCCTGCTCGTGATTGCCGCCAATGACCCTGGTGTCAAGGAGCTGATCGGCCGCCTCGGAGGATGGCAGGGCCGCATCCTGCCATACGGGCCGGGCGGCGAGATCATGGCGACCGACGTCGTGCGCGGGCGAGACGGCACAACTTTCCGGGTCTTTGACCAGACGTTTCAGATGTCACTGGCCGGGGAGCACAACGTCCTCAATGCCACGGCCGCGTTGATCATGGCTCGCGCGCTCGGTGGCGACCTCGAGCTGTTGGTCGAGGGCCTTCGAACGTTCTCAGGGGCAGGGCGCCGCATGGAGCTGATCGCCGATACTCCCACGGTGACGATCTACGACGACTATGGTCACCACCCGACCGAGGTGCGTGCCGCGCTGTCCGCCGCCCGTCAGAGGGTCGGACCCGAACGGCGTCTTTGGGCGGTCTTCGAGCCGCACATGTACTCGCGCACGGCCCTCCTCATGGATGCCTTCGCCACCGCATTCACCGAAGCCAACGAAGTCGTCATCGCCGATATTTTTGCTTCGCGCGATACGCCCGATGCGATGGCCTCCACCAGCGCCGAGGCCCTGGCCGATGCGATCGAGCGCAACTCGGCGGTGCCCGCCATCGCCACCGGTGACGTGGATGCGACGACCGACTATGTCGCCGATCACGTCGGGACCGGCGACGCGGTGCTGGTGATGGGTGCTGGCAAGTCCTACCGGATTGCCCGCAACCTCGCGGATCGGCTGTCGAAGGATCCACGTTCGTGACCGGCCTTCGGTCCGTCGTTCTGGGCGCATTGCTGGCGGTGGCCGTTGCGATCGCCTACCAGGCCGTAGTGGGTCTGGTCGACGCCTCCGGCGCGCGCGACCAGCCCGCATTGATCCTGATCCTGCTGTTGGCGGCATTCCTCGGCGTGCTGACAGCGGTCGCCACCCGGACGCTGCGCCTGCCGGGGGCAACCGCACCGACCGCGCTCGTGCTTGGCTGGACGTTGGTCCCGGTCGTCCTTGGCGCCATCCCGAGCGCCGCCACGCAACTCTTCGCGGGGGATGCAGGGCTATCGGCGGATCAGGCGCTGGCTCTCGCGGCCGCGACCGTTGCCGCCGCGATCACTCTCGGAGTTCCGGCCGAGCGACGTTGAGGCAGAATAGTTGCATATGCAACTATTCTGTTGTATGATCACCTCATGCCAGCCATCACCGTTGACGACATCTCCGTTCTCCCACACATTCCTGCGCCCGATCCCCTCATCGCGCGGCAACGCGCTGTCCGCGGCATCACCACGGCGCCGCGTGGCTTCGAGGGCGATGGGTTCCCGGTGCGCCGCGCATTCGCCGGCGTCGACCTCGGCGACCTGGACCCATTCATCCACCTCGACCAGATGGGCGAGGTGGAGTACGCGCCTGGCGAGCCGAAAGGCACCCCGTGGCATCCGCACCGCGGTTTTGAGACCGTCACGTACCTCATGGACGGGACGTTCGAGCACGCAGACTCGAATGGCGGCGGAGGAGTGATCACCAACGGCGACACGCAATGGATGACGGCCGGCGCTGGCATCCTCCACATCGAGAAGCCGCCGGAGACGCTCATTGTGAGTGGGGGACTCTTCCACGGCTTCCAGCTGTGGGTGAACCTTCCCAAGGCACAGAAATGGTCGCCGCCACGCTACCAGGATATCCGCGCCGGCGAGGTGGGCCTGTTGGCCTCTGCCGACGGGGGAGCGCTCGTCCGCGTCATCGCGGGCGAGGTGGCCGGGCACGCCGGTCCGGGTTCAACCTACACGCCAATGTCGCTGGTGCACGCCACGCTCAGCCCCGAGGCCAACCTCACAATGCCCTGGCGCGCCGACTACAACGCCCTCGTCTACGTCATGGCTGGTGCCGGCATGGTTGGCGCCGCTCAAGTGCCGGTCCAGACCGGCCAGCTCGCCGTACTCGGTCCCGGCAACACGGTGACCGTCGCCGCGGCGCGCACGCAGGAGAGCCGCAGCCCGACGCTCGATGTCCTGATCCTCGGCGGTCGCCCCATCCGAGAGCCGGTCGCCTGGGCCGGTCCGTTTGTCATGAACACCCGTGCCGAGGTCATGCAGGCCTTCGAGGACTACCAGGCCGGGCGCCTCGGCGCGATACCGGCTGTCCATGGTGCCCCCACCTCGTTGACCGAGACCTCGGGCACGCCCCCCGAAAGCTGAGCTTCCGACTTGCCGCAAACGCCCGCCGGCGACGGCGAGCGTGGCACAATGGCGCCGCAGCGGAGCCGAAACCGCCAGCACAACCACGCACGAGGCGCGATCACCATTCCCGAGCACTCACGAGCGCGTCGCGACATCCCGAGCGAGCCTGATCCAGCGGTCGAGCTGGATGCTGCACGGCGCATGCTGCGCGAGCTCCCGGCACGCACCGAGCGGCTCGAGCGTTCCGAGACGGTTCAGGCTGCCCTGTATCGGATCGCCGAGACGGCGAGCTCGGCTCATGACATGGCCGCGTTCTATTCAGCGATCCACGACATCGTTGGCAAGCTGATGTACGCGGACAACTTCTACATTGCGCTCTACGACGATCGCCGCGGCCTCGTCAACTACCCGTTCTATCGTGATGAGGTCGACCCCGAGATTCCCGATCCCTCAGTGTGGGAACCGATCGGCGAGGGGCAGGCCGCGGGCTTTACCGCCTACGTGCTGCGCACGGGCCAGGCAACGCTGCTGGACGCGACCAAGCAGCGTGTCCTCGTTAATCGAGGCGAGGTCGTCTCGGTCGGCACCGTTCCGGTCGACTGGATGGCCGCCCCGCTTGAGGCAGATGGCCGCATGCTCGGCGTCGTCGTCGCCCAGAGCTACCAGGTCGACCGACGCCATTCGGCCGAGGACCTCGAGGTGCTCAGCTTCGTGGCGCAGCACATCGCAACGGCCCTGACAAGGGCTCGCGCCATTGAAGAGACCCGGCAGCGCAACGAGGAGCTGGGGCTCGTCAACGAGATCGGCGCGGCCCTCGCCGGCCAGCTCCAGTTCTCAGCGATCGTCGACCTCGTCGGCGAGCGCATCCGCTCGATCTTCGACGCCCAGATCGTCTCGATCGCCCTCTATGACGCCGATACAAATCAAGTCTCCCTGGCGTACAGCATCGAGGGTGGAGAGCGCGGCAGCGCCGCGACCTGGGAACTGGGTCCAGGCCTGGCGTCGGAAGTGATCACCACCCGGAAGGGCCTGCGACTGAACAGCTTTGCCGAGGGAGAGACCCGTGGCGCCCGTACCTTCGGCACCGCGGACGCTGAGTCGTGGTTGGGGGTCCCGATCCTCGCAGGTGAGCGCGTTCTCGGGGTAATTGCCCTCGAGCGCGCCGAGCGGTTCGGCTTTACCGAATCCGATGAACGCCTGCTCGGAACGCTTGCGTCCAGCACCGGGGTCGCCCTCGAGAACGCTCGCCTGTTCGACGAGACCAAGCGCCTCCTGGCCGAGACGAGTCAGCGCAATGCTGAGCTGGCCGTGGTCAACGAGATCGGAGCAGCCCTCGCCCAGCAGCTCGATCTCGGACCGATCGTCGAGCTTGTCGGCGAACGCATTCGCCGAATATTCGACACGAATTCGATTTTCATCGGCCTTTATGATGAGGGAGCCGACGTTATCCACTTCCCGTACTCTATCGAGGAGGGCGAGGTCCTCTCGATGGGGGCAGTCGTGTTCGGCGAAGGGCTCACGTCACAGGTCATCCGATCGAAACGTGCGCTTCGATTGGGGAGCGCACAGGAAGCCAACGCGCGCGGCGCCATCACCACGGGCCAGGTGACACAGAGCTGGATGGGCGTGCCGATCCTGGCCGGCGACCGGGCCATCGGCGTCATCGGCCTCGAGAGCCTGCAGCAGGACGTGTACACCGAGTCGGACGAGCGCCTGCTGGGCACCCTTGCATCCAGCATGGGGGTAGCACTCGAGAACGCGCGCCTCTTCGGCGAAACAAAGCGCCTCCTGACCGAGGCCGACGAGCGCGCCGCCGAGCTGTCGATCGTCAACAGCGTCCAGCAGGGCCTGGCCGAGAACCTCGACATGCAGGCCATGTACGACCTGGTCGGGGGCAAGATCCAGGAGATCTTCGACGCGCAGGTCGTCGACATCGGCATCTACGACACCGGCGCGGGGACGTTGTCGTTCCCATACACGATCGAGCGCGGCGTCCGCTTCCCCGACCTGACGATCCAAATCTCGAACTCCGAGATGTCGCGGACCGTGCTCGAGACGCGGCAGGCATTTCACATCCCCGATGTCGCGACGTGGCGGCGCGAGCGCGATGTACCGATGACCGTCCAGGGCGAGGACGCGCAGTCGGTCCTCCTGGCGCCGATGATCGTGGGTGGGGAGGTTCGTGGCCGGATCTCGATTCAGAACCTCGACCGCACGAATGCCTTCAGCGAGTCCGATGTCCGGCTCCTCACCACCCTTGCCTCCAGCCTGAGCGTGGCGCTCGAAAACGCGCGCCTGTTCGACGAGACGCGTCGCCTGCTGACCGAGACCGACCGGCGTGCGGCGGAGCTGGCGATCGTGAACAGCGTGCAGCGCGGGCTGTCGTCCGAGCTCGACGTCCAGGCCATGTACGAGCTCGTCGGAGAACGGGCGACCGACGTATTCGACGCGAACGTGGTCGACATCGCCATCTTCGATCGCGATGAGGACCTGATGCGGTTCCCATTCGTCATCGAGCGGGGCGTCCGATTCGACGACCATCCCGGCCCGGTCATCGGCTTCCGACGTCAGGTCATGCTGACCGGGCAGCCGGTGGTGGTGACGCACGACCTCCACACGCAGGCGGCCGAGGTGGGCCAGCCCGCGCAGCTCATCGGCGAACCCGCGAAGTCGGCCATTTTCGCCCCGCTCGCCGTCGGTGACGAGGTCCTTGGCGTGATCAGCCTCCAGAACCTGGATCGCGAGTACGCCTTCAGCGAGGCCGATGCCTCGCTCCTGACGACCATCGCTGCCAGCCTGAGCATCGCCCTGCGTACCGGGCGCCTGATCGACGAGACGCGGAAACGTGTCGCCGAGCTCGGGACCATCAACGAGG
>JALZJE010000192.1 GCA_030859955.1 Chloroflexota bacterium | reverse complement strand
GGGTGCGAGATAGCCACCGTGGCAGCGGACGGCCCAGGGTCGATGCGTGGAAGGCGGCATAGGATTCGAGCGCGCGCATGGCCTTCGGTCCGGTCCACGGAAGCACGGGCGGTTCGTCCACCAACTCAAGCAACAGGGCATGCCAGCCTTCGGCGTGGATCGAACCGATGTATTCGGGAGCCCAAGGCTGGATCACATTGCCAAGACGACGGTAGATGACCTCCTCCCGATCCAGCGACCACCGCACTGCGGAACCCTCCGGCAACGGGAAGGTGGCCTTGATGAACGCACGTTTGTCGTCGGCCAGCGTCAACCGGAACGTCGCGCTCGGCGCGTAACCGCCATAACTTCGAGTAGCCCGGACCACTGGCGCACTCAGCGCCTGGGCGGCGGCCTCCTTCACCCGGGCCGGCACGACGGACCAGGGAGGCTTTTCCTCACGTTCGAACTGCATGCCAGATGGAGGTTAGCGCCGGCTTCGCGATGGCAGCGATGTGTCCGGGAGCAAACATCGTCCGATCCGTCTGGCTACATGAAGGATCGCCGTCCAATGACGCCGCACAGAATGCTCGGATCGCTCGGCGATTCGCCGCCGAATCTCACGGTACAGCCGGTCTCGTTTAGCGGCGTCCATCAAGGGATTAGCCGCCGTACGGCGTGTTGGGCTGCGAGACCGAGTTGACCACGCGGAGCTGCTTGTTCGGGCGGTCCATCTCGAACGTGAGCCGGGCGAGGGCCACGTTCGCAACCGGCGAATGCAGCTCCTCAAGCGTGTACGACGACCCGATGGTGAGGGTCGCCTCTAGGACGGCCCGGCCGCTCGACGAGGTGGTGAAGGGGTCGCCGACCGGATGGCCTGCGCTGTCGAGCACCCGGAAGCGGAACCCGGCTCGCTCGAAGCGCCGACGCGCATCGCTCGGATCGACGACGCGCTTCCGCACTACCAGGCGACCTTCGCGCGGGCGACGCGTCGGCGCATCGAACAGCGTGGCGGCCAGGTGCCGGTCGTCGTGGGGCGGCACGAAGTAGAGCCCCACCCGCTCGATCGACGTGAACCCGCGCGCCGGATCGAGCAGCGCGTCCGGTCCGGCGCCGTCGGCGGGGAAGTTCGGACTCAGCATCCAGTCGTTGAGCACGGTGTCGAACTGGTCCAGCGAGGACTGGAAGCTGGCGAAGCTCAGACCGACACGGACGCGACCGTCCGCAAGCTCCAGAAAGGGAAGGCCACGCCTGAAGATCTGGGTGTCGTCGTGGTGCCCGCGCGGCGCGGCCTTGCGCACATGCGACGCTGGCGGCAGGTTCGGGACAGGTTCGGCCGGCTCGCGCCTGGGGTCGACGCTATCGAGGTCGAGCCGGGTGCCGTCGCGATGACGACCGATGACCGCATCGCGCGCCGCGTCGTCCGCCAGGGCCTCGAAGGCATCACGGTCCTGGACTATGCGCATGAATGTCATGTACGAGCCGCCGAAGGCCCAGCGCGGCTCATCTACGTCGGTATCGGGCTGCACGAACACGTGGCGAGAGCGGACGCCGCGAGCGATGTTTCGAACGCCATCGGCGTACCCGAAGGGCTCCTTACCGCCGATCCGCTGGTAGCCGCGATCGATGCTGATGCCTGCGACGTCGGGAGCCGTGTCCTGGATCTGCTCGATGAAATGGGCGACGCGCGCCTCGAAGATCGAGGCGACGTAGAACATGACGTCGGCTCCGACGCGCTCGACCGCAGCGAGGTCCGGGGTGTCGAAGGGCTGCGGGTTCGGCGAATCGGCCGTGTCGGGGTCGAAGCCGGCGGGGAGCTCGATCGGCCGGTCGAACCGCGGCCGGCCGTCGGCCACGAAGAACGTAGGAGCGAGGCCGACGGCCACCGCCGCGACCTTGTCGCCCTTGGCCTGGCCGTGCTCCGGCGGCAGGCGTTCGACCAGCTCGTCGACGTATCCGCTCACCGTCTGGAACCACTGCTGGGCCGCAGCCCGGTCGAGGTCGGAGCGGAGCGTGACACCGATGAAGTAGCCGCACATACGCGGATTGCCGTACAGCGACTCGGTCTCCTCGCGCCGCCTCGGAAGAATGCCTTTCGCTTGAGCCACCTAGTAACCTCCTGTGCCGCGGGTCAGCTGCCTCTGCCGTCGTGCGACCGATGCCCCGGGCGTCGACCGGATGCGCGTCCGCCAGCGGCGATGAGATGCCGGCTCGCAGTGTATGCTTGCCTAAGTCACCAAATCCTTTACCGGAACGGTAACACACATTCCATGAACCGGCACGGTTACGAATTCTTCAGGGTTATCCGTGAATCTCAGCTTCGAGTCTTCCCGCCTCCAGCGCCTCTGCAACGAGCGCACGGCCATGGCGAAGCGGTGGGGAGCGCCTCAGGCGCGGCAACTGGCGCAGAGCCTGTACGAGCTGGACGCTCTTGAGAACCTGCGCGACGTTGCAGCACTGCCCCACGTCGAGGTGGTGCGCACCTCGGCAGAACGCATGACGGTCCATGGCCCGGGCGGTGTCCGCATCGCGCTGCGAGTCGACGACGACGGCGAAGCTCGTTCCGGCGACATGGAGTTGATCACCTCGGTCGTTGTGGTGGATCTCGCGGTGAATGGCGCTCGGCGCAGGAGGAGGGATCTTGGCTAAGCGTGCCTTACCGTACGAGCCGGACTACGCCACACCGCCCGGGCTGACCTTGCGATCCACGCTCGACTCGCTCGGCATGACTCAAGCTGACCTGGCCGCACGGACCGGTCTCTCGCTGAAGCACGTCAACCAGGTCGTCCAGGGCGTCGCGCCGGTCACCCACGAGACAGCGCTGCTCCTCGAGAAGGTCACCGGTGTTCCGGCAAGGATATGGAACTCGCTCGAAGCGACCTACCGTGATCGCGTCCTTCGGATGGATGATCGCGAGGTCCTTGCCAGCGACGCGGAATGGCTGAGCGAGTTGCCGATCAAGGAGTTGGTGCGACGCGGCCGCCTCCCGGCGCGTGCTGATCACGCGACTCTCGTCGATGAGGTGTGCCGATTCTTCGGAGTCGCGAACCGGACGAGCTGGGAACGGGTGTGGCGAGACCCGCTAGCGTCATTCCGAAGATCGACGACGCTCACCAGCGACGCTGGCGCGGTGGCGGCGTGGCTGCGGATCGGTGAAATTGACGCGCACTCGCTCGACGTCAAGCCGTTCGACGCGCGCCGGTTTCGACAGTCGCTCGAGGAGATTCGCGAGCTCACCGTACTGAGCCCCGAGGAATTCGTTCCGCAGCTCCGGGAGGCGTGTTCGCGAAGCGGTGTAGCCCTCGTCTTCGTTCCAGAGATCAAGGGTGCCCGCTGCTGGGGAGCTGCACGTTGGCTGACGCCTATCAAGGCCCTGATAGAGCTTAGTCTGCGATACAAGTCGGACGATCACCTCTGGTTCTCGTTCTTCCACGAGGCAGCCCACCTGCTGCTGCACGGGAAAAAGGAGACCTACATCAGCACTGACCGGTTCTCGGATCCAGTCGAAGAAGAGGCGAACGCGTTCGCGGCGACGTTTCTGATCCCACGGAAGTACGAAGCGCGTCTGCGAGCGCTCCGCCTAAATGAGGTCCGTGAATTCGCCGACGAGTTGGGAATCGCACCGGGGATCGTCGTCGGCCGCTTGCAGAAGGAAGGCATCCTCGGGTGGGACGAGGGGAACAGCCTAAAGAAGCGGTTCGCCTTCCGAGAGTGAGGGGCGGCGCGGCCTTCCCCGGGGAAAGAGAGGTCAGACGGAACCGCTCGACACTGCCGTCCGATAGACGCGGTCTCCCGGTCGAACGCCGGTTTCACCTCAGCGTGTGGGCTGGCGGAGTTGGTGTCCCTAGAGTTGGTGTAACAGCGGATCCGGCCAGCACACGCAATGGCCACCGAGTCATCCTCACGACGTTGGAGTTTGCAACCGACGTCGAATGAGAGGTAAGACCCGATGGCCGATGAC
>JALZJE010000183.1 GCA_030859955.1 Chloroflexota bacterium | reverse complement strand
CGGTAGGACTCGTGGGCCTCATGACCATTGCTCCGATGGGCGCATCGGTCGAGCAGGCGCGGAGCATCTTCGGCCGGCTTCGCGACCTGCGGGATCGCCTCGCGCAAGTGGCAGGCATCGGTCTGCCGGAATTGTCCATGGGGATGAGCGCGGATGCGGAAGCGGCGGCCGCCGAGGGAGCGACCCTGGTGAGGATCGGCACGGCCCTGTTCGGGCCGCGGTCCTAGACGCTGCTATCCTCCGACGATGACCGCTGTCCTCGTCAACTTCATCCAGATGCTGGCTACCGTGCTGTGGCTCCTTCTGATCACTCGCGTGGTCTTGAGCTGGACGAATCCCCACGGCGGCGGGGGACTGGTTGCGTTCGTGTACCAGGCCACCGAGCCGATCCTGGCACCGATCCGCCGCGTCCTGCCGGCGACAGGCGGCGTGGACTGGGCACCCCTGGTCGCCATGCTGATCCTGGGGGTCATCCTTCGCGTCGTCGTGCGTCTTTAGCGCATCGGCCCTGCGGCATGGTCCAGACGGGCGACGTCTATACTCTGACCTCTGCGATGGGCGATTGGCTCAGTCGGTTAGAGCGCACGGTTCACATCCGTGAGGTCACTGGTTCGAATCCAGTATCGCCCACCACCTTTCCTCGCTGACGCATGCGGATCGTCCTGACCACCGAGTCGTACCTGCCGTACCTTTCCGGGGTGACCGTGTCGGTAGATGCGTTGGCGCGGGGGCTGGGGGCGATGGGTCACGAGGTCGTGGTGGTCGCTCCACGTCCTGCCGACGGATCCCAGGTCGAGCCGGTCGGTTCGCCAGGCCCCGCCCCTCAACACGCGTGGCTGCGCTCGTATCAGCCGCTGGCAATCGCCCCGCCCTGGTACCGGATGCCGGTGCCGAATCCATGGGCCGCGGCTGCTCGAGAGGCCCGCGCCTTCGCGCCAGACCTCGTCCACGCTCACTCGCCGTTCGTGACCGGACTGCTGGCGCGTCGGCTGGCAGGCTCGGTGGGCGCGCCACTCGTCTTCACGCACCACACCAGGTTCGCCGACTACGCGCACTACGCCGGGCCGCTGGCCACGTACGCCGGCCGACTGACCGATGCCTACCTGCGCCGATTCTGGCGAGCGTGCGCCGCCATCGTGGCTCCATCTGACGACTTGGGCGATGCAATTCGAGCGGGCGTGGATGGAGATCGCCCCGAACGTGTGCATGTGATCCCGACCGGGGTCGACGTTGCCGCGATTCGAGCATCTACCGCGATCGACGCTCGTCGGGCGGCCGGGTGGCCCGTGGACGCCGTGATCGTCGCATCACTGGGGCGGCTGGCACCGGAGAAAAGCCCGGAGATCCTCTTGGAAGCGTTCGCCCGCGCCGCGACGCGCGAGGCACGGTTGCGGCTGCTGGTGGTCGGGGGCGGTCCATCGGAGGCGCGGCTGCGCGCGCGGGCCATATCGTCTGCCATGGAGGGCCGGGTCCTCTTCACCGGCTCCTTGTTGCGGCCCGCCGCGCTGGCCTGGATCGCGGGTGCGGACATTCTGTTGTTCACATCGCGCACGGAAACACAGGGGCTTGTGCTGGCCGAGGCGTTGAGTGCCGGCGTGCCGGCGATCGCGGTCGAAGGTCCGGGCGTGCGTGACTCGGTCCGCGATGGTGTCGACGGGATCGTCGTTCCGTTCCTGCCGTCAGGGTCGCTCGTCGAGCGGCTGTCGCGGACGGTCTCCGACCTGGCGCACGACCATGAGGGTCGGCGGGCGATGGCGCAACGCGCGCGCGCCGATGCCGACCGTTTCGCGGTCGAGCGCAGGGTGGGACAGGTCGAGGCGTTGTATCGGACACTCGCGTTGGCTCGTCGTTGACCCGTGACACGAATCGCTTGCGTCGCATCTGATGGGGCGTACAATGCCGGCCATGCGAGTGAGTCTGGTGGCGCGATTCGTCTCCCACCCAACGATCGATTTCGGGGCACGGCGTCGGTCGATGCACCTGCCCCGCCTCGGCTTGTCCACCACACTGACCGTCTACCACCGCCCGCGCAGCGCCACGGTGGCGACCGCAACCGTCCGGGCGCTGCGATCACAGACAAGCCAGTTCCGCTTCCCGGCCGTCGGACGCGCGGCGCGTCTTCCCGCGCGCCGGCCGGCGCTCCCGTTCGGGGTACCGCGCGCGCGCCGCTCCTAGCGGCAGGGTGCCTGTTCTGAGGACTGCGCGCGCCACGTCGGCCGGGGGAGTCGTACATCGATCCGTGCAGGATCGACGCGAGATCCTCGTCGTTCACCGTCGCGCTCCGGTGCTCTGGGCATTGCCGAAGGGCACGCCCGATTCCGGGGAGACGATCGAGGAGACAGCGCTTCGCGAGACACGTGAGGAGACCGGCCTCGAAGTCGAGATCGAGGTGCCGCTCAGCTCGATTCGCTACTTCTTCGTGCGAGGCACCACGCGCTATCACAAGACGGTGCACTTCTTCCTGATGCATCCCGTCGGCGGAGCCCTGGAGCTGCACGACCATGAGTTCGACGAGGTTCGATGGGCGGTCGGGTCCGAGGCACTCGCGCTTCTCACCCATGCCACCGAGCGAACCGTGGTGGAGGATGCGCTGAAGCTGCTCGACGGCGTTGACGGGGCCGAGGCGACGGCATGAACGAGCAGGCGTCCGCCGATCTGAAGCACACGCCGCTTCATGACCTGCACCGCGAGCTCGGCGCACGCCTGGTGCCGTTCGCCGGGTACGAGATGCCGGTGCAGTACACATCCATCATCGAGGAGCACCGGACTGTGCGCAGCGCCGTCGGCCTGTTCGATCTGTCCCACATGGGGGAGATCGGCGTGCGCGGCGAGGCTGCGGCGGACTACCTTGGTCACGCGCTCGTCAGCGATCCCAGCACGCTCGAGATCGGCCAGGCGCAGTACTCGATGGCCTGCGATGTGGACGGCGGCATCATCGACGATCTCATCGTCTACCGGCTCGCCGACGACGAGTTCCTGGTCGTCTGCAACGCGTCGAATCGGGCCGCGGTGGTCGAGCAGCTGACCGGCTTGCTCGAGGAAGGTCAGTTCAGCGCCGAGCTCGACGACCGCAGCGACCGCACCGGGCTGGTCGCGCCGCAGGGCCCGCATGCCGCAGCACTCATCGCCGAGCTGACCACCATGGACCTGGGGAGCATCGGCAACTATCGGTCCGCTGTCGGATCCGTGGCGGACATCGACTGCCTGGTGGCGCGCACCGGGTACACCGGGGAGGACGGCTTCGAGCTGTTCTGCGCTGCGGAACACGCGCGCGAGCTCTGGGAGGCCCTGGCCGCGGCGGGTGATCGGCACGGGGCACGTCCCTGCGGGCTGGGTTCGCGCGACACGCTCCGGCTCGAGGCCGGCATGCCGCTCTACGGCAATGAGCTTGGACGTGACACCAACCCGTTCGAGGTCAACCTGGGCAGGGTCGTCAAATTGGCCAAGGGCGATTTCGTCGGTCGCGATGCGCTCCAGACCGTCAAGGATTCAGGACCGGCGCGCAGGCTCATCGGGCTTCAGATGGTCGACAACGCCATACCGCGGTCCGGATACGAGGTCCGAGCCGGGGGATCCGCGGTCGGTCGTGTGACCAGCGGCACCCTGTCCCCGACGTTGGGCACAAAGATCGCGATGGCACTCGTGTCGGCCGATAGCGCGGGACTCGGGAATGACTTCGAGGTCGTGGTGCGCGAGCGCCCGTATCGGGCCGAGCAGGTACAGTTGCCCTTCTACAAGCGCCCACGCGACTGAGCGTGGCCAGCGTCGCCCCCCAGGAGGTTCGACACGCCGATGGCCCACCCCGATAACCTGCGCTACTCGAAGGAGCACGAGTGGGTGCGCGCGGACGGCTCGCGCGCGACGATCGGGATCACCAGCTATGCGGCCGATGAGCTGGGGGACGTCGTCTTCGTCGAGCTGCCCGAGGTCGGGGCGACGTTGACGCAATTCGGCACGTTCGGCGTGGTCGAGAGCGTCAAGGCGGTCAGCGACCTGTTCGCCCCCGTCTCCGGCGAGGTGGTCGAGGTCAACGAGGCGCTGCGAGACGCTCCGGAGCTGCTGAACACCGATGCCTACGGCGAAGGATGGATCGCGAAGGTCGAGCTGACGGATACCCATCAGCTCGATGGACTCATGGACGCGGCGGCGTACGCCGAAGCGACCGCCTGAGCGGCGACCCTCATGACCTATTCGCCACATACCGAAGCCGATCGGGCTCGGATGCTCGACGCCGTCGGCGTCGCCTCCGTGGAGGACCTGTTCGCCGATATCCCGGCCGGCGTGCGCGCCGGCGCGTGGGCCGTGCCTCCAGCGCTCGTCGAGCAGGAGGTTCGGGCGGAGCTCACTCGCCTGGCGGGTCGCAACCGGATCCCGGAGGTCAGCTTCCTGGGTGCCGGCGCGTATCGGCACCTGATCCCATCGGTCGTGGACGAGGTGATCGGTCGCTCGGAGTTCGCCACTTCTTATACGCCTTATCAGCCGGAGGTGTCGCAGGGAACCCTCCAGAGCATCTACGAGTTCCAGTCGCTCATCTGCGAGCTGACCGACATGGAGGTCGCCACCGCCTCTCATTACGACGGTGCGACGGCGACCGCAGAGGCCGCACTGATGGCCTGCCGTCTCACGCGCCGGTCACGCGTGGCCGTCTCGGCCGGCGTCAATCCGGATTACCGGCGCGTGCTCAAGACCTACTGTTCGGGCCCTGGCATCGAGGTCGTGGTCGTCCCTGTCAACCTGGCCGAGGACGGGGACGGCACGACCGATCCCGCGGCGGTCGCAGACCTGGCAGGGATCGCCTGCCTGATCGCAGCTCATCCGAACTTCTATGGTCAGCTGGAGCCGATGCATGAGCTCGCCGAGGCAGCACACTCCTCGGGCGCCCGGTTCGTGGCGGTGGTCGAGCCGACGTCGCTGGCACTCCTCGAGGCGCCGGGTGCCTACGGTGCCGACATCGTGGCGGCCGAAGGGCAGCCGCTCGGCGTGCCCGTCAGCTTCGGCGGACCGTACGTCGGCCTCATGGCCGCGCGCATGGCCTCCGTGCGCCAGATGCCGGGCCGGCTGGTGGGCGCGACGCGCGACGCGCAGGGCAGGAAGGGCTACGTCCTGACCCTCCAGGCGCGCGAGCAGCACATTCGGCGCGAGAAGGCGGCCAGCAATATCTGCACGAACCAGGCGCTCATGGCGCTGGCCGCCACCGCCTACCTCACCTCGGTCGGACCGCACGGCCTGCGCGAGGTGGCCGAGCTGTCGATGATCCAGGCGCGTCACATGGTCGGCGCGCTGGAGGCCGCCGGGCTCGCCGAGCGTCGCTTCGGCGGCGTGTATCTCAACGAGGTGGCGCTGCGGCTGCCAGACGCCGCCCGCCGCCACGCGGCGCTGGCGGAGCGGGGGATCGTTGCGGGTCACGTCCTCGAGCGCGACGAGCCCCGGCTGCGCGACACGCTGCTCCTGGCGACGACGGAACTCACCACCGACGACGACATCGCGCGCCTGGTCGATGCCCTGGAGGCGACAGAATGAGCGTGGCCGAGGCACCGAGGTCCGACGCCTCGGGCCGCGGAGCTGCCTTCTCAGGGCCGAGCGCCGGGGACGAGCTTACCGTGGTCGAGCCCCTCATCTTCGAGCGGTCACGAGCAGAGCGCCGGGCGGTTCGGTTCCCGAGCGCGTCGGCGTCCGCACGAGCGGCCGGTGTCAAGCAGCCGGAGCTGCCCGAATCGGTTCTGCGGGCCCGTGCCCCGCGGCTTCCGGAAGTGAGCGAGCTTGACATGCTGAGGCATTTCAACCGGCTCGCTCATCTCAACATGGCCATCGACCTGAACTTTTATCCGCTCGGGTCGTGCACGATGAAATACAACCCCAAGGTGAACGATTGGGCCGCGCGCCTGCCCGGCCTGGCGGAGTCGCACCCACTCGATCCGGAAGCGCTCAGCCAGGGGAGCCTCGAACTGATGTGGCTCCTGGCCGACCTTCTCAAGGAGATCAGCGGATTCGACGCGATCAGCCTCCAGCCGGCGGCCGGGGCGCACGGCGAGCTGACCGGCATGCTCATGACGCGGGCCTATCACAGCGCGCAGGGCGAGGCGGCCCAGCGCACGAAGGTCCTCGTGCCCGACTCGGCGCATGGGACGAACCCGGCCACGGCGACGATGGTCGGCTACCAGACCGTCACGATTCGATCGAACGAGCGCGGCGGCATCGATCTCGAGGCGCTGCGCTCCGCGCTAGGCCCGGACGTCGCTGCGCTGATGATCACCAACCCTTCGACCCTCGGCATCTTCGAGGACCAGATCGACCAGGTGCTGGCGGCGGTAAGGGAGTCGGGCGCGATCGCGTACATGGACGGAGCCAACCTGAACGCGATCCTCGGACGCTTCAGACCCGGCGAGGCGGGCTTCGACATCATGCACTTCAACCTCCACAAGACCTTCTCGACGCCGCACGGAGGCGGGGGCCCGGGGGCGGGGCCGGTCGGCGTCAGCGAGCGCATGGAGCCCTTCCTCCCCGCGCCGATGCCGGTGCTGGTCGAGGGCGACGCGGCGGAGGTTCGCGTCAATGCCTGGGCCGGTCGCTCCACCCCCGGCGCTCGATTCGCGCTGGACCACGCCAGGCCGCAGAGCATCGGCAAGGTGCGCTCCCTGTACGGCAACTTCGGCATGTTCGTGCGCGCCTACACCTACATCCGCTCGAACGGCGACGCCGGCCTCCGGTCGATCAGCGAGGACGCGGTGCTGGCCGCGAACTACCTGCGCGTGAAGCTCCACGACGTGTACGACCTCCCGTACGACCGATTGAGCAAGCACGAGGTCGTCTTCAGCGGGCGACGCCAGAAGCGGGAGCACGGCGTGACGACGCTGGACATCGCGAAGGCGATTCTCGACCACGGCATCCACCCGCCGACCATCTACTTCCCACTCATCGTCGAAGAGGCGCTCATGGTTGAGCCAACCGAGACCGAGAGCCTCGAGACGCTCGATCAGTTCGTCATTGTGATGCGCGAGATCGCCGATCAGGCCGCATCCGATCCTGCTGCCATCAAACGAGCGCCGGTCACCACGCCCGTCGGCCGACTGGATGAGGCAGCCGCCGCTCGTCGACCGGATCTGCGATACGTCTTTTCCAGTGAGCCCGACGTGCCCGCCGCACCTTCGACGCCGCCGACGCCCGATGCGCCAACCGCCTGATCACGGAGCACGGCCCTGAACCAATCCCCGAAGCGCGGCGTACTATGACAAACCCACACGGCAATCGAGCGGACCAGGTGTCAATGGAACCCGGACAGCCGGAAAACCTCGTGGAGCGCATGCAGGGCGGAGATCTCGACGCGTTCGAGGAGTTCTTCAACACGTACAAGCGTCCCGTCTACGCGACGGCGCTGGCGATCACGCGCGACCCGTTTCTGGCCGAGGAGGTCCTCCAGGACTGCTTCGTCAAGACGTACCGCGTGCGTGAACGGCTCGATCCCGGTCGATCGCCACTTCCCTGGCTCCAGCGCGTGACGATCAATCTCTGCTACAGCCGCGTCAGTCGACGAAAGACGCTGGCAGAGCCGATCACGAGCCTGATCACCAACCTGGTCGTCGACCTCGCCGCGCGGCCCGACCAGGTCGTGGAGTCGCGCGAGCTCCTCGAGGTCCTCCAGCGCGGCATCGATGCGCTTCCTCCCAAGCAGCAGACGGCCGTCATCCTCTACTACCTACACGGGTACTCCCTGGCCCAGGCCTCCGAGATTGCCGCGTGCAACGTCGGCACCATGAAGTCGCGATTGCATTACGCACTGAGGGCACTCCGTGTGCGTCTGCCGGTCGAGCGCCGGGTGCCCATCGGTCCCGCTCCTGTCGTGCGGGGGACAACTCGATGAGGTGCAGGAAAATCTGCAGGGAGCTTCTGTGGCTGGCTCGCTTCGGCGAGTTCGGTCCCAGCTCGGCCCCGCACCTCGATCACCTCGCGTACTGCGGTAACTGCCGTGATGAGGTCGGCTTCGATCGTGCCCTCGTGCAGCAGCTGCGCACTGCGCTCGCGGAGCGGATCGAGCTCGCCGCCCCTTCACCCGGGGCCTGGAGCGCGATTCTCGCGCGTGCGCAGGCGCCGGAACGCGGCATCGGCGCATTTCTGCACCGCAATGCCGGCGCTCTGGCCGCGCGGCTGCGGACGGCGACCGCCATCACCGCCGTCGGGTTGGCGGGGATAATCGCGACCTCGACGCACGTCACCATTGCGCCGCCGGAGGCTGGACCGCCGCCGGCAGAGGCGCGCTGGAGCAGTGCCGGAGAGCAGTTCGAGCGCCAGGCAATGCTCCCGCGCGCGCTCGCCACCGTGGAGCGCGTCCCCGTGGTCTACGTCGCGGCCGCGGCGCCATCGGACCCGGAGATGGCATTCCTCGTGAGCGCGTCGCTGGCGACCACGCCATCGATCAGCCCGCCGGCGACCGTGACCGTGGCCGCGCCGGACCTCGAAGCGAATACGATCCAGTCGACGATGCTGTTGGGCGCGACCAAGGCCCGGACCACGCTGGTCGACCCGGTCGACGCCGAGCAGCCCCAACCGGCATCGACGGCGGTCATCGAGGAGGACGAGATCGTCGGTGCGCCGTTCTAACCATCCCGGAGTGTGCAAGACTAGCGAACCCTTGATCCGAGCCTTCTGATCCGCAGGAGCTCTCCCCGTTGATGACCGGAGGCGGTGACGTCATCGCGGCGAGGAATGAGTCACACCGCAGCGTTATCACCATAAGTGGAGGAAAGTGGATGCGAACCTGGAGATGGGTCTCCGTCCTTGCCATGCTCGTGCTGGTGCTGGCTGCCTGTGGGCAGCAGCCGGCCGCGACGCCATCGGCGGACGACGAATCCGAGCCGCCGGCCAGCGGGGCCGAGTCCGAGGCGCCGGAACCATCGGCAAGCGAGGATGTGGGCGGCGGTGAACCGACCGCCGGCGGCACGCTGGTGTTCGGCGGTGCCCGACTGGCCGCCAGCCTTGACCCGGCGCTCACGAGTGACGGCGAGTCGTTCCGAATCCTGCAGCAGGTCTACGAGCCGCTGGTCGATCTCGCACCCGGCACGACTGACGAGCTCGTCGGAGTTCTCGCCGAGAGCTGGACGGGCGAACCGTCCGACACGGAGTACGTGTTCACCCTGCGCGAGGGAGTGACCTTCCACGACGGGACGCCGCTCAATGCGGAGGCCGTGAAGATCAACTTCGACCGGATGCAGAACTTCTCCGAGGAGTTCCAGGGTGACGCCTATTACTACGGCGCGCTGATGGACGGCTTCGGGCCTGAGAACCTCATCTCGAGCGTCGAGGCAACCGATGAGCTGACCGTCACCTTCACGCTCCGCGAGCCGAGTCCGACGTTCCTGTTCGGCATCACGCTGACGCCGTTCAGCATCATCAGCCCGGCAATCCTGGAATCGACCAACGCGGATGACGCCGCGGCCAGCACCCTTGGCACCGACGTGGTCCAGGGCGGCACGGGTCCGTTCATGTTGGAGGATTACGTCCCCGACGACAGCGCGACCCTGGCACGCTACGAAGAGTACTGGGATGAGCCGGCCTACCTCGATCGCGTGATCATTCGCCCGATCGCTGATCCGGCAGCCCGCCTCCAGGCCCTCCAGGGCGGCAGCGTCCAGGGCTTTGACCTCGTGAACCCGTCCGACTACGAGACGGTCGAGAGCGAAGGCTTCTCGCTGGTCGAACGCCTGTCGTTCAACAGCCTGTATCTCGGCCTCAACCCCGTCGCGCGCGAGAATGCGGCCGAGGCCGAAAGTGGCGTGGCCGAAGGCTACGAGGGCGAGGAATCGCCGCTCCAGGATCTAGCCGTTCGCCAGGCCATCGAGATGGCGATCGACAAGGAAGCCCTGATCGAACCCTTCTACGGAGGCCGTGGATCAGTGGCGGATACGTTCATCCCACCCTCGAGCGGGTGGTACGACGCGATCCTGGCCGGCGTTGAGCCGGCGGAGTTCGATGCTGACGGAGCCCGACAGATCCTCGAGGATGCTGGCTTCACCGAGGAAAACCCCGCGACCATTCACTTCTGGTACCCGACCGAGGTGACCCGTCCGTACATGCCCGACCCGCGTGGCCTGCACGAGGCGGTCACCCAGATGCTCGAGGATGCCGGATTCGTGGTGGTGCCGAACAGCGACATCTGGGATAGCCCCGGCTACCTGTTCGACGCGCAGAACGGCTTCTACGATCTGCACTTCCTCGGATGGACCGGAGACTACGACGATCCGTCGAACTGGTACGGCGTTCACTTCGGTTACAGCCAGGCGGAAGGTTCGGATGATCGAACGGCGGCGGCGCAATTCGGCTGCGACGTCGACGGCCTCGACGACGCGATCAGCGCCGCCGATGCCGAGCTGGACGAGGCGGCGCGTGGTGAGGCCTGGGCCGAGGTGGCCGGTCTCATTCACGAGAACGTCTGCTTCGTGACCCTCGCGCATGGTGACACGGCGCTTGCATTCACCGATGTGGTCCAGGGCTACGAGCCCAACCCGACCGGGTCGGAGAGCTTCAAGACCGTGTGGCTCAGCGAATAGCGGGGCCGAACCAGGCATAGACTGAGAGGGCC
>JALZJE010000159.1 GCA_030859955.1 Chloroflexota bacterium | reverse complement strand
GCTCCTCGATGGTGTGGTTCACGATCGCGGCGGGCGGCTCGCTCGCTTCGGGATCCGTCGCCAGCTCCGGCGGCTGAGGTGACGCCATCGCCAGCGCGTCGGCCGCGCCGTCGGGCGGCGGCTCGGGTTGGGCGACCGGGGTCAGGGCATGGTAGGTTTCCATCGGCGGCGTGCTCCTTCTGTGGCTTCAACGACCTCGGAAGGGTACGCCGTTCTCCTTTGCCCTCGCGGGCTCAGCGCCGGCTATTTACACACGTCCTGACGATAGCTCCACCCCGTCCTAGGCTTTGGTCATGGATTGGTGCGGTGGCATTCATCGGTTTCGAGATTCTCTGCCCGACTGTATGGCGCGAGTCGCTGCGGGCGAGGAAATCGCTGTCTCCGCAGCCGGTCACACGCTGATAGTCGTCCCACAGACCACACAGTTGCCCGGATGCCCGAGCGTCTCTATCAGCGCGTTTCGCCCGAAGGCTGGCCGCTGGCTGCGCCGCGCGGCCGTCGAGCCAATCGTTCTGACTTGGTACGGCCGTCCGACGGCAGTCATCAAGGCTGCGCCATGGATTCATGGACCGGACGACGAGGACGCTGGCGATGATGATCGATCGACCTCCCACACAGATCGGCGTGAGAGAACTGCGGGATCGCCTGACGAAGGTCATCGAGCAGGTGCGGCAGGGGGAGCCACACGTGGTCCTGAATAACAACTCACCGATCGCCGTGCTACTTCCTCATGACGAAATCCTCACTTGGCGGAGAGTCGAGGTCAGCATGGCCTCCCTTCATGGCTTGGAGATCTATCCAGAGGCGGCGCGGGGAACCTCCGAGCTGGCCAGCGTCGTTCGGGGCGAGCGTCGTATCACCCATGACGAGATGGAAGCCTTGCTTGACGAGCCGCATCAGATCCTCCTGGAAGGCACCACCATCGGCATCAGCCAGGCGCGCGTGAAGATGGCCGGGCTTCTGCACGGCGTACCGCGTGGCGAGAACGTGACGGTCCTGGTGGGCGGGCAGTTCGCGGTCGAGGTGATCGGTCCACGAGAACACCAGCGTCTACAGCGGCTGCACCGCATCGTCGCGTGGTTCCAGGCGGCCGGTCTCGATCTCACAACTGCTGACGTTCACCAGATCATCCGCTGGGTGCGGGAATTCCGAGCGCGTCCCGAATCCGATGCCCACGAGGGATCAGCGACCGCCTGAGTCGCTGCGTGTCTGATGGCTGTTCCGTTTCCCCTCCCATTCGAGATCTTCGTCGTTGGTCCCGCCCTGCTCGGTGGCGTCGTACTGCTCGTCTGGCTCCTGCCGAGGCTGTTCCGCAACTGGCAGCAGTCGCGGTACGACGCCACCGTGGCGGCTGAGCAGGAGCGCTTCGAGATCGTGACGCCTGGCCGCCCGGCCAAGGACGATGCGACGCCGCGCGAGCTGATCCGGGCGCTGGCGCCGCAGCAGCGCTTGGGCGACGATCGCGGTGGCAAGGGCTGGCCGACCTTCGAGCTCAGGACGGAGTGGCGGGGTGGGGAGCTGGTGTGGCAGTTCCAGGGCGGCCGCCAGATGGCGGTACGCGCGCAGCACGCGCTCGGAGCGCTGTACCCTGACACCGAGATCCAGCGCATGCCGGTCAGAGATGCGCCAGCCGTGGCGAGCGTCCTCGGGCGTCTGACGGCTCCGGCGCATCTGCCCCTGGGCACGCCGGAGACGACCGGCGGCTCCCCGCTCAACCACCTGGCTACGATGCTCGCCACTGAGGCTGACGGCGCCGAGGTTCGCCTGCGGGTGGTGGTGCGTCCGATCGCGCCGCAGCGCTGGCATGGCTGGCTCTACCCCGAGCAGCGCAAGAAGTCATTTGGTGCCATCGCCGGACAGGCCCTGCTCGATGCGATCTTCAACCGCCCCTACAGCGATGCGTCGTCGCAGCCCATCGCCCTGTCGGACGACGAGCGCGAGGCGTGCCGGCGCAAGCGGGCGGCCAAGGTCGGCCTCGAGGTCGGCCTGGTGCTCGAGGTGGCGGGGACAGATGTGAAGAGCGGACGGGCTCTGCTGCATCGGCTCAGTAGCTTCACCAGTCTGTTGGGCGACGGGCTCCAGTCGATCGAGTGGCGCGTTCGCGACGGTGCGGTCAGCCAGCCGCCCCGCTTCGCGCTCGGTGACTGGGAGCTGGCGCAGCTGTGGTACCTGCCCGATGCCGGCTTCGACCAGGCGGGGCTGTCGCGCCATCGGCCGCTCGTCGCGCCGCCATCCAGGATCGTTGCCGGCAACGGCGCGTCGCTGACGATCGGCGAGTCACGCGACGGTCCGCTGCGCCTGCCGCTCGACGCATTGGCGCGGCATATGGCGATCATCGGCGCCACGGGCTCCGGCAAGAGCACGCTGCTGATGAGCCTGGCGCTGGGAGTCCTCGAGACCCCGGTCGGTGCCACGGTGATCGACCCGCACGGCGACCTGGCCGCCGACATCCTGGCCCGCGTTCCGCCGCGCCACGCCGATCGCGTCCACGTCCTGCGCCTGGGCGACAAGGCCCATCCGCGCGGCTTCAACTTTCTGGAGCGACGCGAGACCGACGAGCCGCAGCTGGTGGCCAGCGAGTTCGTCGGCCTCTTCCACGACCTGTGGCCGGATTACACGGGGCCGAAGATGCAGCACTACCTGCGCCACGCGCTGCTGACCATGCTGGCGCAGCCCAAGCCGCAGACGGTCATCGAGCTCATCCGCATCCTGACCGATGACGCCTTCCGCGAGCGCTACACGCGCGGCCTGGACGACCCAATGCTCGTCAACTTCTGGCGCAACGAGTGGCCCTCGGGTGCCAACCGTGAGCGCGACACCTCGATCAAGGCGGTCCTCAACAAGCTCGGCGCGTTCGTGTCGTACCACTCCATCCGCAACGTGGTCGGCCAGGGCACCTCGACCATCCGGCCGCGCCACATCATGGATGCAGGCGACCTGCTGGTGGTCGACCTGTCGCGCGTCGGCGGCGACAACGCGCGCCTCTTCGGCGCGATGCTCATCAGCCGCTACTACATTGACGCCATCGGTCGTCAGGGCACTGATCGCTCGTCGCGTCGTCAGCACCTGCTGATCGTCGATGAGGTGCCCACCTTCGACACCCGCGCCCTCGAGAAGATCCACGACGAGGGCCGCAAGTTTGGGCTGCTGCTCGTGACCGCCGCGCAGTCGCTGTCCGGGTTGGGCGTCCGCCTGCGCGACTCGGTCTTGACCAATGCCGGCGTGCTGGCCCTCCTCTCGCCCGGCGCCGACGACGTCCAGGCCCTGCGCCGCCTGGTCGCGCCGCTGTCGGCCGAGGATCTGCTCGGCATGCGCCAGCACGAGATGGTCATCCGCATGACCGGGCCGGATGGCCGCGCCGGCGTCGTCGGCGGGATGGTCTGCCCGCCGCCTCCCGGCGGTCTCGCCGTGGCCGAGGCGCTGATTGCCGCCAGCGACTTGCGTGATGCCCGCCCGTTGGATCAGGTCTGCGCCGAGGTTCATTGGCGCTCCGGCGGCGACGAGCCTGGTGAGGACGCCGCGCCGGCGCCCGGGCCGGCCGATCCGAAGTGACGCGGGACTGTCGTGCGACCATGTCCACCCGCGTCGGTTCCACGACGCCGTTTCGTGCTCGATACGCGCAACCGTTCGCGGGAACTCGCATAGGTGAGCGCGCTCTTCCGCACCTGGCCCGAGCGCTCCGCCGCTGTGACCGACATCGGTCTGCTGCTCACCCGCGACCGGGCCTGCGTACGCCTGCTGGACCGTTACGAAGCGGCCACCGCAGAGCAACTGGCCATCCTCGTCCATCCGACCCGCCGTACCGCGCTGCGGCGTCTGCGCCACCTATGGCGCCTGGGCTTGCTGGAGCGCTCGCCGCTGATGCCTGAGCATGGAGGGATCCCGATGGCCTACAGACTGTCACGCCGTGGCCGTGCCCGCCTGGGCGTCATTGATCCTCGCGTGCGGTCGGCTGCACATCTGCGGCACTCGCTGGACGTGGTGGAGGTCGTGACATCCCTGGTCCGGTGGTCGCATGCGCGCGAAGACTCCGACGGCGCCGAGCCGTTGGTTCAGGCCTGGCTGCCAGAGTCGATGACCGTCGGCATCTTGGCGCCCAGGCTGCGGCCGGACTCGATCCTGCCGCTGCAGGCCGGTCCGCTATCCGGCGTGCTGTGTGTCGAGGTCGACGAGTCCACACAGAAGGCGGCTGTCATCCGCGGCAAGCTCGATGCTTACGACGCTGCTCTGGCTGGCCGCTCCAGCTGGCACCTGCTGTTCGTCGTGCCCTCGCGCGATCGCGTCGCCTGGCTGCGCCGCCTGACCGGCTGGGACCGCTGGCCGCGGCTCGTCGGCCGCTGCTGGGCGGTCGTCCTGCCGGAGCTCCAAGCCGTCGGCGCCGATGCCACCGCCATCCCCGTCGGTTGGCGAGGCGAGCCGCGGCCGCTCATAGTCGTCCCCGACGACCCACGCCCGCGCCGCTGCCCGACGCCCGTCGGCAGCGACGCCTGGATCAACCTCCTCGCCACCGGCGGGGGAGAAGACCTCCGCGAGGCGCTGCGCTGATGGGCAAGCCCATGGATGACCGGAGAAATCGCGCAGCCCATGGAAGCAGCGCTCGACGTGCAGGCATGACGCCGGGCGAGCGATCCCTACGCGGTCGCATGGCCGCGTACCGGATGCATGCCCTCCACGACCCGCGTGAGACGACTCGCGCCGCACGAGCGGCATTCTCGCAACGCTTCGTGGACGAAGTGGATCCCAAGCGGCAGCTCCCAGAGCGAGAGCGACTTCGGCGAGCCGAGGCTGCGCGGCGCGCCTACTTCGCCCGTCTTGCCTATCTCTCAGCGCGTCGCCGCGCCCGACGAGTACGATAGCTCCACAATGTCTACCATCTCCACTAAGTTGACAGTCTCGACATTCCCGCCTAGGCTTGCTGATCCAAGTCCCGGGAGGCACAGACCAATGACTCGATTGATGCAAGTCCGCCAGGCAGCTCGTGGCCTAGGCGTCCACGAGAACACCGTGCGGCGCTGGGAGGAGCAGGGCCTGATCAAGGCCGTTCGCCTCCCGACCGGCGTTCGCCGATTCCGTCCCGAGGACGTCGCTGCGCTGCGGAAGCAGATGTTCAGCGGCTTCCCGCCCATTCGCGAGGACGACGACGTGGTGCCGGTCCGCGCAGGACCGGTCGAGGACTGAGTTCCGCTTCGTATGGCAGCGGGTGAGCATCGACCCCTCGACGAGGAATACTGGGAGTCGCCGTGGTCCACGGTTCTCTTCGCCGGCGATCTCTTCGAGGCTATTCCCTTCGGTGATCAACCGACGGTCCTCTACAGCCCCGACGACGCGGATCCGCCCGACAAGCACTACCTGGGTGACATCGTCTTCGGCTACGGCCTGCTGATCACGCCCACCTGCGACATGGTCGACCAGCATGACGCCGCGCTAATCTCCCACCCCTTCCGAGTCCTTGTCCCAGTCGTGCCGTTGGCCGAGGTGGTCCGGCAGACCGGCGCCGTAGCCGAAAGCGAGAAGCTTCTTCGGAGCCGCGACACGGTGCGTCCGTACATGTACCTGCCTACGCTGCCCGGAATGTTCGAGGAGGAACAGGTTGCCTGCCTCTTCCGCCCGACACTCGTCTCGGACGAGCTCCTCGCCGATCCCCCTCGGCGGATCGCGCAGCTCCGGCCAGACGCCCGCCGACATCTCAAGGTGAAGCTCGCCGCCTATTGGGCGCGCGTCGCAATTGATCGGAACGATCTGCCGCTGCGCGAGAAGCTGGAGGATGAGGTTCGCTCGGCGGCAACGCCGCCGAGCCGC
>JALZJE010000109.1 GCA_030859955.1 Chloroflexota bacterium | reverse complement strand
GTGTACACCGAGGCGGTCAGTGAGCGAACGAAACCTTCGGCAAAGACCATCAAGACCGCGAGGCCGACCGTCCGCGCGGTTGCGGAGGTTGCGGCGCTCACTCCGCGCCACAGGCTGACGACCACGCTTCCGAAGAATGCGAGCGCGGCCCCAAGCCCGACGACACCAGTCTCGCCGAGGATCATGGGCCAGTACGTGTCGGTCACCGCATTGGGCCGCTCGGGGGCGAGCTGATAGATTCTGTCGAGGCCATACTCCGCGTAGACGGGGCTGTACTCAGCTCGGCTCAAGTGGCTGCCGTACCGGCCGAGACCGGCACCAAGGGGAAATCTATCCCTTGCGACGGCAATGGAGCCGAAGTAGAGCGCCGTTCGCGGATGGAGGTCCGCCACCACATCGGCGTTGGGGGCGTCCGAAAAAAGCTCGGCCACAGCGATCGGGCTCGGCAGGTACTCACTGATCGTGTATCGGTAAAGGCTGCCCAGGATCGGAAGGAGCAGAGCTCCGAGCAGAACGACCGCTGAGAGGAGCGGTACCCAGGTTCGGACGAGGCTGCCCGCAAAGCCACCAGCGCGGAACTGTCTCGCAAAACCGGCTGCGATCGCGACCAGGACGCCCAGCAGCGGGGTCCGTCGACCCGACAGGACGGTGCCCAGGTTGAGGCCCATCGCCAGGGGGAGGGCCCACCAGACGCGTTTGGCGATGAACATCGCGTACAGCAGCAGGCTGGTGAAGGCTGTCATCCAGCCGTACTGGGCCGGACTCAGGAAAATCGAGCGGACCACCGTCACCGCTCCCCTGGCCTGGTCATACGGCGGGAGACCGAGCGCCGTCTGGAATGCAGCGGGATTCAGCCACTCGACAAAGCCCAGCGCGCCGATGACAAGCCCGATCACGATTACGGTGAATCCCATGCGGCCCGCATCGTCGACCGTGAGCCGAAGCCATGAGACGATGTAGAGCATGGCGATCGCCTTGAAGAGAAGGGCAAGGCCGGCCAGCCACGTCACCGGGGAGACCTCACCGATGAGGCTCGACGAAATGCCGGCCACTGCAAGCACGGCCAGTGCTGCTTCCGGGAGCCCGATCCTGAGTCGACCATTGGGCGCGCCGTGGCAAACGACGGCGATCGGCAGGAAGAGCGCGATCGTGATCTCGTCGAAGAGCAGGAAATCCAGCCCCAGCCAGTGCTCGACGGTGTCGGCCAGTAGGCTGAACACGGCGAAGGTGACCAGCCCCTCGGGAGCGCGCCGTGCGAACAGGCCGGTGACCACCAGGGCCGCCGCCACGGATCCGGGGAGGACAGCACCGAGACGGTCGAGGAGGAGGGCCGCGCCGGTCGCCACCAGGACAGATGCCAAGACGAGGCCGCTTGCAGCAAGGTGAGGGCGAAGGCTCTGCACGGACCCCGATGGTACGGCATGAACGCTCGGGATCGGGGCAGCGAA
Source organism: Chloroflexota bacterium (assembly GCA_030859955.1). Classification (GTDB taxonomy): domain Bacteria; phylum Chloroflexota; class Limnocylindria; order QHBO01; family QHBO01; genus JACDBZ01. Next base: position 9,951 of record JALZJE010000109.1, on the reverse strand, counting down.
ATGTCCCGAAGGAACCGCCGCCAGACCGTTGATATAATCGCTGGTGCCGTTGGCTGCCCCTTCGGGACAACCACACAGTAACGGCCCTCAGCGGGCTCGCGCAATCCCCCTTCTCCACGAGCTGCGATCGGGATCGCCGAGTTTATCCACAGGTTATCCCCACTGGTGGACATTGACCTGGCTTCACATCGCATTGACCTTCCCGCTCCAGGATGACCGCCATGAATACGAACACGCAGCGCGTCATCTTCGTCTGCACCCATAACAGCGCCTGCAGCCAGATGGCCGAGGGCATGCTTCGCGCGTGGGGCGGCGACGGATTCGAGGTATTCAGCGCCGGCACCGAGGTGACCGTCGTCCGGCCGGAGGCGATCACGGTCATGGACGAGATCGGGGTCGACATCTCGGGCCACACCAGCAAGACCCTGGAACCGTACCTCGGCGAGTCGTTCACCTGGCTGGTCACCGTCTGCGACCAGGCGAGGGAGGCGTGCCCCACGATCCCGGGCGTCGCACGGCAGGCCCACTGGAGCATCGACGATCCCTCCGCCACCGAGGGCGATGAAGAGGCCCGCCTGAAGGCTTTCCGCATGGCAGCGATACGCTGCGGAGCCGGGTCCAGATGTTCATGCTGACCGCCACCCCCGCGCACCGGCGGCGAGTCCGGCTGATGCGCCGGCCCGCGTGAGCCGCAGCGTTCCCGCATGTCCGCACTGCGCCACCGATGGCGAGCAGCCGCTCCTGTGCGAGCGCTGCGCCTGGCGCTGGTACGCCAATCCGAAGCCAGCCGCCGCGGTGCTCCTGGAACTGGATCCCGACGCACCCGACCCGTCGATCCTGCTGCTGCGCAGGGCCGTTGAACCTGGCCTCGGGGCCTGGGATCTGCCGGCCGGCTACCTGGAGCCGGGTGAGTCGTTCGAGGTCGCGGCGCGCCGCGAGGCTCGCGAGGAGTCGGGCATCGAGGTCCAGCTCGTCTCGCTGGCCGGCGTGTATCACTCGCCGCCCGCCAATGCGGTGACGGCGGTCTATCGGGCGCGTGCCACGGGAGACAACCCGAGTGTGCGGATTGACTTTGAATCGAGCGACCATGCCTGGGTGGCGCGGTCGGCAATCGGCCACTGGCTGCCGCGCATCGCGTTCGCGTCGATGGCATCGGCCATTGCGGACTGGGCGGCCGGCCGCCTGGGCGACCCACGGCCTGACGCCTCCTGAGGCTGCGCTACACTCACGCCCACCCTTCGCCAGACAGGAAATCCATGTCGGACTCCCACGTCACGGTGGCCGTCACCGGTGCCGCCGGCCAGATCGGCTACGCCCTCCTCTTCCGCGTCGCCTCCGGCCAGGCGTTCGGGCCGAACACCCGGGTCTCGCTTCGCCTGCTCGAGCTCGAGGCCGCACTGCCGGCGCTCGAAGGGGTTCGCATGGAGCTCGATGACTGCGCCTTCCCGCTGCTCGACGAGGTCACCTGCACCTCTGACACCGATACGGCCTTCCGCGGCGCGAACTGGGCCCTGCTGGTCGGAGCAGTGCCGCGACGTGAGGGGATGGAGCGCAAGGACCTGCTGAGCATCAATGGCGGCATCTTCACCGGCCAAGGCGAGTCGATCGCGCAGCAGGCGGCGGACGACTGCCGCGTGCTCGTGGTCGGCAACCCGTGCAACACCAACGCGCTCATCGGGTCCACGGCGGCGGCGCGCCATAGCATGCCAAAGGACCGATGGTTCGCGATGACCATGCTGGATGAGAGCCGCGCCCGCGCTCAGCTTGCGGCGAAGGCCGGCGTGTCGGTCCGCGACGTCACCGATCTCGCCATCTGGGGCAACCATTCATCGACGCAGTTCCCCGACGCCTGGCACGCCTCGATCCGCGGCAGGCTCGCGCCGGAGTTCATCGACGACGAGGACTGGCTGCGCGGCGAGTTCATTTCCAGCGTCCAGCAGCGTGGGGCAGCGATCATCAAGGCTCGCGGCCAGAGCTCGGCGGCCAGTGCCGCGAACGCGGTCATCGACACGGTGAGGGGCATCGCCGACAACGAGGGTCGCATCTTCTCGGCGGCCATCCCGGCACCGGCCGAAGGCGGGTACGGAGTTCCGGAGGGACTGGTGTTCGGCTACCCACTCGTCGGCGGGACGGTCGAGGTCGGCGTGGGGATCGTGCAGGGCATCGAGCACGATGAGTTCGCTCGCTCGCGGATCGAGATCACGACGAAGGAGCTTCTCGAGGAGCGGGCAGCGGTCGAGGATCTGCTGGCGTGAGCACCGACATCGCGAGCCGGACGGGCGCCTCGCTGCGCATCGGCGACCGAGAGCTCGACCTTCCGATCATCGACGGGACCGATGGCGACAGTGGCATCGACATCACCACCCTGCGCGGGGAGACCGGGCTCATCACGCTGGACCCGGGGTATGGCAACACCGGCGCATGCTCGAGCGAGATCACCTACCTCGATGGTGAGACCGGCATCCTGCGCTACCGCGGCTATCCGATCGAGCAGCTCGCGGAGCATTCCACCTTCCTCGAGGTCGCCTACCTGCTGATCTGGGGCGAGCTGCCGACTCGCGAGCAGCTCGACGCGTTCGTGGCCGAGGTCACGCACCACACGCTCATCCGCGAGGAGATGCGTCACTTCTTCGACTCCTTTCCGGCCGACGCGCATCCGATGGCGGTGCTCGCATCGGGGACGGTGGGCATGAGCACGTTCTATCCGGACAGCCAGAACATCTTCGAGGCCGATGCGGTCGAGGTCACCATCAACCGGCTCATCGCCAAGCTGCCGACGCTGGCCGCCTGGTCGTTCAAGAAGGCGATCGGCCAGCCGTACGTCTATCCGCGCAACGATCTCGGCTATTCGGCGAACCTGCTCCACATGATGTTCGCGGTGCCCTCGGAGGACTACGAGGTCGACCCGAAGGTGGCGGAGGCGCTCGACCTGCTCCTCATCCTGCACGCGGATCATGAACAGAACGCCTCCACGTCCACCGTGCGCATGGTCGGCAGCACCCACGCCAACCTGTACGCATCCATCAGCGCCGGCATCTCCGCCCTATGGGGACCGCTGCACGGCGGTGCCAACGAGGCGGTGATCAACACCCTGGAGCGGATCGTGGCGGACGGCGGCGGCGTGCAGAAGTGGGTCGACAAGGCGAAGGATCCCGAGGATTCGTTTCGCCTGGCCGGCTTCGGGCATCGGGTCTACAAGAACTTCGACCCTCGCGCGAAGATCATTCAGCGCGCTGCCGAGCGGGTGCTGACCGCGACGGGGGCCGACGATCGGCTTCTCGAGGTCGCAAGGCAGCTCGAAGAGGTCGCGCTGGCCGACGAATTCTTCATCAGCCGGAAGCTCTATCCGAACGTCGACTTCTATTCGGGGCTCATCTACCGCGCCATCGGCTTTCCCAAGAACATGTTCACCAATTGTTTCGCCATCGGCCGCCTGCCTGGCTGGATCGCCCAGTGGCAAGAGATGCTTACGTCGAAGGAGTCGCGAATCGGTCGCCCGCGGCAGGTGTACATCGGGCCTGCGACGCGCGACTACGTTGCGATCGAGGGGCGCTGACCGACCCGATGCGTCTCACCGTGCTCGGCCGGTCACCGGCCCGCCCCAATCCCGGCGAGGCCTGCGCCGGGTACCTCGTCGAGGGCGGCGGCTCTCGGCTCCTGTTCGACATCGGACCCGGCGTCGTGGCGCAGCTCCTGCTACGACACCACCCCGACGAGCTGGACGCTGTGGTCATCAGCCACATGCACGCGGACCACATGCTCGACCTGGTCACGCTGCGCTACGTCTACCCGTGGCGCCGGCTATCCCCCGACGAGCGCCTGCGCATTGTGCTTCCGCCCGGATCGGCCGATCAGCTCCTCGACCTCGCCAAGGGCGTCGGCGGCGCGAAGCACTTCGAGGACGCGTTCCACCTCGGCGAACACGACGGTGCGACGCAGTTATGGTTCGGATCCCTGACGGTGACGCCACGAGAGACGCAGCACTACATTCCGTGCTGGGGGTTTCGGATCGAGGCCGACCGCCGGCGTCTTGCCTACACGGCCGATACCGCTCCGTGCGACGGACTCACCGATCTGGCGGACGACGCTGACCTGTTGCTGAGCGAGGCAACGCTGCGGTCGCTCGACGAGGACGCGCAGCCGCCCGAGCCTCGGGGCCACCTCACGCCGGCGGAGGCCGGCGCCGCCGCCCGGGACGGCAAGGCTCGTCGCCTGGTGCTTACCCACCTGCCGGTGAACGGCGACGACGCGGCGTGGGCTCGCACTGATGCAGCCACGACGTTCGGGTCCGAGGTCGAGATCGCCGAGCCCTCGCGGAGTTACGAGATCTGAACGGATGCCGCCCGAGTTCACGAAGCCGGCAGCGGCTCGAAGCTTGGAGGCGGCTGGAATTCAATTGCCACAGGATCAGCACTACAACCGACCGTGGCGAACACCAGTCCGATGACGAGCGTCCGCCCCCTCACAGAGTCAAGCGCCGTCGATACGAGCGCGGGCGATCCATCGGTCCGCGGACCACGTGGCGAGCGCCCAGACCACCGCCAGGGCGATGGCCATGAGGGCCATGAGCCCGGCGGCCGCCATCGCGCCCGGCCCGGGGAGGGCACCTGCCATGACCAGCGTCGCCAGGAAGATCACCGCCAGGATGATCGCCACCATTACCAGGGCAATCTTCACGGCCGTACCAAGGAACCAGCCGAACGTGTGTCCCTGCGCTCGCCCGGCAAGCCAGAGGACGCAGGGACCGGCTGCACCCGCCAATGCGGTGTAGATCCCGAATCCGCTGAACAACGCCGAAACGCCGAGCCGCTGTCCCGTCACGATCCAGAAGTAGGCCCACGCGGCGAGCAGCGTGGAGAGGGCGCCGACGCCGATCAGCCAGACCAGCAGGATCGTGGCGGTCGACCCTGACAGGCGCTCGACCAGCTCGCCGCCATCCGACTCGACAAGCTCCGTGGGGCCGCCCTGGCGTTCGGGTTGCTGCGTCATGAAGCCGATACGGTGAACGCCGCCTCCAGGTCGGCGCGCAGGTCCTCGACAGCCTCGATGCCGACGCTGAGGCGGACGAGGTTCGGCGGCACGGCCAGGGGTGAGTCTGCCACGGAGGCGTGCGTCATCGGCGCCGGCACCTCGATCAGTGACTCGACGGCTCCGAGCGACTCGGCCAGGGTGAACAGTCGCGTGCTTGCCGCTAATCGCCGTGCTCGCTCCTCGCCGTCACGGAGCTCGAAGCTGAGCATTGCGCCGGGTACCCGCATCTGACGCGCGACCAGCTCGGAGGCAGGATGATCGGGAAGCCCGGGATAGTGAACGTGCTCGACCTCCGGACGCTCCGACAGCCAACGCGCGAGCACGTCCGCGTTGCCCGATGCGCGGTGCATCCGCACCGCCAGCGTCCGCATGCCGCGCATGATGAGGAAGCAGTCGAATGGGCTCGGAACCGCACCAGCGGCGTTCTGGTGGAAGCGCAGCTTCTCCGCAAGCTCGTCCGAGCGGGTGGCGATGAGGCCGCCGATAACGTCGGAGTGGCCACCGAGGTACTTCGTCGCCGAGTGCAGCACCAGGTCCGCACCCAGGTCCAGGGGCCGCTGGATGTATGGCGTCGCGAACGTGTTGTCGACCACGGTGATCGCACCCGCGACCGCGGCGATCCTCGCCACGGCGCTGATGTCGATGATCTTGAGCATCGGGTTCGATGGCGTCTCGATCCAGACCATCCGTGCCGGGTGCTCGCCGGCGAGCGCGGCCGCGACGGCGTCGAGGTCTCGCATGTCGAGCGTATCGGTCTCGATGCCGTATCGGCGCCAGACCTTGTCGGCCAGGCGCCAGCTGCCGCCGTACACGTCGTCGCTCATCAGCAGCCGGTCGCCGGTCTCGAGCAGGTAGAAGATGTTCTGGGTGGCGGCCAGTCCCGAGGCATAGGCGAGGCCGTGGGCCGCTCCCTCGAGGGTCGCGATCGCCTCCTCGAGCGCCAGGCGCGTCGGATTCCCGCTGCGTCCGTACTCGAAGCCGGAACGCAGGCCACCGACGCCGTCCTGCTTGAAGGTCGTGCTCATCTGGATGGCGGGCACCACCGCGCCGGTGTGTTGATCAGGCTCAGCGCCAGCGTGGACGGCCAGTGTCTCGAATCGGTCAGTCATGTGCCGGCCATTCTGCCATCGATGGCCGGCGAGCCTCAGGTGCTGGGCAATTCCGATTCGACCGGAGCTGGGGCCGCGAAGGCCGTGGCACCCGCGCGTCGCTGCCTCCAGGCCTGACGGGCGGTGTCGATCGCCAGGTACACGATGACGAACCCGTTCACGGGGTGCAGGGCGGCCACCGCCGGTGTTCCGTCACGAAAGAGCAGCAGGATGGACTGCACGAAGAAGAGGGCGAAGATCACGGCAACGGTGATGATCTGACGCCGGCCGAGGCGGCCGAGCGCGGCAGTGATGAGCATCACGAATGGCAGGACCTGGAGCAGATAGCCCGTATCGCGATGCGTGGCGAAGTTCGAGGGGCCGGCAAACACGCCGAGGCCGGCAAGGAAGACCTGCCATGCCAGGCCAATGACCAAAAGCCAGGCAGCCGCGAGGTGGATCGCGCGGGCCAAGCGTTGCGCCATGCGAAAACCTCCCTCAATGATGCTCAAGCACGCTCGGTGGTGGACGGTGCCGCCAGAATGGTGGACTCCCATGCACCGAAAAATCGACGCGCACTGATGACCTGGATTGCGGCTGCAAGAATTGCCAGGACCGCGCCAGAGATCATGGGCGGGGGCGGCGCCTGACCAGGGACGACGCCGAAGGCGAGATTCAGCAGGCTGATCGACGCCATCCAGGCGGGCATCACCCACATGGTCCACCAGCCCCATCGCTGGTTGCGGCGAAACCCAGCGAGCAGGACCGCGATGAAGAGGGCACCGGTCACCATCAGGCTCAGGCCGCCGACGCGAGTGCCGAACTCCAGCATCCGGTACGCCTCCGCGCCCCGGCCCTCAAGGTCCGCTGGTGTGAGGCCGACCAACCCCAACGGGATGCCGGGGTCCCAGGTAAAGCCGACGAGAAGATCGCCGATGCCGAATCCAACGAACAGGACGGCGATCGCGAAGAGGCCCCACCACGAGTGCCGACGCAGCCAACGCATCTGCTGAAAACCTCCGCTCAACGTGGTGATCATGTACCCTGAAGATCAGGATGCCTGAAGATATCCCGTCCCCGCATGCCCGTCAAGCCTCTGCCGGTCCGCCGCGGGCCAATACGACCGCGCTGCTCGGCCTTGCCTACATGGCCCTCGGCCACCGGATCGTCCAGGGCGTCGTGTCAGCGGGTTTCCCCCAGCGACCTGCCCATTCAGCCGTCTTCGCCCACATCGACGTGGATGGGGGGACCCGGCTCACCACGCTCGCACAGCGAGCCAGCATCACTCCGCAGGCGATCGGCGAGCTGGTCGATGATCTCGAGCGGATGGGCTACGTGCAACGTCGGCCCGACCCAGGGGACCGGCGCGCGAAGCTCATCGTCCTGACCGAGCGGGGGAAGTCAGCCGTCGCCGCAGCGCAACGCATCATCGCTGACCTGGAAGCCGGATTGGCGAACCTGCTCGGTCCAGATGGGCTCGCCGGCCTGCACGAGATGCTCGAACGCATCGCGGACTCCGCCCAAGGAACGGCTGAGCGCCTCTGAACCGGCGCCACCTCGCGAGTCCTGTCTGAGGACGGCACGGCGGGCGGTGCCCACCTGGGTACAGCACGAGGCCCGCCGGCAGGCCGGCGGGCCTCGTCTGATTGCTATCGTGAACGCACTCGTGGCAGTTAAGGCGTGACGCTCTGTACGATCACATCTCCCGAGCCGACGAGCACGTTGCCGTCCGTCCGGACCTGCACGTTGCCGAGCAGGACTCGTCCTTCGGCGGGCGCCGCATTGGCCGCAACACTGCCCGGTACCGTCCATGACGAGCCCGCCGGCCGGAGGGCGTTCGCATCGGTCACCGACACCGCTCCGAAGGCCGGGTTCACAAAGACGTCCACGTACTTGTACGTGGTCGTCCCGGCCGGTACGGCGTACCCATCCACCAGGACAAGCCAGTTGCCGACCGCCGGGTTGGCGATGGTCACCGACTCTTCCGAGTCGCCGTCCGCATTCTGCCCCGCGAGCACACAGGCGCCGGTGCTGCAGTTGAAGACGAACAGGTCGAGGTCCGCGGCCGGATCAGATGGACTACCGATCGTGGCACGCAGCGACGTGGAGCCCGCGGTCACGACCACGGGGTACGTCTGCTGTGCGAGATTGGCGATCGTCGGCGTCGCGACCTTTGCCGAACCGAAGGTGGTCCCCACGGCCCGACCGGTGAAGGCACCGAACAGGTTGGTGATGTCGTAGCTCCGGGCAACCGGGGTGCCGATGGTCGCCGACGCAATCGTGTCGGGATTCGGCGATACCGCCGCCCCAAGGATCGACGCAGTCAGCGTGTACGGCGCCGGATCGGCATCGGATGTGCGCCGCACCTCGAGCGTCACCTCCCACACCCCCGCGATGGGATTCTGGACCGTCCGGCTGGTCGGGTTGCAGGTACCCCCGGCCGGCGGGTTGTAGCAGTTGAGGGTGGAGTTCGAGTCGATTCCCACGCCATAGGGATGGAACCGCAGGAACCGGATCTGGCCGGCCCCGACAGTCGAACCGCCGCCGGTCATGTCGACCTTGAAGGCCGGCGTGCCGGCCGGAACCGCGAAGAAGTGGCTCGTGGTCTGGTTGCGGCCAAGCGTGCCCGTCTTGGTCACCGAGTAGCCGGCGCTGGCCTGGAATTGGTCAGCGGCGACGACGACGTTCATCGTCTGGTAGTCGATGCCGGCTGTCGCCGGATCGTCCAGGTTGAGGATCGCGGAGTGCGCCCCCACCGTTGACGGATTGACCGTGACGGTGAGCGTCGTCGGTGAACCCTTGGCCAGGCTGATGCTCGTCGGCGACGAGAAGGTCCCGTCGTTGCCGACCCATGTCAGGTTGTACGTCACGGCGCCACCACCACCCGAGTTGCGGGTGAACGTGTACTCACGCTCATACGAGGTGCCGGCCGTCACGCCCTCACGGTCGTGGATCCCCCGGCCTACGCCCGGCGTGGCGAGAAAGCCACTGAGCAGGCTGTTGACCTCGACGGAGGATGAGATGTCGACCGTCGCGATGTTCCGGCGCAACAGATTCCACGCTGCACCGACGTTGATCAGGCCGTTGCCCTGTTCGTACACGCCGATGCGGGACGTATCGAGCAGCCGGGTCGAGGAGTTCATCGCCTGACGAATCTGGTCCGGCTTGGATTGCGCACCGGACTGGTTCGCGGCACTCACCAGGAGAGCAGCCGCTCCGGCCGCCTGCGGCGAGGCCATCGACGTGCCGTTGAACATGGCATAGCCCGGCGGCAGCGTGTACGTTCCGGCGACCGGACCACCCGGCTGCCACGTTGGCACCGTCGAGATTGCCGAGCCTGGAGCCACGGCCTGCGGCTTGAAGCCGCCATCCTCTCGCGGCCCTCGTGAGCTGAAGCCATGGAGATTGTCCGGGAACGCAGAGTCAGAACCGTAGTTCTTCTGCCAGCTCTGCTTGCTGATGTAGGACCCGATGCTCATGACCTTGGTGGCCACCGATGGGTCGCCGACGGTGTTCATGCCCGAGCCACTGTTGCCGGCCGAGATGAACATCTGCACGCTGTACGTGTCGATCAGACGATCGTAGAGGCGCGCCCGCGCGTTGTTGGCATCGTTCAGTGACGGCAGGCCACCGATCGACATGTTGATGACGTCGACGTCGCTCTGCTTGGCCGCGTAGATCATGCCCTCGACCAGCGCATGCGCCGTGCATCCGGCGACGAACAGGCACACGCGGACCGAGACGAGCTTGGCACCCGGAGCCGCCCCGCTCATCTCTCCACCGAACATCTCGTTGGCGGCAACGATGCCGGCCACGTGCGAGCCATGGGCTC
>JALZJE010000096.1 GCA_030859955.1 Chloroflexota bacterium | reverse complement strand
CGCCGACCCAGAGCTCGGGGCGCCCGGTCGGATCGGAGACGAGCGGCTGGACCAGCCGCGGCCCGATCACCTCGGTGACGGCGAGCAGAGCGAGAAATCCCGTCGCCAGGCCCGCGAGCAGGTGTTGCGACCAACCGAACAGCCGGCGCTCGCCGAGCAGGGCGCCCAGGACGATGAGGGTCACGATCGCCGCGATCCAGATGCCGACGGTATCGGCGGTACCGGTTCCGAAGAAGCCGCTCATCCGACGGACCGCGACGCCGCTGACCGCACCCGCGCCAGCGCGCGCGACGCAAGCGCATGGCCAAGCACCGTGACGGCCACCAGCATCCCGACCAGGATCGGCAGCTGCCTCGGCTCCGTCGGCTCGATCAGGCGCTCGAGGTTCCCAAGCTCTAGTCCCTGGCGATAGGAGGCCCCGTCGCCGGGCGTGATGAGACCGGCCGCCAGTTGCCCGCCGGCGAGGTACGGCTGGACCTCGGGGAGCAGGACTGTCGGCGTGACGGTGAGCAACGGTACATCCGCGATTCGAGGGATGACCTGCTCGATCCAGCTTCGCGGCCCGAGATCATTGCCCCCGATCACGAGGATCGCGTCGACCGCCGCGATGCCCGCACCTTCGACCTCTCGTGCGAACACCCCGTCGTCACCGGAGTCCACCCGAATGTCGCGGGTGAGGTCCACCAGCCCCGCCTCGGCACCGGGTATGAAGCCCAGGTCGAGCAGCCGTGTCGGGTTCGCCTCTCCGCGGCGCAGCCGCGCGATCTCGGCGGATGCCAGCGCGCGACCTTCCGGGGTCAGGCTGACGAACGCCAGCCGTCCGTCCCGGGCGAGCAGGTCGGCGAGAAGCGCACGCACGGTGGGCCGAATCTCTGCGTAGGTCCCCACATCGGCATCGAAGCCGATCAGGACGAGCGGCTCGTCCGGGAGCGTGTCCAGCGCAGAGGTCATGGGGTCAGCGCCGTGCGGACCGGTCGTCGCCGCTCGAAGCCAGCTCAGGTCGGGGGCCTGCCAGGCGAGGGCCAGCGCGAGAATGAGCAGGATCGGCACGACGCGAGAGAAGCCACGCGCGCGCTCAATCATCGGCGCCACGAATACCCAGCACGACGCGGGCTGCGTAGACCGCCGTCAAGACGGCGATCCCTATCAGGAGGCCGCGCAGCACGGAACCGATCGGGAAGGCCAGCGACCAGATTGCGGCGTCGGCCAGCCGGTCGCCGAACGGGCCGGCGACGGGAACCAGGAGGACGCTCGTCACGAGAGCGGCTGCGACGAGCACGGCTCCCTCGCGGCTCCCCGTTGCAACCGAGCGGCGAGCGGCGCCGAGCGTCGTGATGAAGAGCAGGCCGAACAGGGTGGCGCCGATGGGAACCAGCAGGGCGGTCACCAGCCACTGCACGGCGGGGTCGGTGGTCCCGTCCGAACCCGGGCGAAGGCCCGCGACCAACATGGCGGCCATGCCGATGATGACCATGACCGCGCCGACCGGATCGCCTCGCCGTCGCCATAGATCGTCGAGTCGCCTCGCGCCGAGCGCGCCGATGCCGGCCAGCGCCGCGCCCGCAGCGACGAGGATGGCTGCATCCACCGCGATCCCGGCCACCTGACCGAGCGCGGCGTTCACGACCAGCATGTCCGCCAGCAGGAGCAGCCCGATGATGACGACGAGTCCCGTGAGGGTCGGGCGTCTCACCCGCGTCCGTTCCCCGCGAGAAATCCGGCGAGATCGAAGACGCCCACCAGTGCAAGGACCGATCCCACCACGATGACGGCGATGACGAGCCCGATGAGGCGGTTGGCCGCCATGACCATGGTTCGCTCCTCGACATCCGTGCGCAGATCCGCAACAGCCTGGAACGGTTCAGGGCCGATCAGCACTCCCCCGCCGCTCAACAGCAGGGAGGGTGCCTGGGCAGCCTCCGCGCTGGCGGCCGCCATCGAGTGTGCGCCGCCGCGCAGCCCGTCAAGGTGCAACAGAGCCTCTTCGCGCAGGCTGCCGACGGCGAACGCGGCGGCGGGACGCGCGCGAGCGGTCATCGCCAGGGCGGCGATGGTGGCACGGCCCTCGCCGACCATCACGATTCGGGAGCGACCCTGGCGCTCGGGCGTCTCGGTCGCTGCGTGCGCCGCGTCGACCGTCGCAGCCGCCATCACCGCGGCGATGGGATCGTTCGTCAGGACTCGCAACGGGACGCCACTGCGGGCCGCGGCACGCGCAACGTGCCCGAGGACCGGGAGGGCGGCAAGCGTCTGAAGGCGACCAAGCGCGTCGGTCGTGCGGGTGACGCCGGCGCCTCCCAGCGACACGACCGCATCGGTCCCCGACTCCGCCGCGAGCGCCATGGCGCGACCGACCCCGGCAAGGCCGGCTGCATCGGAGGTGACCCATCGACTGATTGGTCGAGCAACGAGCTGGAGCAGGACCAGCAGCACGCCAAGGATCACGAGCGTCGGCCCGATCTCGAGTCGCAGCGATGAGGAGCCCAGGAGGTCTCCCACGAATCGCACGAGGCGACCGAGGAGTTCAATCGGACTCGGCATGGCGCTCCTCTCCCCCATCGAGCTCAACGATGATCCGTTCCATCCCCCGCTCATCGCCGAGAACCTCGCCGAGGTCGCGGGCCGTCGGTCCGCCGACCGCGTTCAGGAGCGGAGTCAGTGCGGCACCCAGGTCGGAGAGCAGCGGGGCCAGGGGCCGGTGGGCATCGAGCAGGAGGCGTGCGGGAGCCTCCAGGCCGCGATGCGCCAGCACGGTCGCGATCCGTCGCGCCGAGTCCGCCGTCATGACACGGGGGAGCGGCGAGTCGCCAGCGCCGTGACGGCCGCACGCGTCTGGGCATCATTGGCCGTCGCGATGGTGATCCCGATCGGCAGCTCACGCCCATCGGCCGTGGCCACCAGGGAGTCGACCAGCACCGACGCGGCGTCCGCCGCCGAAAACGCGCCGTGCTCCACGCCGATGAGGGAGAAGGCGATGCGACGAAGCTGCAGCGGCTCCGCAAAGCCGAGCGCCGTCAGAATCGACGCGGCCAGCTGCTCTCGATCGGGGCGCCGATCATGCCCGACGCCGACGGCGTGGATGACGTAGGTGGCGGCGAGCGATCCTCCGCGCGTCACGATCGCGGTCCCCGCTTCGGCCGGACCCTGGTCGATCGCATCGCGCTCGATCTCCTCGCCGCCATGGCGTTTCACCGACGCGGCGGCGCCGGCCGTCATGAACAGGGACTCGTTCGCCGATACGACCAGCGCGTCCACCTCGAGCTCTGCGATATCCCCCTGCCAGACATCGATCTCGATCGGTCCTGCCATGCGTGCCCTCGTTCTCGGGTCGGCGCGGCGGTCAGTCGACTCCTCGATGGAGCCGCGGAAGACGCTCGCGCAGGGCGGTCGTCACTTCGTAATTGATGGTTCGTCGCTCGGCGGCCACCTCGTCGGCGGTGATCCGCGCACCGTCCTGCTCACCGATCAGGACGAACTCGTCGGCGTAGGTTACACCATCGATCCGCTCCAGATCGACGGTCAACCCGTCCATGCTGATGGCCCCCACGACGGGTGCGCGCCTTCCCCGCACCAGAACCCAGCCATTGTTTGCATGCACCCGCGGCCATCCATCGCCGTAGCCGATTCCAAGCGTCGCGATCCGCGTGTCGCGCGTGGCGCGAAAGCGAAGGCCGTAGCCGATCGCATCGCCGGCAGCCAGGTCGAACAGGCGCAGCGCTCGCGCACGAAGGCTGAGGGCGGGCACCAGGCCGACCTCTCGATCGCCCATCCATGCCGGCCGCAGCCCGTAGAGCGCAAGCCCGGGGCGAATCGCATCGGCGAAGGGAACCGCTCCCGACAGCAGGCCACTGCTCGCGCTCACGTGCACCAGGCCTGGGTCCACGCCGGCGGAGCGCATGGCATCCAGAACGCGTGCCAGCCGAAGTACCTGGACCTCTGTCGAGGCGTCGTCCTCGCCCGGGACCGCCAGGTGACTCATCGTGCCGGCCAGGTGCAGGCGTCGGCTGCGCTGGATGCGGCTGGCGAGCGCGACGGCATCATCGGGCGTCGCCCCCTGGCGTCCCAGCCCTGAATCCAGCTTCAGATGCACGCCGATGCGGACGCCATCACGATCGGCGGCCGCCTCGAGCACGTCGACGGCTCGTTCGTCGTACACGATCGGCTCCAGCCGATGCTGTGACACGGCCGAGGCCTCGTACGGGCCGATCCCCCACAGCACCACGATGGCGGCTTCGATCCCCGCCGCTCGAAGCTCGACCGCTTCACCGATCGTCGCCACCGCCAGGCGCTCAACACCACCGCCGACAAGCGTGCGGGCCACAGCCACCGCTCCATGGCCATACGCGTTGGCCTTGATCACGGCGATGACCTGCGCGTCGCCGGCAGCCCGCCGAATCTCGGTGAGGTTGGACCGAATGGCAGCATGGTCGATCTCGATCCAGGCCCGATGCGGACTGCCCGAGACGGTCACCGGCGGCGACCGCCGCGCAGCTGCTCGATTGCCTCCGGCAGGAGCGTGGCAACGTCGCGTGCCATGACCCCGGCCCGGCCGATGCGGTCCTCGGCGAGAAGCCCGGCGGCGCCGTGCACCGCCACGCCACACGACGCGGCAATAAACGGCGTCAGCCCACCGGCCAAAAATCCGCCGATGACGCCGGCGAGCACGTCCCCGGTCCCCGCGGTTGCGAGCGCGGGTGACGACACATCCGAACGCAACAGGTCGCCGTCCGGACCGGCCACGACCGAGTTCGCCCCCTTCAACACCACCACCTGCCGCCATCGCACCGCGGCGTCAAGCGCCGCCCGCGAGCGGAGGGCCTCGTCGTCGCCTGGTGGCGGCTCACCCCGAACCAGGCGTCCGAACTCCCCGGGATGCGGGGTCAGGACCAAGGGTGCGCGTAACCCGGTCCACCAGCTGCCTCCGCCGGCGAGGGCGTTCAGCCCGTCCGCATCGACCACGGCCGGCACGCGCAGCGCCGCGACCAGGTTCCGGGCACGTCGCTGCGTCGCGGGCTGCCCCCCGAGGCCGGGGCCGATGACGACGGCGTCATACCCGGCCGCCTCGGTCGTGACGCGACGCCATCCGCTCGGCGCGATGAGGCCCGGAGCCTCCTCGTCCAGCACCATCCAGGTCAGCTCCGGCACGATGCCCGCCAGTCGGGCGGCCACCGATTCGGCGACCGCGACGCGCACCACGCCAACGCCCGCGCGCATGGCTCCGAGGGCGGTGAGCATCGCAGCCCCCGGATACTCGACCGAGCCCGCAACCACGAGGAGGCGACCGAAGTCGCCCTTGTGCGCGCGCTCGGGCCTCGGCGGGAGATGCTCGGCGACCCATCCCTGGGTCAACGAGCGGGCAACGGCCCCGGTCATGACACCTCCGGGCTCACTCGTGACGCCGATGCGCGATGGCGACCGCGACCGCCATCTCTCGCTCGTGCGAGATCGAGACGCTCACCTCGTCGAGGTCCATCGAGTCAGCACGCCGTGCGGCGCGCGCATGGAGGTACACCCGTGGCGCGCCGGCCCGGTTCGGCAAGATCTCGATCTCGCGCCAGCCGACGCCGCGAACGCCGAGCCCAAGCACCTTGCTGATCGCCTCCTTTGCCGCCCAGCGACCGGCGATTCGCTCTACTTTCTGCCCGCAGTAGCGCTGCTCGCTCTCGGTCAGGACGCGCAGGCGGAAGCGATCCGGGAATCGCGCCAGGACCGCATGGATTCGATTGATGTCGATGAGGTCGATCCCGATCTCGTGGCGGCTCATCAATCGACCACCAGCGCTATTCGACGGTCACGGACTTGGCCAGGTTTCGCGGCTGATCGACGTCCGTGCCACGGGCGACGGCGACCTCGTAGGCGAGCAGCTGGAGCGGCAGCACGGCAATGACCGGACTGATCGGCTCGGGCGTCTCGGGGACGTAGATGACGTCATGCGCGTATTGGTGCATCTGGTCGTCACCCTCGGTGGCGATGGCGATCACCGGGGCCGACCGGGCGCGCGCCTCGGCGACGTTGCTGACCAATTTTTCGTAGATCGCACCCTTCGTGGCGATCGCGACCAGTGGCGTCTGAGGGTCGAGCAGCGCGATCGGTCCGTGCTTCAGCTCGCCGGCTGCGTATCCCTCGGCGTGGACATAGCTCAGCTCCTTGAGCTTGAGCGCGCCCTCCATCGCGATGGGGAAGCCGACGCCGCGGCCGATGAAGATGAAGTCGCGCACCCCCGCATACCTGTGCGCGAGCTTCTTGATCTGCGGGCCGAGCTTCAGCGTTTCGGCGGCGAGGCGCGGCAGCTCGCGCAGCGCCTGGCCGAACGTGCGCAGCTGTCGATCTCGCAACGTGCCCCGCAGCCTGGCGAGATGCAGCGCGATCATCTGGAGGACGAGCACCTGCGTCACGAAGGCCTTGGTGCTGGCGACCGCGACCTCGGGTCCGGCCTGGAGGTAGCAGACCGCGTCAGCCTCGCGCGTGATCGCGCTTCCGACCACGTTGGTGATCACGATCACGGTGGCGCCGCGCTCCTCCGCCATCTTGAGCGGAGCCAGGGTGTCGGCGGTCTCGCCCGACTGGCTGACGCCGATGACCAGCGTCCTGGAGTCGATCGGCGGCGGGCTGTAGCGCATCTCGGAGCCGACCTGCATGGTGGCCGAAACCCCGACCCAGTCCTGGATCAGGTAGGCGGCCACATGCGCCGCGTAGCTGGCGGTGCCACATCCCACGAGGTAGATGCTATCGATCTCGCGCAGCTTCGCGTCCATGGCGCCGAGCTCGTGCAGGGTGACATTGCCGGCCGTGTCCACCCTGCCACGCAGGCATTCCTGGATGGCGTGCGGCTGCTCATAGATCTCCTTCAGCGTGAAATGCGCGAAACCGCCCTTCTCGGCGGCATCGATGTTCCAGTGGATCTCGGTGACGTCACGCCGCAGCTCGGTCCCGTCGAGCGACCAGATGCGAGTGCCGGACGGCGTGACGTCGGCGACGTCTCCCTCGTGCAGGATGATCACGTTCTTGGTGTGCTCGAGGATGGCTGGCACGTCGCTGGCGAGGAACCCCTCGCCGTCACCCAGGCCCACGATGAGCGGAACGTTCATTCGCGCGCCGACGATCCGATCCGGATGATCGGTGTGCATGACACCGATGGCGTAGGCGCCGCGAACCTCGTTGAGCGCACCGCGCACGGCTTCGACCAGGTCACCCCGATACTTCGTCTCGATCAGGTGGGCGAGCACCTCGGTGTCGGTCTCGGAGGTGAATCGGTGACCCTCAGCCGTGAGACGGTCCTTGATCTGGGCGTAATTCTCGATGATCCCGTTGTGGATCAGCGCGAGCTTGCCGCTGCAGTCGGTGTGCGGGTGCGCGTTCGTGTCGTTCGGCAGCCCATGCGTCGCCCATCGGGTGTGGCCGATGCCGGGATGCCCGGACGGCGCGTCACCGTTGAGGTGATCGGTCAGGTTGGTGAGCTTGCCCGCCTTCTTCTCGATGAAGACCTCACCGGCGTCGGTGAGGATGGCGATGCCGGCGGAATCGTACCCGCGATACTCGAGGCGTCGGAGACCCTCGAGCAGAATGGGAGCCGCATCACGCGGCCCGACGTATCCGACGATCCCGCACATGTGCCCTCCTCAAATCAAGCCCGCTCAATTCAGTCGTGCCTCGGCGAGCGTCCCCAGCTCGCGGGCGATCAATTCGATCTCCTCGGCATCTTCGCCCTCGACCATGATCCTGATCTTGGGCTCCGTGCCGGACGGACGGACAAGAATGCGTCCCCGATCCCCGATGGCCAGCGTGGCCCGCGTCACTGCGGCCGAGAAGTCCGGATCATCCTGCCAATCGTCCCGGCGATCGGCATCGGAGTTTATCATCACCTGCGGCAGCCTCAGGATCCGATCCCCCAACTCCGAGAGCGACTGTCCCGCGGCGCGCATGGCGCGAACGAGCTCGATGCCGGTGACCAGTCCGTCACCGGTGGTCGCTCGATCACGGAAGATGATGTGCCCGGATTGCTCGCCGCCGAGGATCGCATCATGGTGCTCCATTGCCGCCAGCACGTGCCGATCACCCACCGGTGTACGGATGATGGTTCCCCCCGCCTGCCGGACGACCCGTTCGAGGCCGCCGTTGGTCATGACGGTCACCACCAGGAGTCTGTTGCGCAGCGTCCCGGCGGCCAGGCGAGCGAGCGCGCAGATGCCCATTACCGAGTCGCCGTCCACCAGCTCCCCGCGCTCGTCAACGGCGATGAGCCTATCCGCGTCGCCGTCGAACGCGAAGCCGACGTCGAGCCCAGCGGCCGCGACCGTCTCCGCCAGCCGCTCCGGATGAGTGGAGCCGCAGCCATTATTGATGTTCATGCCGTCCGGCGCGTCGAACAGCACCGTCACGTCGGCCCCCAGCGAACGGAACAGATCGGGGGCAATAAAGCTGGCTGAGCCGTTGGCGCAGTCGATGCCGAGCCGCAGTCCGCGGAAGGCGTCGCCCGCGATCTCGACCAGGTGCCGCTGGTAGGCGGCGAGCGACCCGCGCTCCGGCCCCATGCGGCCGAGGACGGCATTCGGCAACGACGGGATCTCGGATGCATCGTCAAGAAGACGTTCCAGCTCGTTCTCGACGTCGTCGTCGGCCTTGCGACCGGCGACGACGACCTTGAGCCCGTTGTCGGGCGCCGGATTGTGAGATGCGGAGACCATGATGGCCGCACCGCCGGTCTCGCTGGAGGCATGCACCAGGCACGGTGTGGTGACCACCCCAAGGTCGATCACATCGGTGCCGGTCGCCATGATCCCGGCGGCGAGGGCGGCCGTCAGCATCTCGCCGGAACGTCGCGTGTCGCGACCGAGCAGCACGCTCTCGCCGGCCGCGCCGAATCGGTACCCGACGGCGCGACCGAGTGCGAGGGCCAGGCCGACGGTGATCTCCGACCCGACCTCACCGCGGATGCCGTCCGTCCCGAACCGTCTCCCCATCTACGGGGCGGGCGTCGGGGTCGGAGAGGGGGAGGGAGACGGGGACGGGGACGGCGTCGCGGGGCCGACGATCGTCACCGAAACGATTCCCGGCGAGACGCCGAGAACCTCCACGCCATCCGGGAGCCCGCTGATCGACGGATCGAGCTCATACGTGCCCGGAGCAAGGCCGGCGACATCCACCGTTGGCGTGACGGCCCGCGCCTCGAGGCCCGAGAGCGTTTCGCCGGGTCCGCTCAGCGTGAGCGTCATCTGGTCGATCGCGGGGAGGCACGCGTTGTCACCCGCGCCCTGGCACACAACCCCGACCACGAATGTCCGGCTCGACACTGACGGAACAATCGCGGCGGTAACGGTCACCGTCGGCTCCGCGGACGCCTGCGCAAGTCGCACGCCGTCACCGAGGACCAGGGCAGCATCGAAGCTCTGATCGGCCGAGGCGCCGTCGATATCGAGCGGTTCGGTCAGCACCTCGTCGATCTCCGAGAGCACCTCGGGCAGGCCGCGCAGGGTCACCACCGAGGGCTCGACCGCCAGCGACTCCAGCGCAAAGCCGGGTGCGGGCGTGCCTCCACCAATGTCCGGCCTCACCGGCACCGTCTTGTTCGTCTCGGTTGCCTGGACATCGATCCGTACGCTCGCGGTCGCCGGCTGCGGATCCACGTTCTGCACCGGCTGGCCCTCGATGTCGACCGGCTCAAGCGGTACCGACCGTTCAACGTCGATTCCGGATTCGTCGATGATCACCCTCGCAACCACCCGATCGACACGCGCGACCAGTGACGCTGCGCCGCGCACCTGCACCGTGTCGACGCTCACCTCCGGATCCTGCACCTCGAGCCTGTCGGGGATGCCGCCGTATTCGACCACGACCGGGACGGTCTTCTCGTCCAGTTGGTCGAGCTCGACGGTCACCGTCGCCGGGTCCCGCGAAATGATCTCGACGCCCTCAACGACCGATACGACTTCGACCGGCAGGTTCTGTGGTTCCGGAGCCCGCTGCATGTCGTAGTTCGCCAGGTCGACAGTGGCGCGAAACGACTCCGGTGACAAGTTCGGGCTCGTCTCATTCGGCGCCCGGTACCTGATGGCGACCGTGCCCGGCGCTCCGCTCAGGACGAACGCGTTGTCCGGCTGGCCCGATGTCCCGATCGCCAGCTCGGTGCCGCCTTCCGCGAACTGACCGGAAAAAACTAGGCCCGTATAGAGCACCGTCGCAAGCAGGACGGCCGAAAGCTTGAGGTGCCAGTTGCGGAGCAGCAGGCGCATGGTCAGCGCCTCGCTGAGCGACCGTCGGCCGCAGGCGTCGCGATGCGTGCGTCGGGGTCGATCGGCTCGTCCCGCTGCTTCCTGTCCTGCTCAACCTGCCAGCGGCCCTCGAGCGACCGCCGCAGGAAGGGCACCGCCCGTCGTGGCGTCTGTGGTCGGATCAGGTTGAAGATTCGCCGGCGAAGCTGCTCCTCCGTCAGGTTGCGCTCGATGCGTCCACGGACGACAAGGCTGATCGATCCCGTCTCCTCGCTGACGACCACTACCACCGCATCGGTCTGCTCGCTGATGCCGATGGCGGCACGATGTCGCGTCCCATAGCGCTCCGAGTCGAGCGAGATCTGGCTCAGCGGGAGGAGCACGCCCGCGGAGGTGATCTTCTCACCCGAGATGACTACCGCTCCGTCGTGCAGCGCTGTGCCTCGATAGAAGATCGTCACCAACAGTTCCGCGCGCAGATCGGCATGGACCGGTACGCCCGACTCAGCGGCAAGATCCTCCAGCCCTGTCTCGCGCTCGAGCACGATCAGCGCTCCGTGGCGGGATCCGGCAAGGATGCGTGCGCCACGGCTGATCTCGCGGGCAACCCGCTCTGCTCCGGCAACTTCGGTGCTGACGAAGAAGCGGTTGAATGAGCCGATGCGGCCGATCTGCTCCAGCCCCCGCCGCAGCTCCGGCTGGAAGACAACCACGACCGCGAACAGGCCCACGACGGCCGCGGTCTCGAGGAGGCTGCGCAGCAGGTCGAGGTTGATCAGGATCGCAAGCAGGTAGACCAGGTACAGGATCGAGAGGCCGATCACGATTCGCACCGCCCGCGTGCCGCGAATCAGGATGAAGAGCCAGTAGATGACGAACGCCACCAGCCCGATGTCGATGATCGACGTCCAGCTGCCCTGGAGATAGGTATCGAAGAACTCTCGGACCGCGTCGATCACGATTCGCGCATGGCCTGCATTCGGTGCGGCGGTGGATCCAGATGATACCAAAGAGCCCCGGCGGGACCGCCGGGGCTCTTTGGCGCTGTCGTGTCTATCGCTTGGTGTACTGCGGAGCCTTGCGGGCCCGCTTGAGACCGAACTTCTTGCGCTCCTTGGCGCGCGGGTCGCGGGTCAGCAGGCCGGCTCCCCGCAGGACGGCTCGGGCATTCGGGTGCGCGCGCAGCAGCGCTCGCGCGATGCCGTGCCGAATCGCTCCGGCCTGGCCCGAGACGCCGCCGCCGGCGACCAGCACGCTGGCCGAGTAACGCCCCTCCGTGTCGGTCACGCGGAACGGCAGCTGGATGGCGCCCTCGGGCGACGCACCGCCGAAGTAGTCGGCTGCGGTCTTGCCGTTGACGACAATGCTGCCGTCACCCGGCAACAGGCGGACACGGGCAACGGCGGTCTTGCGCCGCCCCGTCCCGTAGACGTAGTTCGTGCTCACGGATCGTCCTCTCTTCTACAGCTCGACAGCCGTGGGCTGCTGAGCCTGGTGCGGATGGTCCGCGCCGCTGTATACCTTCAGCTTCTTGAACATCGCTCGACCCAGGCGGTTCTGGGGAAGCATGCCCTTGACCGCGCGCTCGATGACGAGCTCCGGCTTCCGCTCGAGGAGCGTGCCGAGGCTCTCCTCGCGGAGTCCGCCGGGGTAGTTCGAATGACGGAAATAGCTCTTCTGGCGCAGCTTGTCCCCGGTGACCTTGATCCTGCGTGCGTTGAGGACGACCACGTGGTCGCCCGTGTCGAGGTGCGGCGAATAGATCGGCTTGTGCTTGCCCTCCAGCAGGGTGGCGATGCGCGTCGCCAGCCGGCCGAGGGTGTGATCGGTCGCATCCACGACCCACCAGCTGCGCTCGATCTCGCTCGCCTTGACGGCGTAGGTCTTCACGTTCCCTGCTCTCCGGTCTTGCCTTGATTGGTGCGCGCCGCCTCGGGTGGCGACGCTGCTTGCTTCGTCTTCGGTTTCGTGGCTGATGCGTAGATGACGCGCTCGAGGGTGAGGCCGCGCGGTGGGACCGCCCGCCCGTGGAGCGCGCGCGCTCCACCGGCCATCACGAGATCCACCGCCTCCGGTACCAGCCGTCCGCGCCCGACCTCCATGAGGAGGGCGACGATGCTGCGCACCATGCGCCGCAGAAAGGCGTTCGCCGTGACGCGGATCTCGATCAGGTCGCCATGTCGCACGACGCGCAGCTCGGCGAGGTGCCGCACGGTACGGCCGCGCGCGTCAGAGCCGAGTGCGGCGAAGTCTCGCTCACCCAGCATCCGCGCCGCAGCCGCCTGCATGGCGGCCGCGTCGAGAAACTCGTCGATCTCCAGCGTTCGATGCCGTTCCAGCGGATCGCGGGCTCCATCCGTGAGGATCCGGTAGCGATAGACGCGCCAGCGCGCGTCCCGCCGCGGATCGAAGCCCGGTTTCACCGCTCGAAGTGAGCGCACGGCCACGTCCGGCGGCAACGCGGCGTTCAGCCGTCGTCGCAGCTCCGGCAGCCCGCCATCGCGGCGAGCTCGTCGCGCGTAGCAGAATGCCGCGACCTGGCCGGTGGCATGCACCCCGGCATCGGTTCGCCCGGCGAGACGGACTCTCGTCGTCTCGCCGATCAGCCTGTTAAGCGCCTTCTCCAGCTCTCCCTGCACCGTCCGAACATTCGGCTGCACCTGGGAGCCGGCGAAGGCCGTCCCGTCGTATCCGATCACCGCTCGTGCGCACTGCTGCGAAGCGACGGTCATCGGCCCGTATCGGTATTAAATGTGCCCGTCCTCAGACTAGCTCGATCTGAACCATGGAAGCCGAGTCGCCGAGGCGCTGCCCCAGCTTCACGATGCGGGTGTAGCCCGACGTGCGGTCGGCATACTTGCCGGCAAGCTCCGACATCAGCTTCTCGACGATGATCGGCTCATGCGGCATCTTCGAAACGAGCTGCCTGCGCGCATGGAGATCGCCTCGCTTGGCGAGGGTGATCATCCCGTCGACCAGGCCGCGCACCTCTTTGGCCTTCGCCTCGGTCGTCTTCACCTTCTCGTAGCGGATGATCGCCACGGCAAGGTTGCCGAGCATTGCCAGGCGGTGAGCGTGGGGGCGGTTGAGCTTGCGCCCGGCAACACGATGCGGCATCGGCTTAGGACTCCCGGTCCATCTCGGCCTCGGCCACGGCCGCCTCGTCGATCTCGGCAGAGGCCGGAAGATCCGACTCGTCGCTGCTCATCGAGGTCGACTCGGGAGCGATGAAGCCGCGAAGCGCCAGGCGCTCCTTGAGCTCGTCGAGGCTCTTCTGGCCGAAATTGCGCATGCGCAGGAACTCGTCGTCAGTGAGCGACAGGACCTGGCCGATCTTGGTGATGCTGTTGCGCTTCAGGCTGTTGTAGGCGCGCATCGGGAGATCGAGCTCCTCGATCGGCGCATCCAGCAGGTTGGCGCTGGGCGCGGAAACGCCCATCGAGTCTCCACCGGCGATCGACGCGCGGCCGACCTCGGCGAACCGTCCGAACTCACGCACCAGGATGTCGGCCGCCTGGCTGAGTGCCTCCTGCGCGGTCTTGGTGCCATCGGTCTCGATCTCGACGGTGAGCTTGTCGTAGTTGGTCATCTGGCCGACACGCGTCTTTTCGACCTGGTAGTTGACCCTGCGTACCGGGGAGAAGATGGCGTCGACCGGCACCACGCCGATCGTCATGTCCTCGGTGTGCTCGGCAGGTCGATAGCCCATGCCGTTCTCGACCGTCAGATCCATCTCGATGGAGCCGGCGTCCGAGTCCAGCGTGAGCAGGACGAGGTCAGGATTCACGATCTCGACGTCCGCCGTCTCGCCAATGTCTGCGGCGGTCACCGAACCGGCACCGTGCTTCACCAGCTTGAGCGTGACCGCGTGTCGCGCAAACGACCGCAGGCGGAGCTTCTTGATGTTCAGGACGATCTGGGTGACGTCTTCCTTCACGTTCTCGAGGGTGCTGAACTCGTGGAAGACGCCGCTGATCTGGACGCTGGTAACAGCCGCCCCTTCGAGGGAGCTGAGGAGCACGCGACGCAGGCCGTTGCCGAGCGTCATGCCATACCCCTCCTGGAGCGGGGTCACCTCGAAGCGGCTCAGGTTCCCCTCCGCGTGCACCTCTTCGATGTGCGGGTCGGGAGCCTGGGGCTGCTGTGGGACTTCTAATTCGATCATGAGAGGGGATCTGACTCCTAGCGCGAGTAATACTCGACGACGAGCTGCTCATTGAACTCGAGCGGCATCTGCGCGCGTGCCGGTTCGGCGAGGACGGTGCCCGTGAGCTTCGTCGGGTCGACACTCACCCATTCGGGGATCTGGGCCGCCTTCATCGTTTCGGGGGCGACCTTGAAATATTCGCGGCTGCGACGGCTGTCGCGCACCTCGATGCGGTCGCCGACGGTGACCCCGAAGCTCGGGATGTTGGTCGGACGGCCGTTGACGGCAAAATGGCCATGGCTGACGAGCTGGCGCGCCTGCGCGCGGCTCGACGCGAAGCCCATGCGGTAGACCGAATTGTCGAGGCGCATCTCGAGCAGGCGCAGCAGGTTCTCGCCGGTCATGCCCTTGCGCTGCTCCGCCTTCTCGAAGTAGTTGCGGAACTGCCGCTCGAGAACCGAATAGCTCTTGCGGACCTTCTGCTTCTCGCGAAGCTGGAGGCCGTACTCGCTCACCTTGCGGCGGCGCATCGTATTCATGCCGGGCGGGGTGCTGCGGCGCTCGAAGGCGCACTTGCGGCTGTAGCAGCGACTGCCCTTCAGGAAAAGCTTGAGCCCTTCTCTACGGCAGATGCGGCAGACCGCGTCGTTGTAACGTGCCATATCGTTCGATCCCCTCTCAGACCCGACGCCGCTTCGGCGGACGACAGCCGTTGTGCGGGATCGGAGTGACATCCGTGATGGCGGTCACCTCGAGGCCGGCGGTCTGGAGCGAACGAATCGCCTGCTCCCGTCCGCCGCCCGGGCCCTTCACGAAGACCTCGATCTGGCGCATGCCGTTTTCCATCGCGCGTCGGGCGGCAAGCTCGGCCGTCTGCGCTGCCGCGTAGGGCGTGCTCTTGCGGGAGCCCTTGAAACCGACCAGGCCGGCGCTGCCCCAGCTGACGACGTTTCCCGTCGTGTCGGTGATCGTCACGATGGTGTTGTTGAACGTCGACTGGATGTGCGCGTGCCCGATCGGCACGTTCTTGCGCTCGCGCTTCTTGCGCTGAGCGCGCTTACGCTCTGCCATGAAACTCCCGTTACTTCTTGCGGCGGATGCCGACGGTCTTCTTCGGACCTCGGCGCTGCCGGGCGTTGGTCTTGGTGCGCTGCCCGCGGACGGGCAGATTGCGCCGATGACGAAGCCCGCGATACGAGCCGATCTCCATCAGACGCTTGATGTTCATGTTGACCTCACGGCGAAGGTCGCCCTCCACCTTGAACTGGCGGTCGACCACCTCGCGAAGGCGGTTGACTTCCTCCTCGGTCAGGTCGCGGACGCGCGTGTCGGGCGACACGTTCGCCGCCCCGATGACCTTGGTGGCAGAGGTCGGACCGATGCCGTGGATGTAGGTGAGGCTGATGATCACCCGCTTCTCGCGCGGAATGTCAACGCCGGCAATACGTGCCACGTTCCTCCTAGCCCTGCCGCTGCTTGTGCTTTGGTATGACGCAAATGACCATCACCACGCCCGAGCGCTTGATTACCTTGCAGCGCTCGCAGCGGGGCTTCACGGATGCAGAAACTTTCATCTCATCCTGTACGTGATCCGACCCCGGGTGAGGTCATAAGGGGAGAGCTCAACGCGGACGGTGTCACCGGGAAGGATGCGGATGAAGTTCTGGCGCAGCTTCCCGGAGATGTGTGCGAGCACTTCGTGCCCGTTCTCCAGGCGCACCTTGAACATCGCGTTCGGGAGGGGAAGGACGACTTCTCCTTCGACCTCAATGGCATCCTTCTTTGGCAAGCGACACGCACCCTCGTTTCAGCGCTGGATTTAATGCAAAAGGGGTTGACACGCGAAAAGGCCGCCGCACAGGGCGACCCACGGAACGGAGAGTATACAACAAGACCGGCGGAGCGTCCAAGGGCGATCATGAGCGCTCCGTGAGCACCTGCGGCCCGGTGCCTGTCACCGCGATCGTATTCTCGAAATGCGCGGCGAGGCTTCCGTCGGTCGTTCGCACGGTCCAGTTGTCGTCGCCGACGAAGACCTCGTCGCGGCCGAGGGTGAACATCGGCTCGATCGCGAAGCACATCCCGGCCTCGATGCGCAGGCCCGTCCCCGGGCGGCCGTAGTTCGGCACCTGCGGATCCTCGTGCATCGATCGGCCGATCCCGTGGCCGACGAATGGACGGACGATCCCGTAGCCGCGCTCGTGCGCCACGGCCTCGATGGCTCCACCGATGTCGCCAAGCCGATTGCCCGGGATGGCTGCCGCGATTCCGGCCTCCATCCCCCGTCGCGTCGCATCCAGCAGGTCGCTCACCGCCTGCGGCACCGGTCCAATTGTCCAGGTGCGCGCGCAGTCCGCGTGCCAGCCGTCGAGGATGCAGCCGATGTCGATGCTGACGACATCCCCGAGAGCCAGGCGGCGGCGGGTCGACGGAATGCCGTGCACCACCTCGTCGTTGATGCTGGCGCAGATCGAGCCGGGAAACGGTGGATTGCTGCCGTATCCCATGAACGACGGGATGGCACCGGCATCGCGGATCATCCGTTCGGCGATCGCATCGAGCTCGCCGGTGGTGACACCGGGACGCAGCTCTGCGCGCAGCACGCCGAGAATGTCGGCCAGGATCCGTCCCGCCGACCGCATCAGGTCGATCTCGGAGGGCCGCTTCAGGGTGACGGCTCCGGCACCGCGCATGCTCATCGGCTCATGTCGCGGCGGGTGTGGCGATACTTCCGAGGATGGCGCCGGTCACGGCCTCGATAGACTGCGTGCCGTCGAGACGGTCCACGATTCCGGCGCGTTCGTAGTGCTCGACGACGGCAAGCATCGGCGGGACCTGCTTGTCAAGGCGCGCGCGGACCACCTCGGGCCGGTCGTCGTCGCGCTGCCTGAGTTCCGTGCCATCCCGGTCGCAGCGGCCCGGCTCGTCAGGTGGGTCGGTATCTTCGTGGTAGGTGGTACTGCACTGCGGACAGATCCAGCGACCGGCAACGCGACGCACGAGCACGTCGGTCGGGACCTCGATGTAGAGCACGCGACGGATCCGCTCCCCTGCTCCCGCGAGCGTGTCATCCAGCGCCTTCGCCTGGCCAACCGTGCGCGGAAATCCATCCAGGATGGCACCCGCATCGGCGGCGGGCCGGGCGAGCTCCTCCATGAACATCGCGATCGTCAGCTCGTCGGGCACCAGCTCACCACCCTCCATGTACTCGCGAGCGGCCTCGCCGAGCGGGGTGCCGGCGGCGAGCGCGGCGCGAAACAGGTTCCCCGACGCCAGGTGCACCAGGCCCAGCTCTCGAGACAGGATCGAGGCCTGGGTTCCTTTCCCGGCACCGACCGCACCCACCAGCAGCAGGATCAGCCGCTCGGCGCCGGCGTCCGTGACGGGCGCATTGGTCACCTGATGAAGCCCTCGTAGTGGCGCATCATCATCTGCGCCTCCAGCTGCTTCAGCGTCTCGACCACGACACTCACCATGATCAGGATGCTCGTGCCGCCGAGCTGGAGATTGCTCGTGCCGGGGATGAATGCCGAGACGATGTACGGCAGCACCGCGATTGTCCCGAGGAACAGCGCACCACCCAGCGTGATCCGGTTCGTCACGCGTCCCAGGAACTCCTCTGTCGGCTTGCCGGGGCGAATGCCGGGGATGAATCCGCCGTTCTTGCGCAGGTAGTCAGCGGTCTGGTCCGGTCTAAACTGGAACGCGGTGTAGAAGTAGGTGAAGAACACGACCAGCAGGAAGTACAGCGTCCCGTACAGCGGGATGTTGTTCTGCCCGTTGAGGTTCGTGCTGATGAAGGTGGCGGCGTCGCGCACCCAGCTGATCTCGCTGGTCGTAAAGTAGGTGGCGATCTGCGCCGGGAAGAGCAGGATGCTGACGGCAAAGATGATGGGGATGACGCCCGCCATCGTCACCTTGAGCGGCAGATACTGCGTCTGGCCCTGGTACATGCGGCGGCCGCGCACGCGGCTGGCGTACTGCACCGGGATGCGGCGCTGCCCCTCGTTGATGAACACGACGGCTGCAACGACCACGATCGCCACGATGATGAACGGGATCAGACGCGCGATCGCCTCCGGCCCGGAGACGATCGGCCCGATCTGCTGCGGAATGCTGCCGACGATGCCGGCGAAGATGATGAAGCTGATGCCGTTGCCAAGGCCGCGCTCGCTGATGAGCTCACCGAGCCACATGAGCAGGATCGTGCCGGCCGTGAAGCTGAGCAGCAGGCTCATGGTCTCGACGCTGAACAGCGGGCTGGCGGGAATGACGCCGTTGGCGGAGAGGAGCACGCTGATGCCGTAGCCCTGGGCCAGGGCGAGCGGCACGGTCAGCAGCCGCGTGTACTGGTTGAGCTTGTTACGCCCGTACTCTCCCTCGCGAGAAAGCTCCTCGAGGGCTGGGATCACGCCACGCATCAGCTGCATGATGATGCTGGCGTTGATGTACGGGTTGACCCCCAGGCCGATGATCGAGGCGGCCGCCAGCCCGCCACCGGAAAAGATGTTCAGGATTCCGAGCAGCGGGTTATTCGTGAACAGGTCGGTGAGGGCCTCCGTGTTCACGTTCGGGACCGGAACGTTCGTCAGCGCCCGGAAGACCAGCAGGATCCCGAGCGTGAAGAGAATCTTGCGCCGGATATCCGGCGCCCGGAAGGCCGCGACGGCCGTCTCGATCAAGCCGGGGGCTCGCTTTCGCCTTCGCCTTCGCCTTCGGCTTCAGGGGCCTCGTCAGCTGCATCGTCAGACGGCTCTACGTTCGCGGCCGTCTCGGCGGCGGGGCCGGCGGCACCGGCACGCGCCTTCGCGGCGCGCCGTCCCTTTGCCTTGCGGCCCTTGGTCCGCGCAGCGGCAGCGGCCTCTTCCTTCTCCGCCGCCTCCTCGTCGAACGGCGCGTTGTCGGGCCAGCTCAGACGCTGGACGGTGCACCCGGCGGCGGTGAGCTTGTCGAGGGCCGTCTTGCTGAATGCGTGCGCATGGATCGTGATGCCCTTTGGCGCGTCACCATGGCCGAGGATCTTGATCGGCAGCTTCGTGTCGTGGATCAGGCGGTCGTGCTCGAGCACGTCGGGGGTCACCAGCGTTCCCTGCTCCAGCTCGGCGAGCTTCGCCAGGTTGAGCGGGGTGTACTCCACCCGTCCTCGGTTTCGAAAGCCGTGCAGCTTCGGCGTACGCACGTGGAGCGGCGTCTGGCCGCCCTCGAACCACGCGGGCAGGCTGCCGCCGGCTCGCGACTTCTGGCCCTTCGTGCCACGGCCCGCGGTCTTGCCGCGTCCCGACCCATGGCCGCGCCCGACCCGGCGGGACGGTGTCCGCGATCCAGGGGCCGGATGCAGATCGTGGAGCTTCACGTTGTCTCCTCTTTCTTGGCGCCGACCGGCTCCTCGACCTCGATCAGGAACGCGACGCGTCGCAGCATGCCCCGCATGACCGGGGTGTCGGCGACCTGGACGGACTGGTTGAGCCGATGCAGGCCGAGCGCCCGAATCGTCCCGCGCGCGGCGGCCCGGTGCCCGATCGTCGATCGGGTCCAGGTCACCGTCAGCAGGGGGCCGGTCTTAGTGGCAAGCGTGCGCTTAGCGACCACGTCCACCCCCGAACCCCGAGTTCATCGGCTCGCGCCGCTCCGGGATCTCGTGCGGCGTCCGGGCTCGCTCCGCGCCACGCTTGCCGAGCAGCTGCTCGGCGGTTCGACCGCGCAGCGCCGCGATGGCGTCCGCGGATCGAAGCGCAGCGAGGCAATCGATCGTGGCGCGCACGACGTTGATCGGGTTCGTTGAACCCTGTGCCTTGCTGAGCAGGTCACGGATGCCCGCGGCCTCGACGACCGATCGCACTGATCCACCCGCGATGACGCCGGTGCCGGCGCTTGCCGGCTTGAGCATCACCTTGGACGCACCGAAGTGCCGATGCACCTCATGCGGAATGGTGGTGCCGACCAGCGGCACCTTGATCAGGCGCTTCTTGGCATCCTCGACGCCCTTGCGGATCGCCTCCGGCACCTCGCCGGCCTTGCCCAGCCCCGCCCCGACGGTGCCGTTGCCGTCGCCCACGACCACCACCGCGCTGAAGCTGAAGCGGCGGCCACCCTGGACCACTTTGGCGACGCGGTTGATCTGGACGACCTTCTCTTCCAGGTTGAGCTTGGACGGATCAATCCGTGCCATGTGCTGATCTCCTCACAGGTTGAGGCCACCCTCGCGGGCGCCCTCGGCGAGCGAGCGGACCCGCCCGTGGTACTGATAGCCGCCACGATCCAGCACGACGGAGCTGACGCCGGCCGCCTTCGCCCGCTGGGCGATGGCATTGCCGACTGCTCGCGCCGTGTCGACCGGGGTCGACGCGCCAAGGTCCGACTCGCGGCTCGATGCCGCAGCCAGCGTGCGCCCGGTGGAGTCGTCGATCACCTGGGCATAGATGTATTTCGAGCTGCGGAAGACCGACAACCGGGGCCGCTCGGTGCTGCCCGTGATGCGAAGCCGAATCCGTTGATGTCGCTTGAGGCGGAGTGCGCCTCGCGAAAGGTTCGTTGTCATCGGGTCAGCCTCCGACCTTGCCGGCCTTGCCGGCCTTGCGCAGGATCTGCTCTCCGGCATATCGGATCCCCTTGCCCTTGTAGGGCTCGGGCTTGCGCTTCGAGCGGATGTGGGCTGCGATCTGGCCGACAAGCTCCTTGTCGGCGCCGAACACGCCGAGACGTGTCGGGCTCTCGACGCGGAACTCGATTCCCGCGGGCGGGTCGACCTCCACCGGGTGTGAATACCCGAGGGCGAGGACCAGCCTGGCTCCCTGGAGCTGGGCGCGATAGCCGACGCCGCTGATCTCCAGGTTCTTCGTGAAGCCAGTCGTCACGCCGGTCACCATGTTGTTGACGAGCGTGCGCGTCAGGCCGTGCAGCGCGCGGTGGCGGGGCTCGTCCGTCGGTCGCACGATGCGCAGGGTGTCTTCCTCGCGCTCGAGGGTCATCTCCGGATGCAGCTCACGTTCGAGCTGACCCAGCGGGCCCTTGACGCGCAGGCGTCTTCCTTCGTGCGTTATCTCCACTCCGGCCGGGAGCGGGATCGGCAGTCGTCCGATACGGGACATGCTTCGTTCGCTCCTTTACCAGACGTAGGCGAGGACCTCGCCACCGAGATTCTGTTTCCGGGCATCGGTCCCGGTCATGATCCCGTGGGAGGTTGAGAGGATGGCGAGGCCGAGCCCACCAAGAACGCGCGGGATCTCAGTCTTGCGCGCGTACACGCGCAGGCCTGGCTTGCTGATGCGCTTGAGCCCGGTGACGACCGGCGTGCGGCCCTCCGCGTACTTCAGGCGCAGGGAGAGCATCTCCTGGATTCCCTCCATCTGCGTCTCGTACGTGTCGATGAAGCCCTCCTCCACCAGGATCCGCGCAATCTCGCGCTTCACCCGCGACGAGGGCATGCTCAGGTCCTTGTGCCGGGCCGCGCTGGCGTTGCGAATGCGCGTCAGCATGTCGGCGATCGGGTCGGTCACGTTCATTGGTTGGTGTTCGTCTCCTCGGCGGCGGTTCGCTCCCGTCTCATGCGGGTGGCGCCTGCCGCTGATGGTGGCCGCCTGCGTGGCGGCCATCGGTCACAACGAGCTTTACCAGCTCGATTTGGTCACGCCCGGCAGCTGGCCCAGCAGGGCACGCTCCCGGAAGCAGATGCGGCACATGGCGAAGCGGCGCATGTAGCCACGCGGCCGGCCACAGACCTGGCAGCGGTTCTTCTCGCGGACGGCGAAGCGCGCGGGGCGCTTCGACCGGGCGATGCTCGACTTCTTTGCCACGGATGCTCCTTTAGTTCGCCTGGAACGGCATGCCGAGGAGCTCGAGGAGCTTGCGCCCCTCCTCATCGGTCCTGGCCGTCGTCACGATGCTGATCTCGAGCCCGCGCAGCCGGTCGATCTTGTCGTAGTCGATCTCTGGATAGACGAGCTGCTCGCGCAGGCCAAGGCTGAAGTTGCCCCTACCGTCGAACGAGCGCGTCGGTATACCGCGGAAGTCACGAATGCGCGGCAGCGCGAGCGACATGGTGCGCTCGAGGAAGTCGTACATCCGCTGGCCGCGGAGCGTCACCTTGGCACCGATCGGCATCCCGGTCCGAAGCCGGAATTGCGCGATGGAGCGCTTCGCGCGGGTCACGATCGGCTTCTGACCGGTGATGGTGGTCAGGTCGCCGACCGCCGCATCCAGCGCCTTTGCGTTCGCGATCGCCTCTCCGAGGCCAATGTTGACGACGATTTTCTCGACGTGCGGTATCTGCATCGGGTTGGCATAGCTGAATTCGCGCTGCATCGCGGGCGCGATCTCATCGTGATAGCGCTGGCGAAGCCCGGCGTACTCCGGCTTGCGGAAGGCACCGTTCGACGCCGCCTTGGTATCGGTGGCCTCATCGCCGCCACGCGTGGACGCCGTCTTCGGCTCGGCCGTCTTCCCGGCCGCGGCTTTCGGTTCGGACGCCCGCTTCTTGTCTGCCCCCGTCTCCTTGGCCGCGGCCGGCTTCCTGGCAGCGGTCGGCTTCTTATCTGCCGCCGGCTTCCTGGCAGCAGTCGGCTTCCTGGCAGCGGCCGGCTTCTTTGCCGCGGTCGGCTTCTTTGCTTCTGGGCTCACTTGGTGGTCACCTCGATCTGCTCGCCGCAGCGCTTGCAGACCCGCGTTCGCTGAGCGTGCTCGCCATCACTCGTGCCATGCCCGACACGCGTCGGACGGTCACAGCGAGGGCAGACCACCTGCACGTTCGACACGTGCAGCGGCACAGGAAGGTCGATGATGCCGGCCTGCTGCGTCCGGGAACGCGATTTCTGATGGCGCTTCGCCATGTTGATGCCGGGAATCACGACGCCGAAACCGCGCTTCGTGCGCTCGACCCGCTCGACGGTGCCGCGCTTGCCGCGGTCCTTGCCGGCCAGGACGAGAACGGTGTCACCCCTTCGAACGTTCATCTAGAGCACCTCCGGGGCGAGTGAAATGATCTTCATGTAGTTGCGCTCCCGCAGCTCGCGGGCCACCGGCCCGAAGATGCGAGTGCCGCGCGGGCTGCCCTGCGCGTTGATGAGCACAGCGGCGTTCTCGTCGAACCGAATGTGACTGCCGTCGGGCCGGCCGAACTCCTTCGTGGTGCGAACCACGACGGCGCGAACGACCTCGCCCTTCTTCACCGCCGCATTGGGCAGCGCCTGCTTCACGGCGGCCACGATCACATCGCCGACCTCAGCCGTATCGCTCGTCGAGCGGCCGATGACGGAGATGCATTCCACGACGCGCGCGCCGGAGTTATCGGCCACGCGCAGCCGGCTGTACTTCTGAATCACGCGGGCTCCGTCCCGTCGATCATCTCAACATGGGAGCCGCGCGCCACGATCTCGACGACGGTCCAGCGCTTCTCGGCCGAGAGCGGACGGCTCTCCTCGATGCGCACCGTGTCGCCGACCCGAGCGGCGTTCTCCGCGTCGTGCGCCTTGAACTTGCTGGAGAGGCGCACGACCCGCTTATAGACGGGGTGCCTCCGCAGCCGCTCGACGCTGACGACGACCGTCTTGTCCATCTTGTCGGACACGACGCGTCCGGTCTTTGTCTTGCGCTTGCCCTGCATCAGCTGGCCTTCTCTGCGGCAGCGACCGCATCGGCGGCGTGCTGGCGCTCAGTCATGACGGTGAGGATGCGAGCGATCCGCTTTCGGGTCGCCGGCAACCTGCTGTAGTTGCTTTCCTGTCGCGTGGCGAGGTCGAATCGGATCTTCCAGAGCTCCTGCTTCGCGTCGCGCAGCTGGCCCTCGAGGTCATTGTCGGAGAGGGCCCGTACCTCACTGATGTCCATGCTCCTGGCCCTCCTTGACGACGAACTTGGTGCTGATCGGCAGCTTGTGGCCGGCAAGGCGCATCGCCTCGCGTGCGATCGGCTCCGGGACACCCGACATCTCGAACATGACCCGGCCCGGCTTGACCACCGCGACCCAGTGGTCGGGCGCGCCCTTGCCGGAACCCATCCGGACCTCGGCGGGCTTCTTCGTGACCGGCTTGTCAGGGAAGACCCGGATCCAGACACGACCACCGCGCTTGATGTGGTGGGTCATCGCTCGCCGTGCCGCCTCGATCTGGCGGCTGGTGAGCCAGCAGACCTCCTCGGCCATCAGGCCGAAGTCGCCGAAGCTGACCAGCGTGCCGCCCTTTGCCAGGCCACGACGACGACCACGCTGCACCTTGCGGTGCTTGACCCTCTTTGGCATCAACATCGTCAGGACTCCTTCGTCGACGTGTCGTCGCCGGCCACGTCGGCCGCGACCGTCTCGGGCGGCGTCACCGATACGCTGCCCTGCAGAGCGGTCGCCTCGTCGGCAACCGCCGTCTCCGGGGCGGCCTCCACGGCCGGGGCGTCATCGGCGATCGGAACGTTGGCGGACGGACGCTTCGGCGCCGGCGCGGCGCGTCTGGGCCGCTCGGCTGTCGCGCTGGGCCGTGGCGCCTCCTCCACCGCGGCGGGCGCTCGACCCGTGGCAGCCGACGGTCGGGCTG
>JALZJE010000095.1 GCA_030859955.1 Chloroflexota bacterium | reverse complement strand
CCTGTGCGCGGGCGAGGTCGAACTCGGTGCGGCGACGGACGATGTCGCGGCGGTAGGTGATGTAGTGCTCGAGCATCTTCTTGAGGCCGAGCGTCTGCGGCTGGCCGTCCACCAATGCGAGCATGTTGGCGCTGAAGCTGGTCTGGAGCGGCGTGTGCTTGAACAGCTGCTGCATCACGGTGTGCGGCGAGCCGTCACGCTTTACCTCGACGACGATCCGCATGCCGTCGCGGTCGCTTTCGTCGCGAATGTCGCTCACATCGGTGATCTTCTTGGCGCCGACGAGGTCCGCCATCTTCTCGATGAGCGTCGTCTTGTTGACCTGGTACGGCAGCTCGGTGATGACGACCGCCATGCCGCCGCGCGCCTCCTCGAAGGCGACCTGGCCGCGCACGATGATTCGCCCGCGGCCGGTGGCGTACAGGTGCCGAATCGCGTCGATGCGCTCCTTCTCCCCGCTCAGCGGATTGCGCTGTTCCTCGTAACGGAAGATCGTGCCGCCGGTCGGGAAGTCGGGGCCGGTGACGATCTCGCACAGGTCGTCGACGCTCATCTCGGGGTTATCGATCAGCGCGCGAATCGCGTCGCAGATCTCGTTGAGATGATGCGGCGGGATGTTGGTGGCCATTCCGACGGCGATCCCGGACGAGCCGTTGACGAGCAGGTTCGGTAGCTTCGAGGGGAGCACGGTCGGCTGACGAAGACGGCCATCGTAGTTGTCGACGAAGTCAACGGTCTCTTTGTCGATATCCGCCAGCATCTCGTCGGTGATCGAGGCCATCCGCGCCTCGGTGTACCGCATGGCGGCCGGGGGATCACCATCCACGGAGCCGAAGTTGCCCTGGCCATCCACCAGCGGATACCGCAGGCTGAAGTCCTGCGCCATGCGCACGAGGGTCTCGTACAGGGCGAGGTCACCGTGCGGGTGGTATTTGGCCATCGTCTCGCCGACGACGCCGGCACATTTCCGATAGGCCGCCGTGGAACGCAGGCCCATCTCCTGCATCGTGTACAGGATTCGCCGGTGGACCGGTTTGAGCCCGTCGCGCACATCCGGGAGCGCGCGCGCGACGATGACGCTCATCGCGTAATCGATGTATGCGGTCCGCATCTCGTCCTCGATCGCCACGACCCGGACGTTGCCGACCCTGTCCATCTCCACCTAGATGGCCCTCGCGCCGCGGAGCATATACGAATATCCGCGCTTCTCCGCCGTCAATGTCGCGTTCGTCGTCATTGTTACTCGCCCGCCGTTCCCGGCGTTAGGCCGTATCGGTCCTTGAGCTCGGCCTTGGCGGTCGGGGAGGCACCCAGGTAGCGCCCGCGTCCCTCCGCGATCAGGCGTTCATTCGCGCCGCGAATCTCGCCGACCACTTCGAAGATGCGGCGACGACGTTTCGACACGCGCCCGGTCGCGGTGAGCTGCTCCCCCGGCGTGGCAGGGGACCGATACCGGATCGACATCTCGGCGGTTACCGCCCAGGAGTCATAACTGGACGGCGCCCAGGCCATGACCTCGTCCAGCAGCGTCGCGATGATGCCGCCATGGAGCTTGTCGCTCCACCCGACGTAGTCATGCCCCGCGATCCACGTCGCCTGCGCGGTGCCCTCGCCGATCTCGATGTGCAGGCGCATGCCGATCGGATTGTCGGCGCCACAGGCGAAGCAGTTGTGGTCCGCGAACGCGTACCGGCGCCCGTCATCGGCGACGATGGACCGGCTGTCGCCGAGCGTCTCGACCTCGCCCTTCATGACTACCAGCGGTCCTCCCCTTCCTCGGCGACGTAATCGGCTGCACCCCACTCGTCGTCGCCCGAGCTGCGGAGGCACTTGTCGGCGATGGCGAGCGCGAACGCATGACTGACCGCGTAGGAGTCGCGCAGCATGTTGACCGCCTCGCGGCGATCACCCACGCCGTTTGCCTCCAGGAGCTCGCACCACTCGTCGATCGTGCGTCCGGTCTTGCTGGCCACCTGTCGAAGGTCGGCCACGTGTCGTGATGGCATCGGTTCTGACTTGCCTTTCAGTGTCGAAGGTCAGATGTCGAGGTTGCGTACCTTGCGCGCCTCGCCACGGATGAAGTCGCGGCGAGGCTCGACGTGCTCGCCCATCAGGGTACTGAACATCTCGTCCGCGGCCTCGGCGGTCCCGACCTCGACGCGCAGCAGCGTGCGGGTCTCCGGGTTCATGGTCGTGTCCCAGAGCTGATCGGCGTTCATCTCGCCCAGGCCCTTGAAGCGCTGGACGGTCACGTTCTTGGTCTTGCCGTCCCGGCTGAGGATCTTGATCGACTCCTCGCGCTCCTTCTCGCTGGTCGCGTAGTGCGTCACCTTGCCGGTGCTGACCCGATACAGCGGCGGCTGGCAGATGTACAGGTAGCCGTTGTCGATGATCTGCGGCATGTGGCGGTAGAAGAAGGTGAGGAGCAGCGTGCTGATGTGCGCGCCGTCGACATCGGCGTCGCTGAGGAGGCAGATGCGGTGGTAGCGCAGCTTGGCGATGTCGAACGTCTCGCCGATGCCGGCACCGAGCGCAATCACCAGCGGGCGGATCTTGTCCGAGCTCAGCACACGGTCGAGGCGCGCCTTTTCGACGTTGAGCATCTTGCCGAACATGGGCAGGATCGCCTGGAACCGCCGATCCCGGCCCTGCTTGGCCGAGCCGCCCGCGGAGTCGCCCTCCACGATGTAGAGCTCGGAGCGGGCGGGGTCTCGTTCCTGGCAGTCGGCCAGCTTGCCCGGCAGCGCCATGCCCTCCAGGGCCCCCTTGCGGATGACCAGGTCGCGCGCCTTGCGTGCGGCCTCTCGCGCCCGGGCGGCGGTGATCGACTTCTCGATGATCCGGCGGCCGTCGGCGGGATTCTCCTCGAGGTGCTGGATGATTCCCTCGGTGACCACGTTCTGGACGATGCCCTTGATGTCGGCGTTGCCCAGCTTCGCCTTCGTCTGGCCCTCGAACTGCGGGTCGGTCAGCTTGACGCTGATCACCGCGGTCAGACCCTCGCGCACGTCGTCGCCCGAAAGGTTGGCTTCCTTGTCGCTGAGCGTGCTCGACTTGCGAGCCCACGTGTTGAGGGAGCTCGTCAACGCAGCTCGGAACCCCGCGACGTGCGTGCCCCCGTCGACGGTGTTGATGTTGTTGGCGAAGGCGATGACGTTCTCGGTGAAGCCATCGTTGTACTGGAGCGCGACCTCGACGCTCGTGGAGCCGACCAGGCGCTCGACGTAGATCGGCCGATTGTTCAGCACGTCGCGGCGTCGGTTCAGGTGGCGGACGAAGCTCGTCACGCCGCCCTGGAAGAAGAAGTTCTTCTCCATATCGGTTCGCTCGTCGCGCAGGCGGATCCACAGACGCTTGTTGAGGTAGGCCGATTCCCGCAACCGTGTGGTGATCGTCTCCCAGCTGAAATCGAGCGTCTCGAAGATCTCGGAATCGGGTCGGAAGAAGGTCCGCGTGCCGTGGGTCCTCTTCCACGCCGGGTCCAGGTCGCGATTCGCCTCCGCCACGCCGCCGGCCTGCTTCACCAGGCCCTGCGGCGCGCCCCGAGCGAACTCCTGGACGTGGAGCCTGCCGTCCCGCAGCACCTCGACCCGCATCTCGGAGCTCAGGGCGTTGACGACGCTGGCGCCGACGCCATGCAGCCCGCCCGACACCTTGTAGCCGCTGCCGCCGAACTTTCCGCCGGCGTGCAGCTCGGTCATGATCACTTCGAGGGCGCTCTTCCCGGTCCGGTGTCGGTCGACGGGAATGCCTCGGCCGTCGTCGACGACCTCCAGCTTGCCGTCCACGTGGATCGACACGTCGATGCGGGTCGCCTGGTTGGCCATCGCCTCGTCGATACTGTTGTCGACGATCTCCCAGACCAGGTGGTGCAGGCCTCGCCCATCGGTTGATCCGATGTACATGCCGGGCCGCAGCCGGACGGCCTGGAGGCCCTCGAGAACCTCGATGTCCTTGGCTGTGTAGCTCGACGATGCCTTCGCGCCGCGCGTCGTCGGTGCTCGTTCGACGGTCATGTGGACGGGAAATCCTCGTGGTTGGTCGGGACGGATGCGTGGGCGCCGGCGGGATCGCCGCTCGCGCCGCGGGTGATGATCGAATAGAGCCGGTCGAGCTCCTCGTCCGAATAGAAGTCGATCACCAGCCGGCCGCCGCGCCGCGTGCGGACGATACCCACCTTGGTGGCCAGCACGCCGCGCAGCTGCGCCTCGAGGTCCTGGAGATCGTGACTGAGCGCGGCAGGTTTCCGACCCGGAGATTCGTCCCGTTTGCGCCGAACGAGCTCTTCGGTCTGGCGAACCGACAGATGTCGGTCCAGCACCGCCCCCAGCAGGGCGCGTTGGAGCTCGGGGATCGTGATGGCGGCCAGCGCACGGCCGTGGCCCTCGCTGATGTGGTTGTCAAGGATTGCGGCACGGGTCTCGGGCGCCAGATCCAGGAGGCGCAGTGCATTGCTGATCGCCACGCGGCTCTTGCCGACCTGGCGTGCCACCGCTTCGTGGGTGAGCCCGAATCGGTCGATCAGCTCGCGATAGGCAAGCGCCGTCTCGATGGCGTTCAAGTCCTCGCGCTGGAGATTCTCGATGAGCGCCAGCTCGAGCGACGTCTCCGCTTCCTCCGTGTTGTGCACGATGGCCGGGACCGTCTCGAGACCGGCCAGCCGCGCCGCGCGCGCTCGGCGTTCTCCCGCGATCAGCTGGTAGCCTCCGTCCGCGAGCTCCCGGACGGTGACCGGCTGGAGCACGCCATGGACCGCGATGGAGGCGGCGAGCTGGTGGAGCTGCGCCTCATCGAACGTGGCCCGGGGCTGATCGGGATTGGCCGATATCCGTTGCAGCGCGATCTCGAGGACGCCGCGGCCGTCGTCGCGTCCCGGAATCAGCGCATCGAGGCCACGCCCGAGTCCGAACGAGCGTGACCCCGGTGAAAGTCGGCTAGCCACGGGCCACGACCTCACCGGCCAGCTCGCGGTAGGCATCGGCGCCGCGCGAGGCGGGGTCGTACAGAGCAATGGGAACCCCGTGGCTGGGGGCTTCGGACAGCCGGACGCTGCGCGGGACCACGGTCTGATAGACGCTGCCGTTCATGTGTCGGCGCACCTCGGAGGCGACCTGCGCCGACAACCGGGTACGCGCGTCGTACATCGTCAGCAGGACGCCGTCGATCTCCAGGCGCGGATTCAGGTCCTCGCGGACCCGTCGAATCGTATTCACCAGTTGGCTGAGGCCCTCCAGGGCGTAGTACTCGGTCTGGATCGGGATGAGCACGCCATCCGCCGCGGTGAGCGCATTCAGCGTGAGGAGCCCGAGTGATGGCGGACAGTCGACCAGCACGCGTTCGTAGCCGTCATCCAGGCCGGCCAGGCTGGCTGACAGTCGGTGCTCGCGAGCCGATACCCCCACGAGCTCAACCTCCGCCCCGGAAAGCGAGGGTGACGACGGAACTAG
The DNA here is from genome assembly GCA_030859955.1 of Chloroflexota bacterium. GTDB lineage: Bacteria > Chloroflexota > Limnocylindria > QHBO01 > QHBO01 > JACDBZ01. The sequence goes on along the minus strand of JALZJE010000095.1, from coordinate 12,379 downwards.
GTGCAGGCCCTCGACGGACGTGGTCATCACCAGGTCGGAGATCGGAACACGATCCACGAGGGCGTCATAGGTCGAATGATTGACGGTCCTGCGATCGATACCGAGACCGCTGGTGGCGTTCCCCTGCGGATCAAGGTCGATGACGAGCGTTCGCGTGCCGGAGAGTGCAAGAAAGGCCGCCAGATTGATGACCGTGGTCGTCTTCCCGACGCCGCCCTTCTGATTTGTGCATGCGATGACCCGGACCACGCGTGCTCCGCTGCGAGTTCAAATGTGCTGCAATTCTACCAGTTTCATCCGTTTCTGGCCGCGCCTTGCGACAGCCGATGCGCCGATGTTTCACGTGGAAATCACTCCCCGTATACTGACTGTGCCACCTCTCGCCGCGCTCTCACGGGAGTTCCTGATCAGCTACCTGAGCCCGCTCTTCGCCGTATTCATCGGTATCGTCCACGCTGGGCTCGCCCCGGTGATCGTCGTGGGCGGCGTGAAACCCAACCTGGTCCTCGTGGCGGTCGTCATTGTCACGTGTCTCGCGGGATTTCTGCCCGGGATCGTCTGGGCCTTCGCCGCCGGCCTGATCGCCAACCTCCTGGTCGGTGAGCCACTCGGCTCGATACCGATCACGCTGCTGATCGTGGCGGCGATGGTTGCCGGGGGCGGGCAGGTCTTTGGCGGCCTGGTCTGGATCTACCCGGTCATCGCAACCGTGGCGGCCTCCATCCTGACCGATCTCGGGTCCCTGTTCATCTCGCAGCTCGTGACCGATGCGATTGCCGCATTGCCGCCGCTCGACGTTCTACTCGCGGCCGCGGTCCTCAATGGCGCCATCGTCGCGCTGCTGCTCTATCCGGCACGCTCGCTCGCCCAGCGCTATGCGCCGAATGATTCTCCGGCATGGTGAGCGCATGGCGGACCTGAACGACGGCCTCCTTGATCTCCACCGCTCCCGAGCCCGATTCGTCGCATTTTCCGTCGCCACGGCGCTCCTGCTGTTGATCCTCGGAGGCCGCCTCTTCCAGCTCCAGGTGGTCAACGGCGACGTCTACGCCGGGCGTGCCGCGGCAGATCGGACGGTCCAGGTGCCGATTCCGGCCGCCCGCGGTCTGATCTTCGACCGAGCCGGGCGCCCGATCGCGGTGAGCATTCCATCGTGGACGGTGAAGGTCCGGCCTGCCGATCTTCCTGAGGCGGATCGGCGCCGGGTCCTCGGACGAGTCGCCGAGCTTGCGGGTGCGGATCGGACGACCCTGCACGCCCGGCTCGATGCGTTCAGTGGCTCGCCGTTCGACCTCGTGCCGATCGAGCGCGGCGTCAGCCGGGAGGCCGCGCTCCTCATCGGCGAGGAGGCCGCCACGCTGCCGGGTGTCGTGATGACCGTGGACCCCATCCGCCAGTACCTCGACGAGACGGGCACGGCCGGTGGTCCGCTGCTCTCGCATGTCATCGGCTACACCGGCCCCGTCAACGCGGACGAGCTGGATGCCCGTGAAGGTGACGGCTACCTTCCCGACGACGTGATCGGGAAGGCCGGAATCGAGGCATCGTTCGAGGAGACGCTGCGCGGGACGTACGGGTCCCAGCTCGTCGAGCGCGACGCATCGGGCCGCCAGCTCAAGGTCATCGAGACGGCCCGTCAGCCGATCGCAGGAACGAACCTGATGCTGACGATCGATGCGGACGTTCAGCGGCTTGCGACCCAGGCGTTGACATGGGGCATGGACGTCGCCGATGTCAGCCAGGGCGTGACAGTGGTCATGAACCCCCAGACCGGCGAGATTCTCGCGATGGTCTCGCTGCCGGCGTACGACAACAACAAGTTTGCCGGCGGGATCAGCACCGAGGACTTCAATGTCTACCTGACCGATGAGAATCGGCCGCTCCGAAACCACGCCATCAGCGACATCTACCCCCCGGGATCGACCTACAAGCTCGTGACAGGAATCGCGGCCATGGAGGAGGGCGTGACGACCGCCGAGCGCGAATGGCCGACCTTCGGCTGCTACCAGATCCCCGGGGCCCCCGATGGTGAGTGCCTCTATGACTGGAACCGCAAGGGATTCGGCCCGCTCGACATGGTCGATGCCTTCGCCAAGAGTTCGGACACCTACTTCTACCAGATGGCCGTCGAGACGGGGATCGATCCGCTTGCCGACTGGGCGCGAGAGCTGGGTTTCGGCCGGCTCACCGGCGTTCGGCTTCCCGCCGAGGAAGAGGGCATCATCGCCAGCACAGAATGGGCACGCGCGCAGGGTCGCTCGGGCGTCTTCACCGGCGAGCTGGCGCAGGCCGGCATCGGCCAGAACGTCATCGCCGTCACGCCGCTCCAGATGCTCAACGCGTATGCCGGCATCGCGAATGGCGGCACGCTCATGACGCCGATGATCGTGCGCGGCGAGACCGACGCGAGCGGCGAACTCATCGAGACGTTCCCACCCCAGGTGCTGGACGAGGTCGCGGCCGATGATGCCACGCTGCAGACGATGCGCATCGGGGCTCGAGAGGTGATCACTTCGGGACACGCCTACAACATCAGCGACCTCGACCTGCCCGGCGCCCTCTCCGGCAAGACCGGCACCGCGGAGTTCGGCGAGCTCACCGATGAGGGTACGCTGCCCTTCCACTCGTGGTTCGTGGCGTATCTCCCCAGCGCGGAGGGCGCCACCGATGCGGAGCTCGCGATCATCAGCTTCAACTACTCGGCGGTGGTGCCGGGCAACGTCTCCGCCGAGGTCGTCAAGTACTTTCTCCAGCTCTATTACGACCTCGACGAGGATCTCAGGCTCGATCCCAACGACTTCAGCCTCGTGACGGCGAACTAGGCCGATGGGCGTCGCCACCGCCACCTTCGTCGAGTCGTTCCGCGGTCGGGACTGGCGTCACTTCGACCTACAGCTCTTCCTGTACGTGATCCTGCTCATCGGATTCGGCGTGGTCATGGGCTACTCGGCCGGCTTCAATGACGCGGCCGCGGGCACCGGAATGTCACAGACGGTCAAGACCCTGATCTGGGCGTCCATCGGCATCACCATCTTCTTCGCGGTCGCCAGCGTGGATTACCACTGGCTGCGCACGCTGGCAGGGCCGATCTACCTTGCCGTCCTGGCGCTGTTGTTCCTGACCATGCTCATCGGCACGAACCTGTTCGGGGCCCAGATGTCGGTCACGGTGGCAGGTCTCGACTTCCAGTTCAGCGAGGTGAGCAAGGTGCTCATGGTCGCGGTGCTCGGCGCGTACCTGTCCGGCCGGCGCGAACGGATCGGCCGGCTCTCCACCATCCTCGTGGCCGGCGCCCTGATGGCGATCCCCGCCTTTCTCGTGTTCCGCCAGCCCGACCTGGGCACGGCACTCGTCTTTGTCGGCATCGTGGTGGGAATGCTCTTCATGAGCGGCGCGAGCCTGGGGTGGATGGGCCTGATGGCCGCCGCGATCGTCGGGGTCGCGCCGATCGCCGTCAGCAGCCTGCAGGAGTACCAGCGCCAGCGCCTCTTCTGCTTCCTCGATCCGTCCGCCGACCCGCAGGGAGCGTGCTTCCAGCTCGTCCAGGCGCTCAACGCCGTCGGCTCGGGCGGCTGGCTCGGCCGCGGGCTGACCGTCGGCGGCGAGGGCCAGCGCGGTTACATCCCGGTGCAGTCGACCGACTTCATCTTCACCGTCGTGGCCGAGGACCTCGGCTTCGTGGGCGGCGTCGTCGTGCTCACCCTCTTCGGCCTGCTGGTGTGGCGAATCCTCCTCATCGGTTGGCAGGCGCGCGACGCGTTCGGGATGATGATCGCGGTCGGCCTCGCCAGCATGATCCTGTTCCAGGTGCTGGTGAATATCGGCATGGTCATCGGCGTCATGCCGGTCACGGGCATCCCCCTCCCATTCGTCACCTATGGCGGGTCGAGCCTGATCAGCCTCATGTTCGGTGTCGGAATTCTGCAATCGATCCGCATGCGCGCCCATAAGCCCACGCTCTGACGAGCGCCGCCTGCTTGACTGCGAGCTCGCTCGCTGAGCGTTCGAATGGGACACCGAGAGGCATGGCCAGAAGGTTGAGCACCGTTCCATTACTAGCTCGCACGCTGAGCGTTCGAACCGCCCACCGGCAGGCGTGACAAGCTGGCCGAGCGCCGTTCCATTGCTCGCTCGCTCGCTGAGCGTCCAAATCGTCCCACTGAGTGGGCACACCGAGCTGGCAAGTGCCGTTCCGTTGCTTACTTCCTCGCTGAGCGTGCAGCGCACCCCGTGCGACCCGCCAACGCACGTGCCTTCTGGCCCTCGAGTCGGATCGACGGTACGATTCTTCGCATATGACGAATCGATCAACCGATGCTCCGCCCCGCCAGCGGTGGCAGATTCTCTTCAGCCGTGCCGAGCCCGCGCTTCGGATGCGCCAGGCGGATCTCGTGACCGAGCTGGAGCGCGCATTCCGCGAGGCGAACCTTCCACTTTCGTACACGCACGCGATCAAGCCCCGGCCGCGCATCAAGCTGGCGGCGAACCTACCGGTCGGGCTGGAGCTCCGAGGCGAGGTGGTCGAGGCCTATTTCGACGAGCTGGTGCCGCTCGACCAGATCCAGGCCGCTGGCGGCAACTTTCCCGATGGCGTGGCGATGCGCGACGCCAAGGAGGTCTGGCACGGTTTCCCGTCCGCCTCCTCGCAACTGCGCGGCGCCGAGTACGAGATCGAGGTCGGTGGCAAGGAGGGCCTCACGTCGGACGCATTGCGGGGCGCGGTGGTCAGGCTCCTGGCGGCCAAGGAGCTGAGCGGCAAGCGTCGACGCGGGGAGAGCGAACGACGCAGCGACGCGGGAGATCGAGACCTGCGCCCGCTCATCGAGGATGTCGAGATCCTCGATGTCGACGAGAAGGCGCGCAGCGCGCGCCTCCGAACGGTGCTTCAACTGGACGCCAGCGGCGCCGGTCGGCCCGAGGACGTCGTGGCGGCGCTGGATCTGCCGCTCCGGGTGCGCAAGGCGGTGCGAACGCGGCTCCTCTTCGTTGACACTCCTCCGATCGCCCGGTAGAATCGGGCGTCCCGCGGGCTGAGCACTCGGCCCGTTTCGGTGTGCGCTGACACGCGACCAGATCGCGCCCGTGCACGCTCATGACAGACCCAGGAGAGCATTATGTACGCCGTCGTGACGACCGGCGGGAAGCAGTACCGCGTCGAGGCCGGCAGCGAGCTCGTGATCGAGCGGCTGGCGGAAGAGGCCGGTGCATCCGTTACCTTCGATCGCGTGCTGCTCATCGGCGACGGTGAAGCGGTCACCATCGGTACTCCGACCGTGGACGGCGCCAGCGTGAGCGGCACGGTCCTCCGCGAGGAGCTCGGCCCGAAGCTCATCATCTTCAAGTTCAAGCAGAAAGCCACGTATCGTCGTACGAGGGGCCATCGCCAGCACCTCGTGCGCGTCCGGATCGACGAGATCAAGGCATCGGCCAAGAAGTCGACGAAGGCTGACACGGCGACGAAGGTTGAGGCGGCAGAGCCCACTCGAACTCGGAAGCCCGCGGCTGCCAGGGCCGGTGCGGCTGCCGATGCGCCCGTGAAGCCCGCCGCACGACGCAGTCCGGCCAAGAAGGCCAAGCCGAAGGAGCAAGGGTAATGGCACACAAGAAGGCCGGCTCGTCCAGCAGGAACGGGCGAGACAGCGCCGGCAAACGACTCGGCGTCAAGCGTGGCGACGGGCAGTACGTCAGATCCGGGACCATCATCGTCCGGCAGCGCGGCAGTACCTTCCATCCGGGCACCAACGTGGGCATGGGGCGTGACTACACGCTCTTCGCCACCTCGGACGGCCAGGTTCGATTCACCTACGTCACTCGCAACAAGAAGCGCGTCAGCATCGAAGCTGGCGAGTACCAGTCCGCCTGAGGCGGGCACGGAGCACCATTTCCATGAAGGCTGAGATGCATCCCCAGTTCCACCAGGCGCAGGTCCAGTGCGTGTGTGGCAACGCCTTTTCCGTCGGCTCGACCGTGACGGCCATCAAGGTCGAAGTCTGTAACAAGTGCCACCCGTTCTTCACCGGCACGCAGAACATCGTCGATACGGCCGGCCAGGTGGAGCGATTCCAGAAGCGCCTCGAGCGCTCCCTGCGCTGACCCCCACCCCGGGGCGGCGTCAGGCGCGGCCCAGCGGGTGGCCGACGCACCTCACGCCCCACCTGTTCTTCCTTATCCCGGAGCTGCTGATCGCGGCCGGTCCGCTCGTAATCGGCGCGATCACCGACTCGTCCGGCAGGCGGCGTTTCCGCATGCCGGACTTCTTTTACGGGGGACAGGCGCTGATCGAGGGCGTCATGATGCGCGGCCGGACCACGGTTGCCATGAGCGTCCGTCCGCCTTCTGGCGAGATCCAGACCATCTCCGAGCCATTGCCGGCGGCCCTCGCCGCCGACCGGAAGCTGATCAGGATTCCCTTCCTGCGCGGCATGTTCCTGCTGTACGAGACGCTCGTCATCGGCACGCGCATGCTCATGCGCTCGGCCTCCATCGCCGCCTCGGAAGAGGAGGTTGAGCTCGGCAAGGGGGCCATTGCGCTGACCGTGCTGTTCAGCCTCAGCTTCGCCATCGGCCTGTTCTTCCTCCTGCCGCTCTTCCTGTCGACCTTTGCGGAGGAGGCGGCCAACTCCGACTTCATTGCCAACGCGGTCGAAGGGCTGATCCGGCTCGTCATCTTCATCGCGTACATCGCGGCGATCGGCCTCATGCCCGACATCAAGCGCGTCTTCGCCTATCACGGTGCTGAGCACAAGGCAATCAGCGCCTACGAGGCCGATAGGCCGCTCACCCCGGACGAGGTCGACGCGTTCGGGACCGCGCACACTCGGTGCGGCACCACGTTCATCCTGATCGTGGTCGTGATCAGCATCTTCTTCTTCAGTCTCGTCCCGCGCGCCGGCGTGCCGCTCCCGCTGCTGTTCCTGTCGCGAATCGTGCTGGTGCCGTTCATCGCCGCATTCGCGTACGAGCTCGTGCGCTTCGGCGCTCGGCACTATGGAAGCCCCATAGTCCGAGCGCTGTATGCACCGGGACTGTGGCTCCAGTCGTTGACCACGCGGCCGCCGGATCACTCCATGCTCGAGGTCAGCATTGCCAGCCTCGAGTCATGCCTGGCATCCGATCGCGAGGCCGCTGCAGCCAAGCCAGCCGGGGCATGATCGACCGGCTCTCTGAGCTGGAGGCGCGGTACGACGAGGTTGGCCGCCAGATGTCGATGCCGGAGGCGTCAGCCGACCTGGCGGCGCTCGCGAACCTTGGCCGGGAGCTTGCCAGGCTCGAGCCGATCGTGGCGACCATGCGCGAGTGGCGGTCGGTCGGCGAGGAGCTCGAGCGCACACGAGGCATGGCCGATGATCCCGACGAAGAGATGCGGACCATGGCGCGCGAGGAGATCAGCCGCCTCGCACAACGGGAGGCGGAGCTGACCGACGCGTTGCGCGCCCAGCTCATCCCGCGTGACCCGAATGACGACCGGGACGTCATCGTCGAGGTGCGTGCAGGTGCCGGCGGTGACGAGGCATCGCTGTTCGCGGCCGACCTCTACCGCATGTACGCCCGCTACGCCGAGCGCCGCCGATGGAAGGTCGAGATCCTCTCCACGTCGGAGAGCGGGTCCGGTGGCCTCAAGGAGGTGATCGTCGAGGTTCGCGGCGATGGAGCCTACTCCCGGCTGAAGTTCGAATCGGGCGTGCATCGCGTGCAGCGGGTGCCGGTGACGGAGGCTTCGGGCCGGATTCACACCTCCACGGCGACGGTATCGGTCCTGCCGGAGGCCGATGAGGTGGAGATCCAGATCGACGAGAGGGACCTGCGAATCGACGTGTATCGGTCCAGCGGTCCCGGTGGTCAGAGCGTGAACACCACTGACTCCGCGGTGCGCATCACCCACCTGCCGACCGGGCTGATGGTCGCGATCCAGGACGAGAAGAGCCAGCACAAGAACCGGGCCAAGGCCATGAGCGTCTTGCGTGCGCGACTGCTCGAGATCGAGCAGGACCGCATGGCCGCGGAGCGTGGCGACGAGCGCCGATCCCAGGTCGGATCGGGCGAGCGGTCGGAGAAGATTCGCACCTACAACTTCCCCGATGACCGCGTCACCGATCACCGCGCCGGCATCACGGTCCACAACCTGCCCGGGCTGCTGGAGGGAGACCTGGACCGAGTCATCGAGCCACTCATCGAGGCCGACCAGGCGCGCCGCCTGGAGGAGCTGGGCGACGATGGCCCATGACGACGACGATCGGCAGCGCGCTGGCCGACGCAACGATCCGGCTGCGCGCGAGCGGCTCCCCGAGCGCCCGCCTCGACGCCGAACTCCTCGTGGCTCATGTCACTGAATGCGAACGGTCCTGGGTTATCGCGCACCCGGAGGCCGCGCTTGACGAAGCCGGCGCATTCGCCACAGCAGTCGAGCGACGGGCCGCCGGTGAGCCCATCGCCTATATCCGCGGCTTCAAGGAATGGCGGTCGTTGCGAATCAAGACCGATGCGCGCGCGCTCATTCCCAGGCCGGAAACGGAGCTGCTCGCCGATGCGGCGATCATCGAGATCGAAGGTCGGCTGGCGGGGAACGCGGCACCCGTGGTCGCCTGGGAGGTGGCCACGGGATCGGGCGCGGTGGCCGTCTCACTCGCACTTCACTTCCGCGCCGCGTTGGACCTCGGGCGCTTGCTCATGATTGCGACCGACATCTCGCCCGACGCACTCGACCTCGCCGCGGTGAATTTCGCGGACCATGGCGTCGACCGCCACGTGTGGACGGTACGCGCCGATCTGCTCGAGCCGGCCGGCGGCACGCTTCCCCGCCCCCACGTCATCGTGACGAATCTGCCGTACGTGCCGACCGTGGAGGTGGATGCGCCGGACGCGTCATTGGCGTTCGAGCCTCGACTCGCGCTGGATGGCGGTCCCGACGGGCTCGCGCTGCTGCGCCGGCTGCTGAACGAGGTGCCGGGGCGAGCATCGCAGAGCGCATCCGTCCTGCTCGAGATCGGCGCCGGACAGGCGGGTGATGTGCGCGCCCTGGCTCCCGCGGGAGCATCGGTCTCGATGGTGCCCGATCTGGCGGGTATCGACCGGGTCGCGCGCGTCCAGATGCCAGACTGATCCGGTGACCGACCGCCTCCCGTCCACTGCCGAGGGCGTTGCCCGTGCGGCGGCGCTGCTCTTGGGGGGAAGCGTCGTGGCATTCCCGACCGATACGGTCTATGGGGTCGGGGTCGCGGCGGCCCGCCCCGATCGGCTCGAGGCGCTGTTCGCGCTCAAACGACGAGCGCCGGAAAAGCGAATCGCGACATTGGTGGCCGATCTTGCCCAGGCGGCGAGCGCCGGGTGGGAAGCTGACGAGCGGGCGCTGGCGCTGACCGACCAGTTCTGGCCGGGAGCGTTGACCCTGGTGCTGCCCGCTCCGGACGGGGGGACGCAGGGCTTTCGTGCGCCGGACCATGCCGTCGCGCTGGAGCTCATTCGTCTTGCAGGACCGATCCTGGCCACTTCGGCCAACCGTTCCGACGAGCCGGATACGCTCGGGGCGGACGAGGTCCTCATTGCCTTCGCGACCCAGCAGGACGAGCTCATCGCCGTCCTCGATGGCGGTCCGGTCCCCGGCGGCGTGCCGTCGACGGTGGTCGACCTCTCGGTGACGCCTGCCCGGATCCTGCGCGAGGGTCCGATCACCCCAGAGCAGCTCGCCACGGTCCTCGAATTGGTTGACCGCCCGACGTAACCTTCGCTGCTCACGCTGCCGGTACACTCCTCGCCATGCGCGTTGCGATCGGCTCGGACCACGCCGGCTTCCACCTGAAGAATGAGCTCTGTACGCTGCTCGATGAGCTGCGCGTGGAGTACCGCGACTTCGGCGCCTTCGACACGACCCCCGTCGACTACCCCGATCTCATCGCGCCGGTCGCCCGGGCGGTGGCACGCGGAGATTTCGAACGAGGCATCGTCATCGGCGGGAGTGGAACCGGCGAGGCGATCGTGGCGAACAAGGTACGCGGGATCCGCTGCGTGGAGGCGGCTGATCCGGTGACGGCGCGGCTCGGCCGGGAGCACAACGATGCAAACGTGCTCAGCCTGGGGGCGCGCATCATCGGCACGGCGGTGGCTCGAGCCTGCGTGCGGGCCTTCCTGGGGGGCGAGTTCGCCGGTGGTCGGCACCAACCGCGGATCGAGAAGATCGCGCGCATCGAGGCCGAGGAGGCGCGGGGCTGACGCTGGCGCTGAGCCCGCGCGATCGCGAGCTGCTCGACGGAACGCATGGCGACGGCACCGCCTTCGCGATGCGCCTGGTCGTGCGAGCGGCAGAGGTCACCCGAGCCGCGCAATTGATCGAGGTGACGCGCGCGCACGTCGACTCCTGCCTCTATCACGGTGAGGCGACCCTCGATTTCGTCGGGCGGTTGACCGAGGGCGGCGCGCGGGTCTCGGTCCCCACCACGCTCAACGTCGGGGCGGTCGACCTTCTCCATCCCGAGCTATTTCGCGGTGACCCACGCATTGCCGACCGCGGCCGGCTGCTCATGGACCGATACCGCGCGCTCGGCGCGCGGCCCACCTACACCTGCGCCCCGTACCAGCTCCCCGACGTCCGGCCGGCATTCGGCGAGCAGGTGGCCTGGGGCGAGTCGAATGCGATCGCCTTCTGCAACAGCGTCCTTGGCGCGCGAACCAACCGGTACGGCGACTTCCTGGATGTCGCGGCGGCGATCACCGGTCGCGTTCCGGAGGCCGGCCTGCACGTGACGGCGGCACGTCGCGCCACGCTGGTCCTGCGCCTGGCCGATGATGTCCCCGACGCCCTGCGCGACGCCGATGTCCTCTTCCCGGTGCTCGGGATCGTGCTCGGGCGGCGAGCGGGATCGGCCATCGCGGCCATCGATGGCCTGCCGCCCGGGCAATCAGAGGATCGGCTCAAGGGGCTCGGTGCGGCGGGCACCTCGTCCGGGTCGGTGGCCATGTTTCACGTCGTCGGCTCCACCCCGGAGGCGCCGACTCTCGATGAAGCGCTCCAGTACGGCTCGCCCGAGCGCGTGGAAACGATTCACCTCGCGGAACTGCGGGCCGTCCGTGATGAGCTGAGCACCGCCTCCGGAGACCGGCTGGTCGCGGTTTCGCTGGGGACGCCACACGCCTCGCTGGGCGAGCTCGAACGCTACGCCGCGCTGCTCGCCGGCCGTCGCGTGCACCCGGACATCGAATGCCTCATCTCGACAGGTCGCGACGTGATGGCCGAGGCATCGGCGAGAGGAATCATCGGCCGTCTGCGCGAGGCTGGCGTCGAGCTCGTCGTCGACACCTGCAGCTACATCACGCCGCTGCTCCGGAACGCGTCTGGACCGGTGATGACCGACTCCGGGAAGTGGGCGTACTACGCCCCCGGCAATATCGGCGCGTCCGTCGTCCTCGGATCCCCCGTGGAGTGCATCGATTCGGCTGTCGCAGGCCATGTCGTTCGGGACATGCAGCCGTGGGGAGGAGCATGACCGAGGTCCGGGCGCGCGCGCTGGTCCTCCACGAGGGTCTGAGCCTGTGGGGTGGCATGGATCCGCGATCCGGGACGATCATCGATGCGCACCATCCGCAGGTCGGTGCGTCCCTCACGGCCAGGATTGTGGTCATGCCGTCGGGTCGCGGCTCATCATCGTCCGCATCGGTCCTGGCGGAAGCCGTCCGCGCTGGGACCGCTCCCGCGGCGATCCTCCTGGCTGAGCCGGACCTCATCCTGGCGATCGGATCCGCCGTGGCGGAGGAGCTGTATGGCGTCGTCGTGCCGATCATCGAATTGCCGCCGGATGAGCTGGCAGCCATTCCGGATGGCGTTCTGGTGCGTATCGACACCGATGGAACGGTGCGGCGGGAGTGATGCGAAGAGAATGGGCACCCGTATTGCAATGGGTGGGGACATCCTGGCCTGCTGTAGGGGTTGGGTTCGAACACCGGAGACGGGCCAATCGGCTTGTCCCATACGTCAATACCGAGACAATCCATTTAGGTTCAGGAGAACCCATGCGTAGAATTCTCGTAACCCTGGTCAGCACGGGCATGTTGCTCGGCTTGGCCGCCCTGCCCGTGGCAGCGGCATCGGCGGGCGAGCCCGCCACGGTCGGTGTCATGAAGCACCTGTGCGACGAGTCCATCCAGTCCGAGGCGGACTTCATGGAGCTCGAGGCCAAGGCCGCCACCAACGAAGAGACCCCGATGGGCGTTCCTTCGCTGGGCGCCACGGCTGAGACCGTCCTGGCCTGCCCGGTGGTCGTCCTGACCGGTGACACCCAGACCCCCGACGCCATCGGCTCCGGGGAGCAGGACTTCGACTTCACGGTCGAGGATTCCGAGGGCACCACCCAGACGCTGACCGCCGACACCACCTTCAGCGGTGAGAACG
>JALZJE010000090.1 GCA_030859955.1 Chloroflexota bacterium | reverse complement strand
GCCGTGGGCCACCCGACGAGCGCGCTCACGACCTGGAAGGGCTGGACCGATGCGGTCTCTGCTACCTCACCTCCATTGTTGGTGGTTATCTGTCATACCGCAAAGAGAGTCCGGGCTGGGACGCCGGCGGTGCAGTTCGAGATCGGGCGCTCCACCGGAGCGAAGAGGCAATGGCTGGATGTTGACGAGATCGCGTCGGACTACGTCATCGGTCCCAAGGGGAAGCCGAACCCGCTTGTACTCCTCATCGGATGCAGTACGGCGATCCCGCGCGTTCGGTTCAGCAACGCGGTGGCGCAGCTGATGAACAACGAGGCGGCGATCGTCCTCAGCACGCTGTCGACGATCCTGGGTGAGCAGGCGGCCCTGACGACCGCGGCGTTAATCGAACGCCTCGCTGACATGCCACCGCGCCGCGAGACGACCTTCGGCGACGCCCTCCTGAAGGTCCGCCGCGAGATGGTGGCCGATGACGTCCTGATGGCGCTCGCCCTTGTTGCATTTGGCGACGCCGACTGGCGCCTGGCACGAGCGCCGTAGGCAAGACGTGTTCGGCATTGACATGATGCCGGCGGCCCAGGGCGACTGCCTGTGGATCGAGTACGGAGCCGCCAACCGTCCGCACCGGATCCTCGTCGATGGCGGGACGGCGGCGACCTACGACCACCTTCGGGCCCGAATCATGCGCCTGCCGGAGAGAGATCGGCACTTCGACCTGCTGATCGTCAGCCATGTTGACGCCGACCACATCGAGGGCGTCCTTATGCTGTTCCAGGACAAGACGCTGAAGCTCTCGTTCGACGACATCTGGTTCAACGACTGGAAGCACCTCCCCAAGGACCTCCTCGGCCCAGGCCAGGGCGAGATGCTGGCAGCGATTCTGGAGCGCAAGAAGCCATGGGGCGCCAAGCTCCCGTGGAATCGGGCCTTCGCTCGCGGGCCGGTGCAGATCGTTGACGATCCGACGGTCGACCTCCCAGTCCGTACGCTCGACGGCGGGATGAAGCTGACGCTGCTGTCGCCGACTCGAAACGAGCTCGCCCGGCTCGCGCCGTACTGGAAGAAGGAGGTCCTCGCCGCCGAGTTCTGCCCTGGTGATCAGAAGGCCGCCCTCGAGCTCCTCGCTCGAACGCCCAAGCTGCGCCCGGATGCGCTGGGTCCGGCGATCGACGTCGAGGCGGAGGCGGCCAAGGTCTTCAAGAAGGACACGACGCGCGCAAACGGGAGCAGCATCGCGGTGCTCGCGGAATTCGATGGCTCGAGTGTCGTGCTCGCCGCCGATGCCCATGCCCCTGTCCTCCTCAAGACGCTCCCACGACTGCCCGCTCGTCGCCGCGGCGGTGTCGATGCATTCAAGCTGCCGCACCATGGAAGCAAGAAGAACGTCAGCACCGAGTTGGTTGAGGCGATTCCGGCCGAAAAGTACCTGTTCTCGTCATCTGGCGCGGTCTACCACCACCCGGACGTACCGGCGGTCTGCCGCGTCCTGCTTGGCAATCACGGTCCGATCCAGCTGATCTTCAACTACGCCAGCGTCCACAACGAGCTGTGGCACCATCGGGACCTCCTCCGCGACTACAGGGCCGCCGCCCGCTATCCGGACACGACCGGGCCTGGCCTCGGCATCCGCGTCTCGCTGTGAGCCTGCGCCAGCCGCCGGCGGATCGCCTCGCGGGCCGCTTCTAGGAGTTCCGCCTCGGAAGTCAGGGCCGCTTCGGCCATGGCCGTATGGTCGTACGATTCCTGCGCAACTATCGCTCCGACGCCCATTGTCTTGGGCTCTTCGCACCGCACAGCTGCTCGCGACGAAATCGGTACGCATGCTCGCTTCGCCCGGGTGAAGATGACTGCGCGGGGACAGACACCGTTGGTGCCGAGCTTCGGCTAAGAAGGATCAATTCGGGCACGCGGCGGTGTCGTGGAAGTCGCCGGCGCTCCCGATCTGCGGCGACGGCGCGGCGACAGGCTCGACTCCCCGAAGGCTGTGTGCCGAGGAGGCGTCCAGGCGTCAGCCGTAGAGATCGGCGATCACGTCCTCCAAAGGCAGACCGGGACGCCGTTCAATCAAACAGACCTTGTAGATGCTGCCGTTGACGGCCTGAACGATCTCAGCGCGGGTGGCGGTTTCCGGAAGCTGCTGGCTCCGTCGCGCTGCCTCGATG
>JALZJE010000084.1 GCA_030859955.1 Chloroflexota bacterium | reverse complement strand
CTGGCAGGTCGAGCTTCTGAAAGATCTGGGTCACGTGCGCTTCCACCGTGCGCTCGGTGACGAAGATGCGGGAGGCAATGGCCCGGTTGGACATGCCCTCGGCGATGAGCCCGAGCACCTCTCGCTCGCGCGCAGTCAGTTCGGAGAGCGGATCCATCCGGCGGCGGCGCCCGAACAGGCGCGCAACGATAGTCGGATCGATGACGGTTTCCCCGTCCATGATCCGCCGCAGGGCATCGACGACGGTGGCGATGTCGAAGACTCGCTCCTTGAGGAGGTAGCCGATTCGTTCGGGATGCTCCTCGGCGAGCCGGATCGCGTATCCCGGCTCAACGTATTGCGAGAGCACGAGCACACCGATGTCCGGATACTCGGCCCGGATCGACTGCGCAGCCAGCAGACCCTCGTCCGTGTGCGTGGGCGGCATTCGGATGTCCACGATCGCGACGTCGGGCCGATGCAGCCTGACGAGACGCAACAGCCCGTCGGCATCCTCCGCCTGCGCTAGGACCTCGACGCCTGCGTCCGTCAGCAGGCGGACGATTCCCTCGCGGGTGAGCAGGACGTCGTCCGCGACCACTACGCGCACGGGATCATCGCCTTCAGGGTTATGGGTCCGACTTCCACGTGGCCGCCGAGGGCGCCGACACGATCGTCGAGCTGGACCATGGCGGAGGTTCGCTCCGCACCATCATCCTCCACGGCGACCGTGAGCTGCTGATGGGCGCGAACGGCCGATACGGCGGCGGACGTCGCGCCCCGAGTCGCGGCATCTTCCAGTGCCTCAAGGACGAGGATGTACGCCGCGGTCTCGACCGCGGGTGGATAGCGCTCCCCTGTCACATCCCTGAGTTCGACTCGAAGGGGAGCCGTGTCCGCGAGAGTCGAAACGGCCGCGGCGAGGCCGGCTTCTCCCAGGATCGCCGGATAGATCCCATGGGCGAGGGTACGCAGCTCGTCGAGAGCTGCCTGCAGATCAGCGAGCGCGGCCGTCAGCTGCGAGGCGGGCCGGGTATCGCCGTCGGCCTGGGCCTGTGCCCGCGCAAGCCGAACGTCATAGGAAACGGCGAGGAGCCGCTGTTGGGCCCCGTCATGCAGGTCCCGCTCCAGCCGCCGTCGTTCGGCGTCGCCGGTCTCGACGATGCGGGCGCGGGAAGCGCGAAGCTCGTCGAGTTGGGCCAAGCCCTCCGCGTGCAGTCGTTCGTTCTCGAGCGCGAGACGGACGGCAGGCCCCACCTTTGGCTCAATCCCGGGTAGTCCGGCTGCGTGTGATACGAGCGCGACAAGGCGCTCGTCCCGAACCAGCGCCGTGATCGCGCGCCCGGGTGCGTCGCCGGGTTCGACGACCTGGTGTCCCTGCGAGTCCACGAAGTGCTGCGCGCGCGGGAGCCAGTAGGCAATTTGGAGGCTCGGGTCGCCCACAGCCTGCGCAAGTGCCGGCTCCAGGGCACCGGCGGGGGCCGCAGCGCCGAGGCTCGTCACGATCCGGGCGACGGCGCGGCGCTGGAGCGTCCGACGGAGCGAGCCCCACAACAGTCCGGCGGCCAGGAGGGTGACTGCCGTCGCGGTGAGGATGAAGGTGGAGAAGAAGACCGGGTGGGAAGGATCCTCGGGCACGATCCGATCGAGCGCGATCGAATGCCCCGCGACGCCGGCCGCGAACAGCATCCCGGGCGCGGCTACCGGAAGCAACGCACGGCGGGCAGGCCCCGAATTTGTCGCGAGCCGCCAGACGCAGAGCGTCGCAAACGCAGCCGCGATCGCCACCGTGAACCACCGACCCGCTGTCTCGAGCACGCGAGCAACGCCCGGGACTGAGTGAACGAGGAATGAGTTGTCCGTGCAGTTGGCCCAGCAGTCGGGGTCAAAGAACGGATTTCTGACGAGCGCCAGGCCAACGGTGACGAGGCCGATCACCACGTAGGCCGCCGCGACGAGTGCCCGCGCGAGCTTCGGCTGCGCGCGGCCCCCCGGGTAGGCGAGTACCACGTGAAGGAGCAGCGGAGCGGTGAACGCCACCACCAGCATGGCAAGGCTCCGGGCGAGGGGCGGTCCTCCTTCCCAGCCAACCCACACCGGTGCGAACCACGTAACGGCGGCGAGCAGGGTCAAGGCGCTGATCAACCTTGGCGAATCGCTGGCGGACAGAACCAAGGCGGCCAGGACGAGTGCGAAGCCGGCGATGGCCGCGAGGACAGCAGCAAGAATCGAATGCCCGGGGTACGTCGTCGCTGTGCCGGGGCCCAGCGCAACAGCGAGTGCGCCCAGGCCGAACAGGACCACGGGCAGCGCGAGCGTGAGCCGAGCTGCCAGCCCCCAGCGGATTGAGGAACGCGCCACACACTCATTTTGCATCCCCGGTGTGCTCACGTCCCGTGGTAGCCACAGTCCGGCTGTGCGGTGAACCACGATGTGTGTCGCTGCACCGATGGCCAGCGTGGTTTCTCAACCAGCCAGTGAAGGGAGAGACCATGGACAGCACCAAGCGCCAAGGCCGCGGATCGATGCTTCGTTCGGTCGTCGGGGTGGCGGTTGTGGTGACGGGCTGCAGCGCCGGAAGCGACGGTACGGGCCAGCCATTGGGTACAGGCGAGCCGCCAGGCACAGGCGAGCAGGTCGTATTGCGGATGGCCAACAGCTATGGCGACCTGGCCGACCTGCCCGCAGTCACCTACTTTGTGGATCGGGTCGAGGAGCTCTCCGGCGGCGACATCGTCATGATGGTCGCGCACAGCTATGGAGACTTCGCCCCCGACGTGGAAGAGCGGGTCGTACGCCACGTCGCCACGGGCGACATGGATCTGGGATGGGTCGGCAGCCGCGTCTTCGACACGATCGGCGTGAAGAGCCTGCAGGCGCTGACGGCTCCCATGCTCGTCGACAGCTATGCATTGCAGTACGCCATCATCGAAAGCGGCATGACCGATGAGATGCTCCTGAGCCTCGACGATGTCGGCGTGGTCGGGCTCAGCGTGCTCGCCGATGGCCTCCGAAAGCCGATAGGCGTCAACGGATCGCTCGTCAGTCGGGCTGACTGGGAGGGCATCGGGTTCGGAACCTACACGTCGGAGGTCCAGGAACAGACGATCCGGGCGCTCGGTGCCACGCCCGCCAGGGTGTTCGGACCGCGTCGCGAGGCTGCGCTCCTGGAAGACACGATCGGCGGGTTCGAGATGGGCCTGCGCATCTATCAGGACCCGAAGTGGGTGAAGCTGGCTCCCTACGTCACGGTCAACGTCAACCTGTGGCCGCAGATGGACGTTCTCATAGCCAGTCCCGATCGCATTGAAACCCTCACTGACGAGCAGCGAGGGTGGCTCCAGGAGGCGGCCGCTGACGCTGCCAGCCGCTCGGGCGCGCTCGCTGACACTGAAACGGCCGCGGTCGAGGTCGCGTGCGAATCGGGAGCGCGCTTTGCCGAGGCATCCGATGCCAACGTTGCGGCGCTTCGCGACATGCTTGCTCCCGTGTACGCGGAGCTCGAGAGTGACCCACACACGAAGATGTTTATCGAGCAGATCCAGGCGCTGAAGGAATCGACACCGGCGGAAGGGCAGCCGGTCATCCCGGCTGGCTGCACCGGCGAGGCCACCCACCCGGCCAATGGGGGCCTGGCGGCCGACCCGCTCGAGGGCGAGTGGCTCCAGGAGTCCACATGCGCTGACGCGCTCGAGGCGGTGCGACGCGGCGTGGAGCCGGACGTGCTGGAGGCCAGCGACTGGAGCTGCGAGTCGCCCGGTACCCAGGCCAGAATCGCTCGCTTCGCCGATGGCCGCATGGTCGTGCTCGACCTGCCCGAACATGAGGTTGGCCTGAGTGCGAGCTACGAGCTTCTCGATGGTCAGACATTCGCCCTCAGCGATGGTGGTGAGAACATTCCGGAGACCTACCGATTCGAATACCGGATCGAGGACGACCGGCTCATCGTGGACGTCCTGGAACAGGATCCCTATTTCGTGGGGGCTTGGGAGGCCGCTCCATTCGTCCGGGCCGACTGACCGATGAGCTATGGAGTTCCGGTCACACTGGAGATTGGCAAGACCCCCGTCAGGGTCGGCGGCAAAATAGTGACACTATGGGACGGATGAGGCCCCGGAATCGGCTCGCAGCGCTCGCGTTGGTCGGGATCGCGATGATCGTGCCAGGCGGCTGCTCGAGCGGCGGACCGGCCCGGGACAAGGCCGGTGGCCCGGGCGAACCCGTCGTCCTCCGGATGGCGAGCGCCTCGGGCGACCTGCGCCTTCACCCGGCGCTCGAGTACTTCGTCGCTCGGGTTGACGATCTCTCCGGTGGCCAGCTCCGCATCGAGATGGCCCAGCCCTGGGGGAACTTCGGCCCCGACGCCGAGCAGCTCGTCATTCGGGCCGTGGCGGGCGGCGAGACAGATTTGGGCTGGGCGGGCACTCGTGTCTTCGACACGATCGGCGTGTTGAGCTTCCAGGCGCTGACCGCCCCGATGCTGATCGACAGCTACGCGCTCCAGGACGCGGTCATCGAGGCCGGGATCACCGACGAGATGATGCAGGAGGTCGACGATCTGGGCGTCGTCGGGCTCGGCGTCCTCCCCGACGGGCTCCGGAAGCCGATCGGCGTCGCGGGTCACATCATGGGTCCCGCGGACTGGCGGGAGGTCGACTTCGGAACGTTGATGTCGAACGGCCAGGGCGACGCGATCAGAGCCCTCGGCGCCAGGCCGACCGTGCTGACCGGGACCTACCGCGACGAGGCGGCGGCGTATGGCACGATCCAGGGGTTCGAGCTCAGCCTCGCGCTCTACGACTCCACGATGGTGCATGCCGCTCCGTACGTGACGGCCAACGTGAACCTGTGGCCGCTGATGGACGTTCTGCTCGCCAACCCGGAGCGGCTGGCACGGCTGACCGCGGAGCAGCGGGAGTGGCTGGAGGCCGCGGCCGATGACGCGGCCGGGCGCTCATCGATTCTCGTCGACAAGGATGCCGAGGTGATACCGATCGCGTGTGCGACGGGTGCCCGCTTCGCGGTAGCGTCCGCCGACGATCTCGCGGCCCTGCGGGACGCCGTTGCGCCCGTGTACGCGCAACTCAAGCGCGACCCATCCACACGGGTCTTCATCGAGCGGATCCAGGCGCTGAAGCGCTCCACGCCGGCGGAGCCGGCGCCGGTGATCCCGGCGGGCTGCACCGGCAGCGCCGCCGAGCAGGAGCCTGGCCCCTCGGAGGTGGCGCCCGTGAAGGTGGACGGCACGTACCGCTACGTGATCACGCTGGACGAGGCCCGCGAGGCCGACATGGTCGACCCTGAAGACCAATACCCGCAGACCATCACGTGGACGCTGGTGAACGGACGCTTCACCAGCTCGGGCGGCCTCGCCGGGACATACTCGGTCGAGGGGGATCGAATCACGTTCGACAGCCCCGACTTCGGCTACACCCTGACCTTCACGGTCGCGGTCGCTCGGAACGGCAGCATGGAGCTGACGCCCGTTCAGCCGATGGATCCGGGGGACGCGTTCGTGTGGTCGCAGGACGTCTGGACGAAGGTCGAGTAGCGCCGTTTCTGCGGACCCGGGCCGACGACCGCTACGTGCGAGTGGTGCTAGCCACAGGCCGAGTCGAGGGTCACCCACGATGCTGCCCGCCCTGGCCGCCAATAGCATCTGTCGTGACCACATCATCAACGGAGCGAACAGATGGCAGGAATGACGAACCACAAGCGATTGATCCCCGTCGCGCTGGCCGTGATGGCAGCGCTGGCAACTGGCTGCGCAACCGGCGCGGCGCCTTCAACCGAGAGCGTCAGGTCTTCAGCGCCCGTCGCGGCCGCGACGCCGG
Source organism: Chloroflexota bacterium (assembly GCA_030859955.1). Lineage (GTDB taxonomy): Bacteria > Chloroflexota > Limnocylindria > QHBO01 > QHBO01 > JACDBZ01. The sequence continues at coordinate 404 of JALZJE010000084.1, read as the reverse complement.
CCCCCTCCACCGATCTGAACGGCACGTACCGCTGGACGCTCACCCAGGAGGACGCGGACAAGGTCGGCGACCGGGACACGGGGTACCCGTCCACCAACACGATCACGCTGCAGGACGGTGAGTTGGAGGGCGGGTGCTTCGGCGCGGCCGGTGGCACGTACGAGGTCGCGGGGGACCAGATTACGTTCTATAGTCGCGAGTACGACGATGACGCGACAGTCACGTTCACCCTCGACGAGGACGGCAGCCTGCACCTGACGCCCGTTCAGCCGATGGATCCGGGCGACGCGTTCCAGTGCTTCTCCAAGCCCTGGACCAAGATCGAATAAGGCACGCGCTCAGCGCGCCTCACCGCCGGCAGGGATCTCGGCGGTGAGGCGTGTCCCGCGTCCCGGAATGCTTTC
>JALZJE010000027.1 GCA_030859955.1 Chloroflexota bacterium | reverse complement strand
CGTTGTTCCTGTACGCCGGGATCGTGCTTGCCGTGATCCTCGCCATCCTCGCCATCCCGTACGTCATCGGCTACCTGTTCGAGGTGGTCCTCTAGCTACGCCCGGCGCTGCCGGACGTTCAGTCGACGGAGGTCCGAGGTCGCAGGGGCGAGAGAAGGGCTGCGATCTCCTCGAGGAAGCGGGCATCGGTGCCATCGAACGCGTCCCGGTCGGACCCGTCGATATCGATCTCGCCGATCACCGCGCCACCGTCGAAGATCGGGACTACGATCTCGCTCTTCGTGCTGGCGAAACAGGCCAGGTAGCGGGGGTCGGCGTCCACATCGGGCACGATCTCGGTCTGGCCCGATGCCGCGGCGGCGCCGCACACGCCGGTCCCGATCGGGATGCTGGTGTGGTCGGTTGCTTCCGGCCCGGTCCATGGTCCCAGGACGAGGTCGGTGCCGACGACCCAGTAGATTCCCACCCAGTCGTACGGCGGAAAGCGGTCGTGCAGCAGCTCGACGACACGCTGGACGGCCGCTTCGGGGCCGGGCGCCTCGGCGATCGCCGCACGAACGAGGTTCAGCGCATCGCCGTGCGCGGCAGGCGGCTCCTCGATGACGACATGGCTCACTGGCGCGCCGCCCAGCGCTCGGCCCATCGGTCGATGTCGGAGATGGCGGCGCGCAGGTCGGCACCCTTGGCACTGAGCGAGTACTCCACCCACGGGGGAACCGCGCTGATGGCGTGACGCTCGATCATTCCCTCGTCCTCGAGCAGCTTGAGCCGCTGGCTGAGCGTCGCCGAGTTTGCGCCACCGAGCGCGTCCTGTAGCTCGCAGAAGCGCTGCGTCCGATCGCCGAGCGCGCGGATGATCCGCAGCACCCACTTCTGCCCCAGCACGTTGAGCGCCGCAGTGGCGGCACACTCGGCGCGCTGCGCCTCCGCCCGACGCGTTGCGCGCGAGCGACCGGAAGAGGTGGGGTGGGCGAGTCCAAGGTCCATCAGGACGCGAACCCTATCACCGCCCCCCGCGCGCGATCAACCGCCCGACATCACTCGACGGTGATCGTCATGTTCATCGAGGGATGAAAGAGGCAGGTGATCTCGTAGGTTCCCGCCTCCTCGAACGCGAAGCTCGTCGATCCATTTTGCTGAAGCTCCTCGTCGATGATCGGGTCATCGGCGGCCTCGCCATTCGCTCCCTCGGTCGCGGTATGCGCCGCTGAGTCGGCGTTCACGAAGCTCACCTCGGTTCCCGCGGCGATCGTCAGCTCCACGGGGTCGAACTCGAACTGGCTGAGACGCACCAGGGCTTCCTCCGCGGCAGCCTCGGATGGTTCGGCCGCTTCCGATGCCGTGGCAGCCTCGGATGGTTCCGCCGCGCTCGGCGCCGCGCTCTGCGTTGGGGTCGGTTCGTCGCTGGCCTCGCCGCCCACCGTCGAGAAGGTGGTGGACGAGGTCGTCCCGCCACACGCGGCGAGGACCAGGGCGAGCCCGGCGATGAGGCTGGGAAGGGATCGGGATCGGTTCATGGCTGTCGCTGCTCCTGTGTCGTGGCCGTGGCTCATCGTCACTGTACGCCCCCGCAGGCGCGGGGATCATTTGACGCCTCTTCCTGCTGCCCGCATAGTGCGGTTGCCCCACTTCGCCCCGCGTGTCGAGCATGCCGCAGACCACGATTTACGTGTCGCCCCGCTCCCTCGGGGCACCCGATACGCGCCCGCCGGCGGTCGCCACGACCGACCTCGCCCGCCTGTTCGCGGGAAGCCCGGCGCTGGCGGGCATATCGCTGCGCGTCGAGGCTGGCCGCACGGTGGCGCTGCTTGGCCCGAACGGCGCCGGCAAGACGACCCTGCTGCGGCTCCTCTCGACGGCGATTCGACCCTCGTATGGCCGCGCGAGCGTCGATGGGTTGGACCTCGATCGCGAGCCTGCGCTCGTCAGACGGCGGGTTGCGTACCTGTCACACGCCACCGGCCTGTACGACGACCTGTCGGCGCGCGAGAACCTGCGCTTCGCGGCCGCCATGCTCGGGACGCCCGATGCCCCGGGCCGCGTGGAGCGCGCCCTGGCCGACGTGGGCCTGGCCGTTCGGGCAGACGACCGCGTGCGCGACTTTTCGGCTGGGATGCGCAAGCGGGTGGCCCTCGGCCGCATCCTGCTCGGCTCGGCGTCGCTGGTCCTGCTCGACGAGCCGTACGCCGCGCTCGACGCTGATGGCATGGGCCTCGTCGACCAGCTGTTGATTGCGTGGCGAGCGGTCGGTGTCACGGTGCTGGTTGCGTCCCACAGCACCGAACGGCTCGATGCGGTGCTCGACGGGCGCGTGACCCTGGACCGCGGTCTGGTCCTCGACACGAGCGGACAGGGGATTCACAGCGCGCCACCCTCCCTGCCCGTTGATCCTCGTCGGTCCGTCACCGAGATGGCCCGATGAGCGACTTGCGGACTGAGGCGCTCGTCGCGCTCGCGGTCGCTCGCAAGGACGCGGTCGCCGAGCTTCATGGGCGCCACGCGACGGTGAGCACCCTGTTCTTCGCGGCCGTGGTTCTGCTCCTGTTCGGCTTCGCGCTCGGTCCCGACACGGCGAGGTTGTCGGCTGCCGCGCCCGGCATGCTCTGGCTGGCCGTCGTCCTTGCCGGCATCCTGGCGGTCAACCGGCTCCATCTGCTGGAGACCGATGACGGCGCCCTCGAGCAGCTGGCCCTCTACCCGGTGTCTCGGCGGGCAATCTACGCGGGCAAGGCGCTCGGGGGCTTCGCAGTGATGCTGCTGCTAGGCGTGGTCGTCCTGGGTGCCGTCGGTGTGCTCTTCGCCGTCGACATCGCCGCCGCCTGGCTGCCATTGCTGGTGACCGTCGTGCTCGGCGCGGCCGGAATTGCCGCGGTCGGCACGTTCTACGCGGGGGTCACCGTGCGGTTGCGGGCGCGCGAGGTCATGCTTCCCCTCCTGATGCTGCCCGTGCTTGCTCCGCTGCTGCTCGGCGCGGTGAAGGCCACGGCCGCCGCGCTGGCTGGCGATCCGTTCGGCGAGCTCGGGGCCTGGCTCCAGCTGCTCGTCGCATTCGACATCATCATGGTCGTCGCCGGCGCGGCGACGTACGGCTATCTCCTGGAGGACGGATGAAGACGCGGGTACTCGGCCTCGTGGCGTTGACGGCGGTGGTGGCGGTGACCTTCGTCGCGCTGTTCGTGGTGCCGCCCGACAAGAACCAGGGAGACGCGCAGCGGATCATGTACCCGCACGTCGCATCGGCTTGGCTGGCCTATCTGTCGTTCGGCGTCACCGCGCTCGCTGGCATGGGTTGGTTGTGGAAGCGCGACCTGCGCCTCGACGCTGTCGCCCACGCTGCCGCCGAGATCGGCGTCATGTTCACCGCCTTCGCGATCTGGGGCGGGATGATGTGGGGCCGTCCGATCTGGGGCGTTTTTTGGCAGTGGGAGGACCCGCGCCTGACCACGACCGCCCTGCTCCTGGCGCTCTACGTCGGCTACCTGCTGCTGCGTCGCCTGACCGATGATCCCGAGCGGCGAGCGACACGCGCCGCGATCGTCGGCATCGTGGCCGCCATCGACATCCCCATCGTGCACTTCAGCGTCGAGTGGTGGCGCGGCCTGCACCAGACGGCGACCATCGGCTCGCCGGACCGCGTGCTGAATCCCGCTGCGCCGGGAATCTTCGTTGCCACCCTGCTTGGCACACTGACAGCCTTCACCCTGACATGGCTGTACCTCATGATCCGGCGCTATCAGTTGGCGCGAGTCGAGCTGGCGCGCGAGGAGGCGCGCCGCCTGGACCTGCTCATGAGCGCGCGCACCGCGGCGGCGACCCGATGACGGATGCCGGATACGTGATCGCCGCGTACGCCGTCATCATCGGCGGGCTGGCGTTCTACGCCGCGACCCTTTGGCGTCGGCTCCGTTCGGCTCGCCGCCGGGACGACGAGGCGCGATGACCGTCGCAGCCCCCTCGGATCCGATGCTGCCGCCGCGCCGGCGTCCGTGGGGGATTCTCGTCCTGGTGGCGGTCGTCCTCGCCGTCATCGGCTACCTCGCCTTCAGCAGCGTCGGGAACGCGCTCGTCTACTACCTCACGCCGACCGAGCTGGTCGGGCGCGGTGAGGCGGCGATCGGGGAGACGGTTCGGCTCGGCGGGCTGGTCGAGGCGGGCAGCATCTCAGGACCGGCGACCGACCTGACCTTCGTCGTCACCGATGGCGACACCGCGATCGAGGTCCATTCAACCGTGGCACCGACGCGCTCCTTCCGTGAGGGAAGTGGCGCGGTGGTGGAAGGCGCCCTCCGTGCGGACGGGGTCTTCGAGGCGGCCCAGGTCATCGTCAAGCACGACGAGAATTACGAGGCTCCGGCAGCCGGAGACGTACCCTCGGACCGGGTGTTCGAGCCAGCCGAGGATGACCAGCCGTGATCCCGAGCATCGGTCACGCGGCAGTGCTGATCGGCCTGGGCCTGACGGTCTACGCCGTCCTCGCCTTCGTACTGGCGGCTCGCGGCGGCGATGCGCGCCTGGTGGTCAGCGGCCGGCGCGCGGTCATCGGCTCATTCGTGGCTGCCGGCATCGGCTGCGCGGCCATGGTGATCTCGCTGCTCACGCACGACTTCGGCGTGCGCTACGTCGCCGAGAACAACGCGACCACGACGCCGCCGTTTATCGGCGTCATCAGCCTGTGGGCCGCGCTCGAAGGCTCGATCCTGTTCTGGGCGTTGCTCGCGACCGGGTGGGCTGCACTCGTACTGCATCGATATCGCGATCGGTATCGGCAGCTGATGCCGTGGGTCGGGGCAACCCTGGCAACCATCAATGCCTTCTTCTTCGCCGTCATGACCTGGCCCGGGAATCCGTTCGCGCTGACCTCGCCGGTCGCCGCGGAGGGTTCGGGACCGAATGCCCTGCTCCAGAACCACCCGTTCATGGCCTTTCACCCGCCGCTGCTGTACCTCGGGTATACCGGGATGGCGGTTCCGTTCGCCTTCGGCGTCGCGGCGCTGATCACCAGGCGCCTGGACGAGGAGTGGCTGCGCATCGTTCGGCGCTGGACTCTCGTCCCGTGGACCTTTTTGACGCTGGGGATCGTGGCAGGAGCGTGGTGGAGCTACGAGGTCCTGGGCTGGGG
>JALZJE010000011.1 GCA_030859955.1 Chloroflexota bacterium | reverse complement strand
CCATTACCGCCATGCTGCCGAGAAACGACACCCCCTCGTGACCATTCGCGTGATCGTCGCCGACGACCAGCACCTCATCCGCACCGGACTCAAGATGATCCCTCGACGCCCAGACCGGCATCGAGGTGATCGGCGAGGCCGTCGACGGCCGCGAAGCCGTGGCCCTCGCTCGCGCACTCCGCCCGGACGTGTGCCTGTTCGACATCCGCATGCCGGAGTTGGACGGCATCGAGGCCACCCGACAGCTGGCGGGACCCGGAGTCGATGTGCCACTTGCCATCGTGATCATTACCACCTTCGACCTCGACGAATACGTCTACGGTGCCCTCAAGGCAGGCGCCCGCGGTTTCCTCCTCAAAGACGCCGGACCGGAACTCTTGGTCCAGGCCATCAACGCGGCAGCCGCCGGCGACGCACTCATAGCGCCGAGCGTGACGGCTCGTCTCCTGGCCACATTCTCTGAACTACCCATGGGGGTGCCGGCGGCTCAGCCGATCGAACCGCTGACCGACCGCGAGGAAGAAGTCCTGATCACCGTTGCCCGAGGTCGAACCAACGCCGAGATCGCCGACGAGCTCCACATCAGCCTCAGCACCGCCAAGACCCACCTCGCCAGTCTCATGGCCAAACTCGGCGCCCGAAACCGCGTCGAAATCGCCATGTGGGCCTACGAAACGGGCCGCATCAAGAGCTGAGCCTTGCACCTGAGGTAGTCAAAAGCGCGCAACGCGCTCTCAGATACGGATTCCGTACCGGGGCGCGCTCAACGCGCGATCCACTACCTCGTCACCCCGGCCGCGGCGTAGAATCGATCGCATGAACAGGGACACTGGGGGAGCGCGCATCAAGCGCGGCCTGGCCGAGATGCTAAAGGGCGGCGTCATCATGGACGTCGTCACCAAGGAACAAGCGGTGATCGCCGAGGACGCCGGTGCGGTCGCGGTGATGGCGCTCGAGCGAGTACCGGCCGACATCCGCGCCGCCGGGGGTGTCGCCCGCATGTCGGACCCCGAGATCATCTCCGACATCGTCGACGCGGTCACGATCCCGGTCATGGCGAAGTGCCGCATCGGCCACTTCGCCGAGGCCCAGGTGTTGCAGGCCCTCGGCGTGGACTACGTGGACGAGTCCGAAGTCCTCACCCCGGCCGACGAGGCCCACCACATCAACAAGTGGGACTTCACCGTTCCCTTCGTCTGCGGTGCCACCAACCTGGGCGAGGCTTTGCGCCGCTTGGGCGAGGGCGCCGCCATGATTCGCTCCAAGGGCGAGGCCGGTACCGGCAATGTGGTCGAGGCCGTGCGCCACATGCGAGCGATCTCCTCCGAGATCAAGCGGCTCGCCGGCATGCGCCCCGAGGAGCTGATGAGCGCGGCCAAATCGCTTCAGGCCCCCTACGAGCTGGTGAGGGAAGTGGCCGAGACCGGCAAACTGCCGGTGGTGCTGTTCACCGCCGGGGGCATCGCCACTCCCGCCGACGCTGCTCTGATGATGCAGCTCTCGGCCGAAGGCGTCTTCGTCGGCTCGGGGATCTTCAAGTCGGCCGACCCCGCCCGCCGGGCGCGGGCCATCGTCGAGGCGACCACCTACTTCGAGGACCCCGCCATCGTCGCCAAGGCGTCGCGCTCGCTCGGCGAGCCCATGGTGGGGACCAATCTGGCGCAGATGCCCGACTCCGAGCGGCTGTCGGTGCGCGGGTGGTGAAGGTCGGCGTTCTGGCGCTCCAAGGAGATGTGCGTGAGCATGCTAGGGCGCTCGATGAGGCCGGCGCCACCCCGGTAGCGGTCAAGACTCCCGAAGACCTCGCCTCGGTCGATGCCCTGGTCATCCCCGGCGGCGAGTCGACCACGATCGGCAAGCTTCTGGATCGCTTCGGCCTGCTGCAACCCGTTGTCGAACGAGCTCACGCAGGGATGCCGCTGTTCGGGACCTGTGCGGGCATGATCCTCATGAGCAGGGAGATCACGGGCCCGGAGCTCGCCCCGCACCGGCTGAACCTCATGGACATTGCCGTGAGGCGCAACGCCTACGGGCGCCAGGTCGACTCCTTCGAGGCCGACCTCGACGTCGAGGGTCTGGACGCCCCTCTGACCGCGGCGTTCATAAG
>JALZJE010000362.1 GCA_030859955.1 Chloroflexota bacterium | reverse complement strand
GAGCAGATCACGATCGACGGGAGCACGGGCGAGATCTTTCCGGGGACCCTGGCGGGGTCGTGGCAGGTGACGCCGGAGGCTGGCCACCTGATGGGGTTGGCTGCCGACCTCGGGATCGAGCTCCCGGCGTCCGGCGAACCCCAAGCGCCGGAAGGAACCTCCGCGCACGTTGACGGCGCATTCCAGGACGGCTCAGGGTGGTCCGACCTGGCACCGCTGACCGAGGCCGACCTGGTGCTCGCGCTCCTCGTCAAGGGTGCCGTGGGTGCGGAGCAGCTCGGGGAGGCGGTCGGGGCGCGCGCGGACGACGTCGGGCGCGGGGTGAAGCGGGCCGTGGACGACGGGACGATCGAGGCGACGGCGGACGCTTTCCGCCTGACATCAGGGGGCAAGCTTCGCGCGCTCGACCTCGTCTCCCAAGATCGCGGCGAGCTCGGCGATGCGCGGTGCGTTGAGCTCCTGGAGGCATTTCACGCCTTCGACGACCGGATGAAGGCGATCATCACCGCCTGGCAGGTCCGAGGCGTCGGCGACGAGCAGGCACTGAACGACCACGGAGACCCAGCCTATGACGCCGGCGTCCTCGACGACCTGTACGCGCTCGACGCCGAGACGGGGACATGGCTGGACCCGCTGGCGCAAGCGTTCCGGCGCTACGCGTCCTACCGCCTGAGGCTGCGGCGTGCTGCCGAGGCCGCTCGCGCTGGTGACCGTCGGTTTGTCGCATCGCCCCGGGTCGACAGCTACCACAGCGTCTGGTTCGAGCTCCACGAAGACCTCATCCGGCTTGGCGGCCGGCGACGTGAGGACGAGGCGTCCGCCGGTCGGGCATGAGCCGCGGTCGAGCGCGTCAGCCCTCCCTCAGTCCCCATCCGGCGTCGATGGCGACCACCTGGCCGGTGACCATGCGCGCGTCGTCGCTGAGCAGGTAGAGCGCCGTGCCGACCAGGTCGTCGGCGCTCATCGGCCCACGCGCGAGTGGCTGCTTCGCGGTGAGATAGGCGAGGATCCGCGAGTCCGCCTGGGCCCGCTCGCTCATCGGCGTCGCCACGAGAGCGGGCGCTATGACATTCACGCGGATCCCGTGTGGAGCGTAGTAGGCGGCGATCGAGCGTGACAGGGCCTCGATCGCGCCTTTGCTGGCCGCATACGCGTGGGTCGCGAAGTAATCCGGTGCGGGATCGACGGCGAGCACGCTCGACATATTCAGAATCGCCCCCCGACGCCCTCCAGCAGCGGGCTCCTGTTCGAGCATCCTGCGCACGGCCGCGCGGCACGTCAGTGCGGTGCTGCTGGCGTTGGTGGTCATCACGGTGTCCCAGCCCTCCGCGCTCATCTCGTGGAGCGGCCCGTCGCCGAACCGGCGACCGCTGATGCCGGCCACGTTGTACAGGCAATCGAGCCTGCCGAACTGTTCGACGCAGGCGGCCACCGCCCCATCCGCGCCGGCCTCCTCCGAAAGGTCGGCCGCCCACCACGAGGCCACGCCGCCCTCGCCGCCGATGCTTGCCGCCAGCTCGGAAGCGTGCTCCGCGACCCGTGACACCACGAACACGGCGCCGCCCTCAGCGGCGAGGGCTCGCGCCGCAGCGGCCGCGATGCCGGTGGATCCGGTGACGAGGCAGATCCGTCCGTCGAAACGGGACGTCACGCGGGCTCCAGCAAAGATTCCACGAGCGATCGCCGTTCGTCGGCTGTGGCCCGGACGAAGGCGCCACCGATGCCGACCGCCGCCGCGCCTGCGGCGAGGAACGCGGCGGCATTCGAGCCATCGACGCCGCCGGTGGGGACCAGATCGATCGCCGGCAGCGGTCCCCGCAGCTCGCGGACGAATCCCGGTCCCACCGCCGAGGCAGGGAATACCTTCACGAACGTGGCGCCGGCGCTCCAGGCGGCGGCGATCTCGGTGGGGGTGAGTGCTCCGGGGATGACCGGCATCCTGATCTCGAGAGCGGCGCGAACGAGGGCGACGTCGAGGATCGGAGCGACGACGAAGTCTGCCCCGGCGTCTCGAGCCGCATCGAGCTGCTCGAGCCGCAGCACCGTTCCGGCCCCCAGCACGTACGCCGCGTCCCCACGGACGGCGAGGTGAGCGCGCACGGCCGCCAGGTCGTCCGTACCGGACGGTGCGTCCAGCGTGACCTCGATGACCCTGACCCCCGCCTCCGCGAGCTCGTCCACCAGCGCAAGGAGCGCGGCCCGGGGCTCGATCCGCCGGAGGACGGCGATCAGGCGATGACTTCGAATCGCATCCGCGACCGGGCCGCGACGGAGATCGGCGGCCGTCATCGCACCACGGCCGCCGCAATCGGATCGAGGACGGCGCCATCGGTGTCCAGCTGGGCACGGATGAGATCGGCGTCGAGCGATCGAGGCGTCGATCCCGTCGCGGTGGCGAGGGCTGCCGCCGTACCAGCCGCCTGGCCCATCGCCATGCAGGTTGCCATGGAGCGGGCGGAGGCGTGGGCATCGTGGGTGGAGGAAAAGCATCGGCCGGCCACCAGCAGCCCTTCGATCCCGACTGGCAGGGTGGTCCGGTACGGGATGCCGTACACGCCCGACTCACCGACGTAGCGCCAATCGGTATCGCCACCGGCGTGGTGGTCCTCGATCGGCGCACCGCACAGCGCGATCTCGTCATCGAATCGTCGCGCCTTCAGCACGTCCTGGCGGGTGAGCCGATAGTCCCCGTACACCCGACGGCTCTCCCGCACCCCGATGGCGGGGCTGGTGGCCACGACGACGGCATCCTCGAAGCCGGAAACCCGATCGCGCAGGAAGCGGGAGTACTCGCGCACCTGGCGGCGACCCTCGATCTCTGCGCGCGTGAGCTGCTCCGGATCGGTGGCATCCACGTTCGGGATGCGGGTCATGTGGACGAGGACGATGCCGGCGAACGGGGTGCGATGCCAGGAGCCCTCGATGCGTGGGAGCGCGTACTCGCCGGATGCCGCCGCCTCCTGCATGAGACTCCACAGCTCCGCCTTGGGGACCGATGCGGCCCGCGCAACATCCACGTTCGCGAGCTTGAACAGCGTAGAGAGCGACTGCACCTTGCCGGTCGCATGCGCGTTGTCATACGGCACGCCCGCCATGGCACATACGTCGGCGTCGCCGGAGGCGTCGACGATCACGTCCGCAGAGATCGTTCGCTCGCCGCCCTTGTTCCAGATCCGGATTCCTCCGATTCGACCGCCATGCACCTCGATTCCCGTGGCCCAGGTGTGCAGCAGCAGGTTGACGCCCGCGTCTTCGGCAAGCTGCTCCCAGAGCAGCTTGAGCGCCTCCTGGTCGTACGTGACGCCGGTGCCCGCGCCGTACGTGTTCGGCCGCTCGAAGGCCACCCCTGAGTCCGTGAGGCGCTCGACCACCTCCCAGCCCAGGCCGCCGACCACGCGCCGCGGCTCCGCGCCGGGCGTGTAGAAGGCGTAGAAGGTATCGAGCACCGCGGTCGAGGTGCCGCCCATGAACCCGAGTCGGTCGATCAACAGCGTCCCAGCGCCCAGGCGTGCGGCAGTGATGGCTGTGGCCGACCCCGCCGACCCGGAACCGACCACGACGACGTCGTATCGGTCCTTCATGCCGCGGCGGGCTCCAGCGCAAAGGCACGTGCCGGATTGGCGACCAGGATGGACTCCACGGCATCGACTCCGATGCGTCGCCGCAGGCGCGGAACGAATGTCTCCATCAGGTAGCGCAGACCCGGACCACCACCGTACGCTCGCAGGGACGAGCGCCGTCCCAGGTCCTGACCCAGCAGCAGCCGATCAAGATGTCCCGCATCCACGACCGCTTCGATGAGGTCGAGCAGCTCGCTGTCGGGACGGTACTTCGTGCGCCCCATCGTGTCGTACTCGAGGCGGACGCCGCGGGCGGCGATCTCGGCATGCAGCTCCGCATCCGGGTTGCGATCGAGATGAGCCAGGATGATCCGATGCGGCGCAACGCCGTGCCGCTCCAGGATGTCGACGATCCCGTGCCCGAAGGTGCCGATCTCGGTATGCACCAGGATCGGGACACCGGCCCGTTGGCTGCCGATCGCCGCCGCTTCCAGGCGCCGCCGCTCGGCATCGCTGGCGTGGTGATACGAGGCTCCAGCCTTGACGGCGCCGGCTCTCGCCGGATCCGCCGTGGCAGCCGCATCGGTCCAGTCGTTCGGGCTCATGCCGAGCTCCAGGTCCGAGATGATGCGCTCGGCAAGGGTATCGACGTCGGCGCCGTACACCCAGTGGCCGGCGGGGTAGTGCGCGTCGCGGTGGTAGCCGGTGGCCGCGATGATGGGCATGCCCGCCCGTTCGGACACGGCTCGCAACAGGTCCGGTCGACGGCCCAATCCGATGGGCGTCATGTCGACGATGGCACCGATCCCGCTGGCCCTGCCGTCGATCGCCTCCGCGGTGGACCGTTCCAGGTCCTCGAACTCGTCCCCGGGCAGCGCCGGGCTGCGCAGGAAGAGATGGTCGTGCGCGTCCACCACGCCAAGCGCAGGTGCCGGCAGGAGTCCGGTCACCGTCATCACCTGGGCGTCGGGCATGCCGGCATGGTAGCCGCGGCCCGGGCGATCCGCCGCGCGGTCGGTCAGGTTGTCGAGTGTATGCGTATATACTCGACGCCGTTAGCCCTCGTCGATGTTCGCGTCGCTCTCCGGATCCGAATCGGATTCGGGTGGAATGTTGGCCTCGTCCCCTTCGGTCATGGACGGGTCGTAGGCCAGTCCCTCGTCCGGTGGTGGGCCGCTCGGCTGGTTGACGGTCTTCGCGTCGCGCTCCTGCTCCATCTGATCAGCCGTTCTCGCCCGCGCGACGGACGTCGTCGTTACCCGCCTGATCGCCTTCACGGTGGCCCTGGGGCCAACCCTCATCGCTGGGTGCTTCACCCGACTCGTTGTTCGTGACGGCCACTCGCTCCGCGCCGTCATCCAGCTGCTCCCGCACCTGTTCGGTGTTTGCGTCCGGGTGCTGTCCAATCCACGCGCCGCCCTCGCGACGCTCGGTGTCATCGGTCATCTGACGTGCCTCCATTTCGTGGGGGGATCCCATGCAAGCCGCGCGCCGGGGTCGTCGCCGACCTGCGGGTTTGCTGCGAAAAGTTTCCTCCGACCACGGATTTGCGCCCCAGCGCAAGTAACCACGACGTTAGGGCTGAATTCGGTGGCGTTGGGGCCGATCGCGACCATGGTTTGCGCCCAGCCGCAATCGGCGAGCTCAGGAGGCCTCGTTCGGCCGCATCTTCGTGGTTACTTGCGCTCCAGCGCAAACGGCGGGCGGGGAGTCAGCCGTTGTAGGCGGACATGATCCGCTCCTTGGCGCCGGTGCGGTGCTCCGGATCGGTTTCGTGCGTGTCGGTCGACCCCGGCGTCGGGACGGCAGAGGCGATGTCGACGCCGGTCGCCGCGAGGAGCGCATTGAGCGCGTCGACGTAGGCCCCGACCGAGGCCTCGAGGACGTTCTCGCTCACGAAGCGACCCGGGTACGCATGCCCGTCCTCGTCGCCGCGGGCGCGAACGGTGAGGGAGACCGATCCCTTCGTCTCGTGACCCGGGCCGGCTGCGTGCACATCGTACGTGGCGAGCTCCACGCCTTTGCCGAGCAGCGGAGCCAGCGCGTCGTCCACCGCGCGCATGAGCGCGTCGATGGCACCGTTGCCGTCCGCATGCGC
>JALZJE010000334.1 GCA_030859955.1 Chloroflexota bacterium | reverse complement strand
CACCGAATACCCGCCACCGAAGCGAACTGGGCAAGGTCGTGCCGGTACGCGCTGATCGTCAGTGGCGACAGACCCCGTTCCACCCGCAATTCCACCAGGAACGAGTCGATCGCCTCCGCGAGGGATTCTTCAGTCATGCGTCAGTCCGTCAGGTGTAAGAGTATATATGTATATACGCTGGCGACGAGTGACTCAACCCGCGGCCCGCAACAGCGCCATGGCGGCAGCGTGCGCCTCGTCACCGGCGCCCTCGCCACCCAGCATTGCCGCGAGCTCGGTCGGTCGTTCATCGGCGTCGAGGACTCGGGCGTAGGTGGTCGTCCGTCCATCGGCATCGTGCTTGTCGACAACGATGTGCGCATCCGCGTGCGCCGCCACCTGTGGCAGGTGCGTGACGCACAGCACCTGGTGATAGCGGCTCAGTGCGCGGAGGCGCTCCCCCAGCGCCGCTGCGTTGCGGCCGCCGACGCCGGCATCGATCTCGTCGAAGACGAGGAGCGGCGTCTCATCGGCCGCGGCCAGGACCACCTTGAGCGCCAGTGACAGGCGGCTGGCCTCGCCGCCGGACGCGATGCGGGAGAGCGGCCTTGGTGGCTCGCCCGCATTCGGGGCAAAGGTGAAGGTCACCCGGTCAGTGCCAGTGGCCCCCACTTCGGACGATTCGAGCTGGATGCCGAAGGACCCGGTCGGGAGGCCCAATGGCGGCAGCTCGGCATTCACCGCGGTCGCCAGGCGGTTGCCAGCCGAGGCGCGAGCGGCGGTCAACTCCGCCGCGGCGGCCTCCAGTGCCGCTCGCCGCCGGTCCTGCTCCGCCCGCAGCCGCACTCGGGCCTCCTCCTGGTTCTCCAGCGCGTCCAGCTCCGCGGCGGAAGAGGCACCGAACGCGAGCACCGCCTCGATCGAGTCACCGTACTTGCGGCGCAGGTCATACAGCAATGTCAGGCGCTCCTCCCCCGATACGCGGCTGGCCGGGTCAAGGTCGACGCCGTCGGCCGCTGTGCTCACGTCGCGGGCCAGCTCGGACGCTTCCGCGGCCAGGGCCGCGGCACGGTCGGCCAATGTCGCGAACCGCCCGTCGTGCTGCGCCGCGGTCGCCAGGGAACCCTCGACGGCGCTCAGCGCGTCGCCGCCACGGCCGTCATCGCGCAGGGCCGCTACAGCCTCCGCCGCCGACCGCGCGATCGTCTCGGCATGCTCGGCAGCTCGCAGGTGCGCCTCCAGCTCCGCATCCTCGCCCGGGCGTGGCGCAACGGCGGCAATCTCATCGGCCTGGTGCCGCAACAGCTCGACCCGTCGAGCCAGCTCGTGCGCATCGGTCACGAGCTCCGTGGCGGCAGCAACCGTAGACCGCCAGGCCCGGAATGCCGCCTCGACGGCCTTTAGCGCGGTCGCATGGCCACCGAACCCGTCGAGCAGCGCCAGTTGGCGAGCTGGCTCGAGCAGACGCTGCTGATCATGTTGGCCATGGATCTCGCCGAGTCGTGCGCCCAGACCGGCCAATCCGCCGACCGTGACCGCTCGGTCATTGATCCGCGCCAGCGAACGCCCATCGGCCCCGACCTCGCGACGCACGATGATGCTGCCCTCCCCGGCACGCACCACGTCGAACATCGCGTCATCGTCCGGCAGGTCGGGAGCATCGAAGATCGCCTCGACACGGGCGGCATCGGTCCCCGCCCGAACCTGATCGGTCGATGCGCGCGCGCCGAGCGCCAACGCGACCGCATCGACCACGAGTGACTTTCCGGCGCCGGTCTCGCCGGTCAGCACGGTGAAGCCGTTGCCCAGCGTCAAGCGTACGGACGCCACCACCGCAAGATTCTCGACTGTCAGCTCGCGCAATGCCATCAGTGCAGTGCCATCAGTACGGCAACAGGGCGGCCTTGGTTCGCAGCAGGTCGTAGAACGGGGTCGCCCCGACCGGCTCCAGGATGCGCAGCGCATCGGCCAGGGCGCGCACCACCACGCGGTCTCCCGGCGCCAGCTCGACATCCCACTGCCCATCGATGCTCACGATGGCCGGGTCGGGTGCCTCGCGGAGCGTCAGCTGCACGACATGATCCTCGCCGGCGACCACGCTGTGCAGCGGAGACAGATAGGCGGCCACCGGCGTGATGATCATGTTGCGCAGTCTCGGATCCAGGATCGAGCCACCTGCGCTGAAGCTGTAGGCGGTCGACCCGGTCGGCGTGGCGACCACCACCGCATCGGCGACATAGGTGGCGAGGTGAGAGCCGGAGACCTCGACCTCGAGCCGGATCATGCGCACCCGCCTTCCACGGGCGACGACCACCTCGTTCAGGCAGGCGTGGCGCTCGACGACCGCTCCATCGGGGCGCACGATCGCGGCCTCGATCCTGAAGCGGTCCTCGATCGTGAACCGTCCCGCGACCACCTGGTCGAGGGTCCCCTCGAGCCCATTGGTCTCGACCTTGGCCAGGAAGCCGATGCGCCCAAGGTTGACGCCCAGCGCCGGGACGCCCGTCTCGCCGATGGCGCTGGCGCTCCGCAAAAAGGTGCCGTCACCGCCCAGCACA
>JALZJE010000281.1 GCA_030859955.1 Chloroflexota bacterium | reverse complement strand
CGATCGATACCAGCATCACCCTGCTGAACGATTTCATTCGACTCGAGCGCGACACCCGGCGGGTCGTGAGTGATGCCCAGGCAGCCGGGGAGGCCTTCGTGAAGCGCGCCGAGGCCTTGCGCGAATTGCTGCTCGGCGAGGGCGCTGATGAGGGGATGTTGGCGGAGATCGACACGAAGCTACGCGAACTTCAGTTGGAGATCGTCGCGGCCGGCCAAGGAAACCTGGTAGCCGACGGCGAGGCCGAACTAATTCCCGCGTCGCTGGATTTGGATCGATTCCGCGAGCGACTTACGCCGGCAGCCAACGAGGCAGCGTCAGCCACGCTGCGCCAGCGGCTAAGGGACGACGAGTCGTGGTTCAACACGCTCGTTGCTCTCTTTGTCGTCCTGTCTTGGGTGGCCACCGTGTACCTCGTCAACGACGTGTTTGGCTCATTGGCTGACTATCTTGGTGCGCTCCTGTGGGGCATCACTTTGACGGAGCTCATAAAGCTCGCTTCACGGCTCCCGCTGCGCGAAGTGTTCGGACGCCGCTCGGCCGTCACCTGAACGACCGGTCGCCGCGTTCGCCACCTGCGGCTCCTCGCTGGAGTGCAACAGGCGCCCTATTGACTTGACCTCACGTCATATCGTGTCTATCGTATACCCATGGCTACAACAGAGTTCGGCACGACCTTGAGACGCATGCGAAATGCTCGTGATCTGACGCAGGAGGAAGTCGCTCTCGCTGCGGAGGTCGATGCGAGCTACATCTCGAAACTCGAAACCGGTGCGGCGACACATACGCCATCGTTGGCCACCCTTCAGCGGCTCTCCCGGGCGCTCGACGCGGACCCCATCGAACTTGCACAGGCTGCGAACAAGCTCGCTGGCCCGTTTGGTATCACGAATGACGCGGACGCAATGCGGTTCTTCCGGTTCACGACCGAACGAGCGACAACAAGCGAGGACTGGCGACGGCTGACAGAGCTCGTTGATCGGTCATTTGCGCCGGCCGCAGCGACATCGAGCGGCCAAAGGTCGAGGGGTCGTGGATAGCCGGTCCGCCTTGTCGGTCGAATACCAATCGCGTGCCGATTTTGCCGAGGCGCTGAACCGAGCGGTGCGCGAGCTGCGCCTCACCTCTGCAGGTGGGCGCGACAGAGGCGAGGCGGACGATCGGTTGGCGTCGGTGCGCGCCTTCGTCCGTGATGTGGCTGGCGTGCTGGCGGGCGCGCAACTCGTGGAACCGGAGGACCTTCGTCCAAGCTATCAGCTGACATCGGTCGTCCCGTGGGGCGTGATCCGGCGGGTGCAGGCGGACGATGAGGACGTGCTCAAGAACCTGGCCGGTGTCTACCGGGCCCTCAAGGGCGATAAGCCACTGCGCAGAGAGTCGTTCCGGACGCTTGAGCACATCGTCGAGATCGCCGGGAGTGAGGCGAACGAGACGTTCCGCCAAATCGCCCCCGCTTGACGCTCGGCGCCTAATCCGGTGCGCTCGGCTGCTCGGCAGCGCGGCGAAGACGTTGCGAACGGCGGCACCGCCGCCCAGAGCATTGCGTCGTGTCGAACGACCTGCTGACGCCGCTCATCGGAGGTCTCGAACGCCGGGCGCAGGCCATCGCGGAACGCGCGACGGCGGTTGAGGCGGATCCGCTTGCTGCACAGTTAGCCGACGCAATCTCCAAGCGGGCAAGCGCGATCGGTGCGGACGTCGGTCAATTGGGCGCCGATGTCCTCGCAAATCCGCGCTCAGTCGAGAGCTACAGAAGCAGCTTTCGTAGCCACGCACACGCTCTTGTCATCCTCGAGCGTTTCGGACTCGCCGCGTGTGAGCGTTTCACCTCCTCTGACGCGGTCCTCACGCGCGCGGTGGCAGCGCTCTTGCGCGAGGCGAACCTGCCCATCGAACCACCCACAGTCGTGCTGGCGTCACAAACCAGCTACTTCTCCCAGATCAGCCGCGGCGACCATCCATTCAGCGTTGTGTTTGTACCCGCCGTCGAAAACTCCACGCTCCTCGGTTTGCCCGCCCTTGCGCACGAGCTGGGCCACCTCCTCGAGCCCGAGACACTCTCGGATTTCGCGAGCGCGGTTGTCGACACCATGCAAACCGCGATGAATGGCTGGCCGGAGGCCGCGGTTGACGTCGTGACCGCACGTGATGTCTGGGCACTGCACTGGGCGCGAGAGTTTGCCTGTGATGGAATTGCCGCGTTCCTGCTTGGCCCCGCCTATGCCTGGCAATGGGTGCGACTGATGGCCCACGCCTCAGAGCCGCCCTTCCAGCCCGGGTTGGGCCAGAGTGCGACACACCCGGCTCCAGCCGCCCGGTTCGCGTTGATGCTCGCGATCTTGCAGCAGGCCGGCGAGTCGACCACGGCGCTTGCCGCAGCTTGGGCGAAGGCCGTGATCGGCTCACGCCGACCGGATCCCGCGTACAACTTGGCCTATCCGGACGCAGAGCTCCTTGCCGCTGGGCTTGGGCTCGCCGAGCATTGCAGACGTCTGCTGCTAACCCCCCACACCTCCGCCGAAGCGGGCACCGTGAGCGCAACACTCAACGCGGCGTGGACCGAATTCCTCCAACGGCCAGCCGGATTCGCGGCTTGGGAAGCGACCACGCTTGCGACACTGTTGACCCGCTGAGTTTTGACGGCACCTAAGCTTAGTCGCAGAAGGCGAGACCAGCCCTTTAGACGTCTTTCTCTCCGAGCGACCCGGCGGGCGATCCACAGCCGGCGCCGATATTGGATGGGTCCCACGTCGTGAGGGCGTCTGCGTCGAACCCCGACGCGGGAGGTCGGGCCGCTCTCGAGTCTGGTCCCTCGGCTTCACGCGGGTCGAACGACCCGATGGTCGGGAGTGCCGAAGGCGCCGTGGAGGTACTCGCCAGGGAGGTGGCGCGGTCAGCATTGGTGCCCGGCGAGCCTCCCACCGCTAACCCTGAGGCGACGGGATCGGTCCCCCTATCGCAGAAAGGACGGATCAAAGATGGGCGGGATCCCTCCTGGCTCGCGGCCGAGCAGACCGTCGGTTGGGCGGCGTCAGGGCTTGCCTGCCTTGGGGCGACGCCTTGGCACCGCCGAACCTAGAGAGCCGGGATGTTCCTAGTCGGTTGGCGACCTGACAGGCAATCAGCGGCGCCCTCGACGGAGCAGCACTTGTCCGTCTGCCACCACAAGCGTTGGGCCAACGTGGTCCCATGAGAACCGTCGAAGACAACGGGCAGTGAGCGTCACCGATGCGCTTCCTCCTCAGCAAGCAAATCAACGAGATCAGCGATCCGGTGCGGTCGAAGTTCGCGATGGTCGTCCCCGTGATCGAGGCCACGCTCTTCGCGCTCAACAGCGAGCGGATCGCACGACTCGGCGGACTAGCGCAGTGGACGTTGGCGGACCTAGCGCGCGAATACCGCGAGGGGAGCGGCGACGCAGGCATTTGCTTGAGTACGCCGTTCATGACGCGATCGCACGCCGGGACCGGCTCATCTGGCCTCTCGCCGGCGAAGTCTTGGAACGATACTGCGGGATTCCTCCACGCGCGGCAACATCGACCACCTCTGGCCGCTAGTCGACAAAGACGTCTAGCGCTCGCCTGAGTCGCGCCGGCGCGCGCTGAAGCGATCGGACGTGGTTGGGCATGTGGTCTCGCGCCTCTGACTCGATAGCCTCAATGGCCAGGCCGACGTTGTGTCCGGCGATCACTTCCTCGAGCGCCCGCTCAATGTCGTCAAGTGCTGACAACAGGTCCCCCACGTCCGCAACGAGATGCCCAATCGTGTCCTCGTCAACCCCAGCGCGACGAAGGCCATCTGCCAGATCATGTAGCCGAGTTCCATTCTTCATCTGATGCCCCATCGGCCCTTCACCCGGGTAACCTGCCCTCTAAGGGTCCTGATCTCACCTCTCCAATGGTTGACTTGCGGGCACTTTGGGCAGTTCCGGATCTTCTCCTCGTGCTTACGGGCCTGACCTTCGAGGGACCTGATCTTCTTCTGCGCCTGTCTCTTGTTCTGAGCGAAGTTGACGTTATCGAAGTTCCGGATGACGTGGGTCCCTGCAGAGACACCTCCTGCGCCGACGGCCCACCACCAGCTTACGCATACCGCCTTCCAGGCGAGACCCCAGGGCGTCCAGACTGGAATCCAGCTCAAGACGCCCCAGCACGTTCCACTCGGATCCGCGCGGGTAACGGGATTGTCACCGGCGTAAGCGTAGTGGTTCGCTTCAAGTCGAGCCGGGTCCGGCTGGATGAATCTCCCAAGATCCGGCGAATAGTGGCGGGCGCCCATGAGCACCAACGGCAGGCCGTGGACGGTATCGTCCTGGACGCCGAACTGGCCGACGTAGCGGAAGCGGAAGCCGAGGTCGCCGAAACCGTTGTGGACCGTAACGCCACTGTCGCCCCAAGTGTCGTAGGTGAACGAGTTGGCGAGGGTCGCCCTGCCCTTGGCGACGTGGATGAGGTTGAGGGCGTCGCCGTGGCCGTTCCAGCTGACGAGGTACGTGCCAGCGTCTGGTTCCTCGGCGGGCACGGTCATCTTGACGATCGCGCCCGACTCGGCGGTGACGTACTCGCGGGTGAGCACCGGAACGCTGCAGCCATTGATGTCGCAGGTGTGGGTGTACTCAGCGCTGATGTGGCCGTCGGCGGTGTAGCGCAGCTCGGTCGTGGTGCTCACCCCGCCCGCGGCGTCGACAATCTTGGTGCGCCGCCCGTCGGCGTCATAAGTGAAGTAGAAGCGCTGCGAGCCTGAGCTGCAGGCCAGATCGCAGACCTCGGTCAGACGGCCTTCGGCGTCATAGCCGAGGAAGCGCCAGTTGTCCCACTCCGTGATGCGCCCGACCGTGTCGTGCACGGCGCCCGTGTACTGCCCGTCGGCGTCGTAGCTGAACGTCTCCGTGACGCCGTCCTGCGCGGCGCTCAGCCGGTTGCCGGCGTCATCGTAGCTGTAGGTCTCGTCGCCGCTCGTTGCCGAGCAGGCCGCGCCGGTGTCGCGTGCCACGAGCTGGTTGCGCGCGTCGTAGCAGTAGAACCAGCCGGGCAGGCTGTCGGCCCAACCACTGCCCGACTCGCGCACGACGGTGCGGTTGTGGTTCGCGTCGTACTCGTACATGACATGTCCGAGCACGTCACCGGGCGGTGTGATGCAGGTGTGGCCCTCGACCATGCAGTGACGCACAAAGACCTCGGTCAGCCGGTGCCTTGAGTCGTACGTGTACAGCGTCTGCAGCTCGTACCCGTTGCCAGTCGGCACGTACGCCGCCAAAGGCTGATAGTTGTGGGCCGGGTCGTACTCGGTGGTCTGCTGCGTTGAACCATCCGTGAGCTCGATTCGCTGATTGCGAGCGTCATAGGCTGTAGTTGAGACGTGGCTCGGTGGACTGCTGCCGCCGCTGCCGGGGGGCAAGCACTCTCCGACCGTCGCCCCGGCATCCCACCGGCAGCGGTCCACGGCGTTGCCCACCGCGTCGTACGTCGTCTTCGAGGTGCGTCCGGTGCCCGACTCGGTACGCGTCTGGGTGATGACCTGGTCAAGGCCGTTGACGGTGAAGGTGGTGACGCTCGTGGTTGTCTCGCCGCTGCCGTTATCGGTGACCGGCGCCGAGCGCAGACGGTTGCCGGCGCTGTCGAAGACGTCATCCAGTGGGCGGAGGATGCCCTGCACGGAGAGGATCAGGCGGCCGAGGCCGTCATGTGTATGGGTCACGGTGTACTGCCCGGTGCCCGCGCACCCGTTCCCATCTTTGCCGTCCGTGGTTGAGGTGGCGAGGTCGCGGTAGTCGAACACCTCGCTCGTGCAGGTAAAGCCGTCGTCGGTGGCTGTTACTCGGCCGCCGAGGTCGTAGCCGTAACGCGTGTCCTGTCCGCCAACTACGTACGTTGTGCGGCGGTCCAGAGCGTCATAGGCCGTGGTGGTAAGTGCCTCGGCCGCGCTGCCTGCGGCCTCGGTCATCGCCGTCTGGCGGCCGAGACCGTCATAGGCGTAGGTCGTCGAGCCGAGGCTAGAGTCGGCAACCTGGCGGCGGTCCTTTGCCGTCAGTGGCTTGCCATCGGCGTCGTATGCAGTCACGGCAGTCAGCGACGGCCCCGACGCCCCGGCCGGATGCTCGAAGGTGCGCAGCGCGCGGCCGACACGGTCGAACTCGGTAGCGGCGATGAGGCCGCCGAAGTCGGTTTCGCTGCGCAGGTGGCCGAGCTCGTCGTACGCATTTAACGAGGTCTTCTGCGTGACAGTTAGGCCCGGGGTGCTCGCTGTGCGCTCCGTTCTCTGACGATTGAGCGCATCAAGAGTAACGCGAGTGACGAAGTCATCCGGGCCAAGGGACGTGCCGACTGCGGCTTCCACGGCCCGCCGCGGATCTGTACTGCTGGTCCGGCTGCCCGCGCTGTCGTAGGTGTGGCTGGTGGTTAGGTCGGTGCGCGCCAGAGTGGTGGGGTTGGCGGTGACGTCGTCGCCGGGGCTGGTAATGCTGCCGTTGGCGTAGTTGACGATC
>JALZJE010000259.1 GCA_030859955.1 Chloroflexota bacterium | reverse complement strand
GGTCCAGGCAGCCACCTGCTCGCTGCGTCCAGGCCGCGCGAGTGAGTCGGAGAGGAGCTGAAGGCGTCGTGGCTCGTCAGGCCCCCCGAAACGGCGGAGGAGCCAGCGGCGCACGTTCGTGTCCACGACCCCCACGGCGGTTCCGAACGCGAGCGAGGCAACGGCGCGCGCCGTGTACGGGCCGACCCCGGGCAGCCGCGCCAACCCCGCCACATCGCTCGACCACCCGTCGCGCGCGACCGCGACGGCGGTCCGTTGCAGCGCCAGCGCCCGACGGTTGTACCCGAGCCCGCTCCATTCGGCGAGCACCTCGGCGGGCGAAGCGGAGGCGAGCGACTCCACGGTCGGAAAGCGAGCCATGTAGCGCGGGAACCGCGTTGCGATCCGCGACGCCTGCGTCTGTTGGAGCATGACTTCGCTGACGAGAACGGCGTAGGGGTCGTTCGTCGCGCGCCACGGGAAGTCGCGGTGCTCGCGTGCGTACCAATCGAGGAGCACGCGACGGAGGCGTCGTCGCGTGGCTGGACCTGGATGAGCGGGCACGCAACGCAGGGTACAGCGGACCCGAGGACACCTCGGCCTCGCGTGGTGCGCTACCGTTGCTGGCCATGACCTATCGACTGCTCTGCCTCGATGCGGGCTTCACGCTCCTCTCGCCGCGCCAGACGCTGGCCGACGCGCTCTCTGGGGTGCTCGCGGCCGACGGCCACCAGATCACCGAGGACGAGCTGCGCGCCGCATGGGAGGAGGCCGACCGGTGGTTCTGGGACGAGTACCATCGCCCGGGCAACGACACATGGACCGATGACGGCCGCATCGAGGACTCCTGGCGCCAGTACCACGGTGTCATGCTCGAGCGGCTCGGGGTCGATACTCGTCGCGAGGTGCTCGATCGCATCCTCGCCAGCCAGCTCTCGATCGATGCCTGGGAGCTGTATCCCGACGTCGAGCCGATGCTGGCCGAGGTGCGCAGGCTCGAGGGGTTACAGATCGGCATCGTCAGCGATTGGGGATCGAACCTGCATGAGATCGTCGCGAAGCTGGGTCTCGACCGCTTCCTCGACTTTGTCCTGGCGTCCGGCGCGGTCGGTGCGGCGAAGCCTAACCCTGCCTTCTTCCGCATGGCGCTCGACCGCTCCCGCGTGGCCGCCGGCGAGGCGCTCATGGTCGGCGACTCGTATCGAGCCGATGTGCGTGGCGCGTGGGCGGCTGGGATCGACGCCCTGTGGCTCCATCGCCACGAGGGCACCCGTATCACGCCGGCCGGTGATCCGGAGCCCACGGACGTGCGCGTCATCCGCTCGCTGGCTGAGCTCCCTGAACTCGTCGAGTCGGGTGGTCCGCTGCCGCGAGGCGAGGTGAACGCGGTCGATTCGTCGGCCACCGCCTGAGGCGGCCAGCGTGCTCAAGTCAGCATCCGATATCGTCGTCGACAAGTTCGGCGGCTCGGTCCTGCGTCGCCCCGAGGACATCGTCGCGGCCGTGGATGTCGTCGCTCGCCAGCGGGCCGCCGGGTTGCGCCCGGTCGTCGTCGTGAGCGCGTTCGAGGGCGTCACCGACACCATCCTCGGCGCCGCGCGCGTTCTTCTGCCCGACCGCGGCGAGTCGCTGCGAGAGCCGGGGCAGGCTGCCTCTTCCCGGCTCGCGCGCGAGACCGACCGGGCGCTGGCCACCGGCGAGGCGCTCTCGGCCTCTCTGTTCGCCCTCGGACTCCAGGGCCGCGGGATTCCCGCGCGCTCGTTCTCGGGCGCGGAGGCCGGCATTCGCACCGCCGCGGCGCATCTCGGAGCCGAGGTTCGGCGCGTGCTGTCCCGGCCATTGCGAGCCGCGCTCAACACGGGACTGGTGCCGGTGGTCGCCGGGTTCCAGGGGGTCGGAACGCACGGCGAGCTGACCACGCTCGGTCGTGGAGGCACCGACCTGTCGGCGGTTGCCCTGGCGGTGGCGCTCGGCGCCGATCGATGCGAGCTGTTCAAGGATGTCGGCGGCGTGCTGGAGGCGGATCCCCACCTCGTCCCTGCGGCGCGCTTCCTGCCGTTCGTGGATGCGCTTCAGCTGGAGTTGTTGGCGGAGATGGGCGCCGAGATCGTGCATCCGGTGGCGGTTCGTCGTGCGCGGCGCGGCCGGCTGCAGCTCGTCGTCCGCGCGCTCGAGGACGAGGCACCACGGACCGTCGTGCGCCCTTCCTCCCGCGAGGATGGCGGCGTCCTGATGCTCGCGGTCGACCGCAAGGAACGGGTGGCGCGCATCAGCCTGGTCGGACCGGCCTCGATGACTCCCGAGGTGCTCCCGCTTCCGGCTCACGGCGAAGGCTCGTTCAATGAGGGCGGCCTGCGCGTCGTGTGGGCTGAGGTACCCGTCGCGTCAGCCGCGGCGGCGGCGCGGGCGGTTCACGCCTCCTTCATGTCAGCCGTGGACACGTCGCCCTGATCAGCCTGCAACCGCTTCGTGTTCGGAGGCCGTTCGGCCGCCGAGCTGGAGCAGCACGGCGGCGAGCAGGATCAGCGCACCGCCCGCGAGCTGGAGCAGCGCCGGCCGCTCGTTGAGCAGCCATGCGGCCAGCGCGACTCCCACGACCGGCTCGAGCGTGGCGAGGATCGCGGCGCGCGGCGCGCCGAGCAGCCGAATGCCGGTGATGAAGCAGAGCGTCGGGATGGCGGCGCCGATGACGCCGGCAAGGAGCACGGGCACCAGCGCGGAGCTCGACGCCAGCGGTGAGCCGAGTGCGGTGAGCTGCGCGGTGAAGAGCGCGATCACGACGTATCCAAGGGCCGCACCACCCATCGTCAACGCGGCCGCCTCGACCGGTGGAATCCGGGCGAACCCGTGCCGGGCGGCCAGGACGTAGAACGCCTGGGTGAATGCGGACAGGAACGAAAGCCCGATGCCCAGCGCATCCAGCTCGCCCAGGCCGCCCGAGCCGGAGAGTGTCAGCACCAGGCCCAGCATCGACAGGCCGAGCGCGGCCCAGCGAGCCGCGCCGAGCCGCTCGCCGAACCAGAGCACGGAGGCCACCGCCACGAAGGCCGGGTAGAGGTAGAAGACCAGCAGCGCCAGGCCGATCTCGATCCGCACGAATGCGATGAACATGGCCAGGTTGAGAGCGAGGTTGGCCATGGATGCCACGCCGATGAACCACCGGTCGCGCGCGGGGACCTCGCGGATCGAGAGCGGCCTTCTACCCGCTGCGCCACGCAGGATCAGCAGGAGCAGCAGCATCGCGGATGCGCCGATCCCGGCGCGCCAGGCCACGATCGCCAGGGAGCCGACCCCGGCCTCGTCCGCGAACCGCGTGATCGGTCCGAGCGTGCCGAAGAACACGGCGGCCACGACGATGAGTCCGGCGCCGACGAGCCCGGCCGACGAGCCCGCGGTCCGCCCGGTCACTCGCTGTGGACCAGCTCAGGCTCCTCGGCCTCGGCGAGCTCGACTCGGAGGCGGGCAAGTTCCGGCCCGAGCGTCTCGCTGCGATCCCGAAGCGCGTTGTGGCGCTCCACCAGCTTCTTGACGAGTGACGCATCGGCGTAGATGGAGGGATCCGACAGCCGCCCGGTGAGCTCTGTGAGCTCCCGTTCAGCGTCCGCATTCTCCACTTCGGCACGGGCTACTGTTGACCGCAGCTCGCGGGTCCGACGGTGGCGAGCATTGCGCTCATCCGCCTCGCGGCGCTTGCGATCGGCCGCCGCCTTTGCCGACTCCCTTGGCTTCGGGGCGGCGGCCACCACGCCGCGCGGTGTAGAACGGGCACCCTCCACCGCGCCGCGCGTCTCGATGTCGACACCGCGCTTGGCGGCGTAATACTCGAAGTCGCCGGGATAGACCGTCGCATCTCCGTCATTCACCTCGATGATCACGTTGGCGACGCTGCGGATCAGGTATCGGTCATGGGTGATGAGGACGATCGTGCCGCTGAACGCGTTCAGGGCGTCCTCGAGGACATCACGCGACTGGATGTCGAGATGGTTCGTCGGCTCGTCCAGGCACAGGAGATTCGCCGGATCAGCCAGCAGCTTCGCAAGTGCCAGGCGAGTCTGCTCGCCGCCGGAGAGCACGCCAACCTGCTTCTCGACCGCCTGGCCGCTGAACATGAATGCGCCGAGCAGCTTGCGCATGTCGGTCGTGGACATCATCGGCGCCGCGTCGTTCAGCTCATTGAAGACCGTGTTGTCCGGTTTCAGCGCCTCGATCTGGTGCTGCGCGAAATAGGCCACGCGCACGTTGCTGCCCAACTCGCGGGTTCCTCCCTCGAAGTCCAGCACGCCGGCCAGGATCTTGAGCAGGGTCGACTTGCCGGCCCCATTGGGACCGATCAGTGCCACCTTCTGTCCGCGCTCGAGCTGGAGATCCAGGTCGCCGTCGTAGACGATCGTCGAGCCGTATCGCTTCTCGATGTCATTGAGCGTGATCACCGTCCGCCCGCTGCGCGGCGGCTCGGGGAAGCGGAACTTCACCGAGCGGGCACGCACACCGGGTGACGCGACGCGATCCAGCTTCTCAAGTGCCTTGACGCGGGACTGCACCTGCCGAGCCTTGGACGCCTTGTAGCGGAAGCGATCGATGAATGCCTGGGTATGGGCCACCTTGCGCTGCTGGTTTTTGGCGGCAGCCTCCAGCTGGATCATGCGCTCGGCTCGCTGCTCCACGAAATCGGCGTAGTCGCCGATGTACTCGGTAGCTTGGCCGTCGTGCAGTTCCAGCACGCGGTTGGCGACCTCGTTGATGAAGTCACGGTCGTGGCTGACGAGCACGATCGCTCCCGCGTACACCGCCAGGAAGCCCTGGAGCCACTCCACGCTGGCGAGGTCCAGGTGGTTCGTAGGCTCGTCGAGCAGCAGGACGTCGGGATTCTGGAGGAGCAGCCGCGCAAGCGCCACTCGCATCATCCAGCCGCCGCTGAATTCGCCGATGTCGCGCTCGACGTCCGCATTCGCGAAGCCGAGGCCGGCCAGGATGCGGCGGGCATCGGCTTCCATGCCATATCCGCCCAGCGCCTCGAACCGGTGCTGGAGGCGCCCATACTCGTCCATCAGCTCGGCCAGCTCCTCCTCGTCTGACGCGTCCTCCATCTCGATCTCGATATGACGCATGCGGCGCTCGATGCCGCTCACCTCACCGGCACCGGCGAGAACTTCGGCGAGCACGCTGCGCCCCCGACTCTCCGCCACCTCCTGGCGCAGGTAGCCGATGACCGTGTCCCGGGCGCGCGTGATCGTGCCGGCGTCGGGCTGCTGGTCGCCGGTGATGAGCTCGAGCAGCGTCGTCTTGCCGGCGCCATTCGGGCCGACGATGGCGATGCGTCGCCCGGCGCTGATCATCAGGCCGACGTCGCTGAACAGGTGCTGCGCGGCGTGGCTCTTGGACACGCCCGCGATGGTCACGAGACTCATGAGCGTGCAGCATGGTACCGGCGAGCGGGCGGGGACGCGCCGCGTCCTAGTCGGCGGCGACCAATTTGGCTCCGGCCGTGTCGAAGCGAAGGCGGGTAGCCATGCCAGGGACTCCGGAGGCATTCCAGGCCTTCTCGACCGCGTGTGCGTTCGTCGGCGAGTCGCAGATGGCGAGGATGGTCGGTCCCGCGCCGGAGAGGCAGGCGCCCGCCGCTCCACGCTCGTAGGCGAGATCGATCAGCTCCGGGCTGCCGAGCAGGTGGGGCAGTCGGAATGGTTGATGCAGCTCGTCGGTCATCGCCGTGCGCAGCAGCCCCGCGTCGGAGGTCATGATCGCCGTGGCCAGCAGGGCACTGCGGCCAGCCTGCCGTGCCGCGGCCGCGTGCTCGACGGTTAGGGGCAGCGCGCCGCGCATGTCATGCGTGCGGCTCTCTCGCTGCGGAATGAAGGCCACCGGGATCCACGCTTCGGGAGCGCGAAAGCGTCGCAGCGTCACCCGCTCGCCATCGGCGACCGCGACGGTGAACCCTCCGTACAGCGCCGCCGCGACGTTGTCGGGATGACCCTCCAGCCGTGCGGCCGCGGCCAGCAGCTCGTCGGCATCGACGGCTCGCCGCCCGACGGCCGCGCCGAGCACGATGCCCGCCACGATCGCGGAGGCGCTGCTTCCGAGCCCGCGCGCGGCCGGGATCATGCTCGAGACCTCGAGCCTCCACGACGAGGCCCCGGGTGCCGCCGATGCGCGCAGACCCTCGCGGAAGGCGCGGATCAGGAGATTGTCATCGGCCAGCTCATCGTCGCGCGGCGCACCTTCACCGCGGGCGTTGAGCACGATCCCCGCCTCGTCTCCGTGCCACAGCTCGGCCCGCATCTTGAGCGACAGGGCGGCGGCGAAGCAGTCGAATCCGCTTCCGAGGTTGGCGCTTGAGGCGGGAACGTCGACGCTGGCGATGGGCGGCATGGGGCGGCGAGTATAGGGTGCGGGGTACGTCATCCGGCCGTCGGCCGTCGGTCCAACGTCCAAGCGGGCTGGTCCGCAAACGCGGTCGCCACCTGAGACGCCAGGGCGTCAGAGCGACGGTCGTGCTCGCTCCACGGCCATGATGAGATCGTCGTAGCCGAACGGCTTCGACACGAACGCGGATGCCGCGATCTCGCCCGCCCAACGCGCGGCGTCGCGGGCCGCGGTCATCACCACGATCGGCATCGGGTGTCCGCGCCGCCGCAGCTCGTGCGCGAATCCCCACCCGTCCAGCACCGGCATCCGCATGTCGAGCAGGATCACATCCGGCGCGTGCCGTTCGATCGCCTGGAGCGCATCCGCCCCATTGGCCGCTTCGTCGACCTCGTAGCCCTCGATCTCCAGCATTGCGGAGACGGTGGCCCGGATGTCGGGCTCATCGTCCACGATCAGCACGCGCACGTCAGGCATCTCCTGCAGCCTCCGCCGGTGAACGGATCCACTGTGGTTCGGCGCCCATGACTGCGACCTCGTCGGATTCCCCCGGCGGCTCGTCGCGTGCCAGCGCCACGGTGAACGTGCTGCCTCCGCCCGGGGTCGGTTCGACCCAGATCCGGCCTCCATGCTCCTCGGTGATGCGGCGGCAGATATAGAGGCCAAGGCCCATCCCGGTATCGGTGATGCTCTGGGCATTCGAGGCACGGTAGAAACGATCGAAGATCCGATCACCCTCCGCTTCAGGAACTCCGACCCCGTGGTCGATGACCGATAGCCGCGCCTCCGTGCCGTGATTCCACAGCTGAACCAGCGGCGGCGCGCCATTCACACTGTATTTCAAGGCGTTCTCGATGAGATTGTCGAGCACCTGGGCAATGCGCATGCGATCGACCGAGATGCGAATTGGCTCCTGCGGCACCTCCACCTCGATGGAAGAACCGTGTTCGAGCTGCCGATTGCGCACCAGCTCGACGAGCTCGCGCAGGTCGACAATCTCTCGCTCCATGATGGCTCCCGGCTGCTCCAGCCGCTGCGCGTCGAGCAGCTCGCTGACGAGGTCACGCAGTCGTCGCGCCTCGTTCGCCAGGCGCGACACGCCCGCGGCATCGACCGGCGCGGCCGGATCTCGGGCCAGCCGCCGCTCCAGGAGCTCCGCCTGTCCCAGGACGACTGTCAGCGGCGTTCGGAGGTCATGGGCCGCGGCGGACAGGAACTCTTCCTTGAGGCGCGCCGCGTCCTCGCGGGCCTGGAGATCGGCGGCGTGTCGTGCCAGGTCGCGCGCCTCGAGCAGCACAGCGGTATGGTCCGCGAGAAGCTCGATGAGCCAGAGATCGTCCTCGACGAAGATGGGAGCCCGATCTGCGTAGACCGCCATTGCGCCGATGCGGCGGTCGTCGACGGTGATCGGTGCGGCGATCACGGTGCGGGCCCCGCTGTGTTCATAGACGTCGGCGTTCACCGGATCCGTGGTGGCTGCATCGAGTGCGACGACACGGCGTTGCTGCGTGAACGCGCGCCCGGCAATGAAGTCTGCTTCCGGCAGCTCCATCCATTTGCCCGCTCCGTTGTCATATCGCAGCACGGGACGCTCGGCATCCGAGATGCCGATGCTGGCACCGGTGGCCCCGAAGGCAGCGGCAGCGGACTGCTGAAGCTCGAGGACCAGCTGGCGTTCGTCATTGACCCCCATCAGGTGAATGGAGCGTTCGAGGAATACGCGCAGATCCGGCTCGCGCCAGGCACGCCGCACCCACGCGGGCGGAGCGAACCCCAGGAAGAAGGCCAGCACGGCGGCCAGCGCCGCCACCTGCGCCGCGATTCCGAGGAACGACCCCTCAGGCCCGAGCAGGGCACCGACGAAGATGGCAACGATCGCGCCGATGAACAGGATCGCTCCGCTCGCGACGGCTCGCATCCGTCTCCGTGTGATGCCGCGCGTCCGGCCGCTCTCGCGCGCGAAGGCGAACGCTGCGTAGCCGCCCACGGTCATGAACCAGGTGATGATCACCACCTCCACGAGCTGGGGCTGTGTCGGAAAGGTGAACCCCAGTGCGGCAATGGCCACGTAGGCCATCGCGCCGGCGATCTGGACCCAGCGCGGAGTGCCGCTGAAGTCCTCGACCAGCCGGACCATGGCGAAGGGCGCAAGATTGAGCAGCAGCAGCAGGAACGGCGTCATCAGCGGTGCGTCGCTGGTTCCGGTGAGCTGTGCCAGCCGGCTCAGCGTAACGACGGCTGCCACCGACCCGAACAGCAGGGCTGTATCGACGCTGGCGCGCGTTCGCTCTCGAAAGGCATGCCGAAGCACGACCACGAAGAGGCCGATGAACAGGCTCTGATTGACGAGGCTGATCAGCTCGAGGGCGGTCATCTGCGCAGAGGCACGAAGTTACTCTCCGGCGCCTGCACGTCCTGTGCCAGCGAGCAAGCGAATGCAGACACCTCGCCATGCCGGAAGCAGCCGAGCAGGTGGTCGTTCACGAGGCCGGCCGACTGCATGACCGCGTAGCAGATGGTCGGTCCGATGAATTGGAAGCCCTCTTCGCGCAGGCCGCGCGCCATGGCGGTCGAAGCATCGGTTACGGCTGGCACCTCGTCCATCGTCGCCCAGCGGTTCTCGATATGCTGTCCGGCCATGAATGACCAGATGAGGTCCACCGGATCGTCGAGGCGGAGCCACGCCCTCGCGTTTCCGATGAAGGCATCGACCTTCGCCCGATTGCGAACGATTCCGGCATCGGCCAGCAGCCGAGCCCGGTCATCATCGGTGTAGGCGGCCATTCGCTCGATGTTGAAGCCATGGAACGCCGAGCGGTAGCCCTCGCGCCTGCGGAGGATGGTGATCCAGGCCAGTCCCGCCTGCGCGCCCTCCAGGCAGAGGAGCTCGAAGAGCCGTTGCGGATCTCGCAGCGGGACGCCCCATTCGGTGTCGTGGTACGCGATGTAGAGCGGATCGGGGCCCGCCCAGGGGCAACGGACCGGCTCCATCACAGTCCCAGCACGGCTCGCGCCACGAGGAAGTAGACGATCAGACCCGACGCGTCGATCAGCGCGGTGATCAACGGCACGCTCATCACCGCCGGGTCGACGCCGAGACGCTTTGCCGCCAGCGGCAGGACCGATCCGACCAGCGAGGCGAGCGGGCAGGCGGCGATCAGGGTCAGCGACACGACCGTTGCGATCGGTACCTCGGCCGTCAACGCGATCGGCACGAACGCAATGGCGGCCAGGATCGCACCCAGCAGCAGACCCGTGCTGCCCTCGTGGACCACGACCGGCCCGACGTCGGCCAACCGCACCTCGCCCACTGCCAGCGCGCGGGTGATGGTGGTCGCCGATTGGGCTCCCGTGTTGCCCGCGGTGCCGATCACGAGCGGCACGAAGAGGGTGAGTGTCACGACTTCCGCCAGCGTGCCCTCGAAGACGGACATGACCCGCACGGTGATCGCGCCCGCGGCGATGAAGACGATGAGCCATATCACCCGGCTGCGCGCCAGCTGGAGGATCGAGGTGGCGAGATACGGGCGGCCGAGCGGCTCCGCGCCGCCGGTGCGCGCGACGTCCTCCGTCTCCTCCTCTTCGAGCACCTCCATCGCGTCGTCCACGGTGACGATCCCGACCAGGCGGTCCTCGGTGTCCACGATCGGGAGCGCCAGCAGGTCGGCCTCGCGGATGAGCCGCGCCACCTGCTCCTGGTCGGCGTCGACGCGCGCGGAATAGACCGCGGTATCCATGAGCTCGCTCACCGGTGTCGCCGGTTCCGCCAGCACCAGGTCCCGCAGCCCAAGCGCCCCTACCAACCGGCGCTGGTCGTCGGTGACGGGGAGCGCGTAGATCGTCTCGGCGGATCGGCCGATGCGCCGCAGCCGCTCCAGGGCGTCGGCGGCCGACATGCCCGCCCGAAGGCTAGCGACCTCGGGCGACATCAGCCGCCCTGCCGAGTCCTCCGCGTAGCCGAGCAGCGTCGATGTCAGCTTTCGCTCGTTGAGCGAGAGTCCCGCGAGCAGGCGCCGCGCGACCTTGGCTGGCATCTCCTCCGTCAGCCGCGCCCGGTCGTCCGGATCGAGGCCCTCGAACAGCTGACGCACGTTGGTTTCCCGAAGCCCCTCGAGAAGCTCCTGCTGGAGGGACGGATCGAGAAGCTCGAAGACCTCGAGCGCACGGTCCTTCGCAAGCAGCCGGAAGGGGATCGCTCGCTGTTCGCGCCTCAAGCGGGAGAGCTCATCGGCGATCTGCACCACGCCGGCCTGCGCGAGCCATCGGTCGATCAGCTCGAGGTCCCCGCCGTCGAGCAGGTCGTCGAGCTCGACGGTCGGAACCGCATCGGGAGTGCCGGTCAGGGTCGGGCGTGTCATGCCACGGAGGATAGCCCGAGCGTCGCCTGTCCCGGCACTCCGTCGGCGTCGGTATGCTTCGTTCGTGGAGCCCGACGACCCAGCGATGCGTCATCTCACGTTCCTTTCGCCGATGTGAGCTTGGCGGGGCGCTGCCGGATGGAACAGTCCTCCGAGACCTCGGCACGCAGCGGCTGCGCGACGTGCAGGAGCCCGAACGCGTGTTCGCGCTGGTGCATACTTCGCGGGCACGCCCCGGCGAGGCGCGCGACCCCGTTGAATCCGACTTGCAGGGGACCGAGACCGTGACTGACGAAGAAGGCCCGATTCGCGTGCTGCTCGTCGACGACCATGCCGTCGTCCGGCGCGGTCTGCGCGGATTCCTGGAGCTCCTCAAGGACTTCGATGTGGTCGGGGAGGCGGAGAACGGCAGGGAGGGCGTCGCGGCCGCCGAGCGCCTGGCGCCCGACGTGATCCTGATGGATCTGCTGATGCCGGAGATGGGCGGCCTGGAAGCCATCGCCGCCATCAAGCAGGGTCACCCCGAGATCGAGATCGTGGCGGTCACCTCGTTCATCGAGGAGGAGAAGGTCACCTCCGCGCTCGAGGCGGGCGCATCCGGCTATCTGCTCAAGGATGCGGAGGCGGAGGAAGTTGCCCAGGCCATTCGCGCCGCCTACAACGGAGAGGTGCACCTTGATCCGGCCGTCTCTCGCCTTCTCGCCCAGCGCCTCCGGGCCCGCAAGGACGCCGAGCCCGTCGAGCCGCTCACCGCGCGCGAGAAGGAGGTCCTTTCGCAGCTGGCCAGGGGAGCGTCGAACAAGGAGATCGCCTACGAGCTCGGCATCACCGAGCGAACGGCGCGCACCCATGTCTCGAACATCCTCGGCAAGCTCGCTCTTGCCTCACGGACCCAGGCGGCGCTCTATGCCGTGGAGCACAAGCTCGTCTGAGGGCTTCGACCGCGTGCCAGTTGCGACCCGAAAGATGTGTCCGTAAGCTGCGTCCGCAAGCTTCGTGAACGCTCACCGAGCGAGCCGGGCATCAAGCGAGCCGGTGAATGTGAACCCGGGCCGGTCTTTGGTGGATCTGCACGGCAGCCGAGCGAATCGGCAACTGACAGACCGGCCCGGGGGAAGATCGGCTCCCCTACTCGCTCGTTCGCACGCTGAGCGAGCCAGTTTCAATGGACCTCACGGAAAAAGGGGCGGACCGGTGATTCCGGTCCGCCCTTCGGTCGAGAGTTGAGTGTCTACGCTGAGGTCGGGCGGAAGCGCTCCGGGAGGATCGGGCCGACCGACTCGAGGGCCGCGCGGACCAGGCCGAACGGGCTGCCGTAGACGCGGATGATGTCGACGGTGACAAGCGCCACCAGGGCTACCTCAATGCCCTTGGCGATGAAGCCGAGGGTGAAGTACGGCCCCATCACCAGGTATCCGGCGATCGTCATGGCTGTGTAGCCGATGAGCGCAATGCGGGGGAACCAGCTGAATCGCTCCACCATGGCCATCGGTGCGACTGCGCCGATGACGACGAGGCCGGCGAGGCCCAGGTAGCCGAGCGCATTCAGGGTGAAGAGCAGGCCACCCAGCGTCGAGTGGATGTAGGCGGTCGCGAGGGCGAGACCGACGATGGTGGCGGTGAGCACGACCCCGGTTGCCCGGTTGCGAAGGAACGTGGACATTGTTGAGACCCTCCTGGTGTTCATGTGAGGCCCGTCGAGGCATCGGTGTGAATCTGATGTCCGTAGTCTTGAGTTCGGCACTGCGCACTGAATCGGTCAGAGGGTGGAGGGCGCTCATGGACATCCGTGCACCGGCCGGGCGGCGAATTGACGTAGGCTCGGTGGGTCCGTCGACGGGATCGGCTCGCGTGATGGCGTATCCTCTGCGCTGCTCATGACCCGCGCAGCATCCCGACCCGAGCTGAAGAAGGTGGCGCGCCCGACCGCCGAGCAGCAGGACAGCCACGCACTGCTGTCGCACGCCGTCGAGGAGGCCGCTCGTCTGTTGAAGGCGGACGGCGCCATGGTCTACCTGGTGGACCCCGATGAGGGACGGCTCCGCTTCGCGGTCGACGCCGGCATCAGCAGCCCGGAAGCGCGCCAGCTGATCCGAGATCTCTCGCTGCCGGTCGGCGTCGGCCTGTTCGGGCACGCGATCTCGAGCGGCGAGGTGGTCGTCTCGGGCGACTATCGCCGGGACAAGCGATTCCGTCACTCCCCGGCGGCTGATCGGATCGTGGCCAAGGGGAACATGCGCTCGATGGCCGCCGCTCCGCTCATCGCGGATGGCCAGGTTCTCGGCGCGCTCGGAGCTTATTCATCGACGGTCGACGGCTTCGCGGAGGGGGAGATCGCCCTGCTCCGCGCCCTCGCCGATCACGCTGCCACCGCCATCGCCAACCAGCGCCTCATCGAGGACCTGGCGCAGTCACAGGAGGAGCTCGCTCGACGCGTGGAGTCGCAACGCACGCTCGAGAAGGATCTGCGCGAACAGGCGGATGAACTGGCCCATCGGGTCGAGGCACAGGGAACGCTGGCCGAGATGGCGACGCAGCTCACGTCGCTGCGGGATCCATCGGCCGTGCTGGAGCAGACCCTTCGAGCCGCCGTGCGTCTGCTCAAGGGGCACGGTGGCCAGATCGGCATGGTTGCCGAGGACGCGGAGGGGGTGCTGCGCTGGGGCGACGGCCATTCGCTCGTGCACGATGAACTGAGGCCCTTCACGAAGGAGGATCACACCCGAGCCGACGATGGCGTTTCCGGGCGTGCCATTCACAGCGGACGTGCCTCATGGACCGACGACTACATCGCCGATGAATCGTTCGCGCACGAGGCCCAGTCCGATCGGGTCGCCCGGCAGATGGGCATTCGCGCCGTGATCGCCGCGCCGCTCATCGGCGGCGACGGGCCGATGGGTGCCATCGGTGTCTTTTCGGAATCGCCGCGCGCATTCAACGCGGACGCGGGGGAGCTCCTCGGGCTGCTGGCCGACCAGGCCGCGATCGTCCTGACCAATGCGCGGCTGAACGCCGTGGCGGAGATCACCGCCCAGAAGCTGGCGCACCGGGTCGAGGCGCAGCGCACGCTGGGAGAGATCGCGGCGTCGATCACCTCGCTGCGTGATCCCTCGGCCGTGCTCAGCCGCACGATCGCCGAGGCGAAGCGGCTGCTCGGCGCCGAGCACGTCGTCATCCACCAGGTTCGGGCCGGAACGCAGGAGCTGGCCGACTACCGCGAGCTATTCGGCGACGGACCCGGGTCGGTACCGATCGACGACACGACGGTCAGGATCGGACAGGGAGTCGCCGGCCGCGCGGTGGCCGAGGGGACGGTCGCGTGGACCGGCAGCTATCTCGACGACGACTCGTTCGTTCATACCCCGGCAGCCGACGAATGGATCACGCGTTGCGGCTATCGATCGCAGGTGAGCGCACCCCTGGTTGGCGAGGCGGCGCCGCTCGGTGCCATCAGCGCCTATTCCGCGCGTCGCGACGCCTTCGACGGGGACGACGCCGAGCTGCTCGGCGCTCTCGCCGGCCAGGCCGCCATCGTGCTCGGAAACGCGCGGCTGTACGAGGAGCTCGAACGGCGCGTGGAGGCGCAGCGCTCGCTCGGCGAGATCGCGGCGCGCATCACTGCCATCCGCGACCCGGGCGACATCCTCCAGCGCACCCTCGATGAGGCGGTGCGTCTGCTCGATGCCGACGGTGGGCGCATCGAGCTGCTGGCGGAGGGCGGCGGGCTGTACTGGGCGTTCGGACACTCGGCCATCGATGTGCCGATCGAGCGGGACGAAGCCATGGATCCGGTCCAGCTCGACGAGGGCGTCTCGGGACGCTCGGTGATCGAGCGCCGCGTGGTGCGCACCGGCGAC
Source organism: Chloroflexota bacterium (assembly GCA_030859955.1). Classification (GTDB taxonomy): domain Bacteria; phylum Chloroflexota; class Limnocylindria; order QHBO01; family QHBO01; genus JACDBZ01. The sequence continues at coordinate 19,398 of JALZJE010000259.1, read as the reverse complement.
TACCTGGTCGATCCCGCGTTCTCGCACACCGAGGCGCCCGACCGCTACATCCGGCAGCACGGCATTCGATCGGTGATGAGCGCGCCGCTCATCGGCGAGGACGGGGCGATCGGCTCGCTCACCGTCCACTCGCAGGCGCGCGACTCGTTCGATGCGGGCAATGCGGAGCTGCTCGAGGTCCTCGCCAGCCAGGCGGCCATCGCGGTGACCAACGCGCGGCTGTACGAGCGCCTGGGCGCCGAGTCGGTTGCCCTCGCGCGCCAGACCGACTCGCAACGGCGTTTACTCCAGATCAACCAGCGCCTGCTGTCGACGCTTGATCCGGCGAGCGTGCTCGAGCTGGTCGCCGATGGGCTGAAGAGCGTGGTCTGGTACGACAACCTCGGTGTCTACCGCGTCGATGAGGCCGAAAACCTTCTCAAGCCGGTCCTGGCGCTCGACCGCAACGCGGCGGCCGTCCTGGCCTACCCGATCCCGAAGGGCAAAGGTCTGACCTGGTGGACGGTCGAGCATCGTGAGCCGGTGATGCTCAATGACGCGCTGAGTGATTCACGCCTCGTCCAGATCCCGAACACGCCAGCCGAGGAGGAGGCGATCATCATCGTGCCATTGATCAGCGGCGACGAGGTGATCGGTGCCATGAATATCGGCCGCAATGGTGGTGCGGAGGTCGCCTTCGCCGAATCCGATTTCGAGCTGGTGCGCCTCTTCGCGGGCCAGGCCGCGGTCGCGATCACCAATGCCCGCCTGTACGAGGAGCTGCGCGAGCGGTCCGATGCGCAGCGCAGCCTTGCCGAGATCGCCGCCCAGATCGCTTCGCTGCACGACCCGTTGACCGTGATCCAGCGCGCCGTCGCCGATGCCGCGCGGCTCCTGCGGGCAGACCGCGCGCAGGTGAACCTGGCCGCGGAGGGCGGGGTGCACCTGGATCGACCGCTCGCCGCGGCGCCGATCCCCCCGTCACCCGACGACGTGATCGTGCCGATCGGGTCGGGCATCGCCGGCGCCGCGGCGGCTGAGCGCCGAGTGCGCTGGACGGGCGACTACCTCGATGACGTCACCTTCCCGCACGACGAGGGCGACGCGCGGATCGAGGCGCAGGCGATCCACTCGATGATGTCGGCACCGCTTCTCGGACCGGATCGCCTCATCGGTACCATCACCGTGCAATCGAGCGCGGTCAACGCGTTCAATGCCGGTGACGCGGAGCTCCTCAAGCTCCTCGCCGACCAGGCGGCCATTGCCCTCACCAATGCGCGCCTGTATGCCGAGCTCGAGGAGTCGGAACGCCGCTACCGACATCTCGTCGACAACTCTCCCGACATCGTGTGGAGCGTCGATGCCGAGGGAAGGTTTACGTTTCTCAGCGACTCGCTCGAGGCGCGGACCGGATGGAGGCCGGACCAGCTCCTGGGAAAGCCGTTCAGTGCCCTGGCGGGTGCCGACACCGTCGAGGCCGCGATCGCCGCATGGGAGCGCCTGCGGGAGGAACCCGAACGAGAGCAGCGAGTGCGCCTCGTCCTGCTGCTGCCGAATGGACGCCTCAGCCAGACCGAGGTGGCCATGACCGGCACCATCGTTGACGGGAGATTCGTCGGCGCCCATGGCTCGGTACGCGACATCAGTGAGCGGGAGCGCCTCGAGGGCGATCTTCGCAGCCAGGCGGCCGAGCTGGCGGCGAGCCAGGAACGCGCCCATCTCGCGCGCGAGCTGCACGACTCGGTCACGCAGGCGCTGTTCAGCATGGGATTGACCCTGCGAACGCTGGAGCTGCTGCTCGAGACGAACAACTCGGAGGCCGCGCAGGCAAAGGTCGATGAGCTGCGCGAGCTCCAGAAGGACGCCCTGGCCGAGATGCGCACCCTCATCTTCGAGCTGAGGCCCTCGTCGCTCGAGTCCGACGGCCTGGTGCAGGCGCTGCGCACCCACGCCACGGCCGTCCAGCGACGCACCGGCCTGACGATCGTGGTCGACGCTGATTCGATCGAGCGGCTTCCGCTGGCCACGGAGGAGGCTCTGTATCGGATCGGGCAGGAGGCGCTCCACAACGTCGTCAAGCACGCCAACGCGTCGAATGCCGCGTTGCGCATCGCCACGGACGGTGAGCGGGTGCGACTCAGCGTGACCGACGACGGCATCGGGTTTGCCCCGGACCAGGTCCCGCGTGGCCATCTCGGGTTGATCGGCATGCGCCAGCGGGCCGACCTCGTCGGCGGCGACCTGCGGGTCGACAGCAGGGCGGGCGGCACGCTCATCGAGGCCGATGTCCCGGCCGGAGCGCCCGCATCGGCTGAATGACGTAGCGGTCATCGTTCACATGGCCATGGCGACGCTCGCCTTTAGCCACGTAGGCTCCTTTACATGTCCTTCGGCCCTGCGTTCGCCCTGCCCGCATCCCCCAGGGTGGTGATCGTGGATGCGGACCGGCGGATCCGGCAGAGCCTGGCGGACCTGCTCGGCGTGAGCGGAGAGGTCCAGGTGGTCGGTCGCGCCGGCGATGTGTGCGCAGCGCTGGAGCTCGTCGAGCGAGTGCGCCCGGACGTCGTGCTGATTGACCCGCGCCTCCCCGATGTCGACGCCGGACTGGCGCTCATCACCGGGCTGGCTCGTGCCTGGCCGGCCATGCGCGTGGTTCTGACCGGCTGGAACGACACCGCGGGCCACATGCCGCTGGACGCGTCGGACGCCGCCTATGTCAGCAAGAGCGCAAGCCCCGAGCAGTTCAGCGCGGCCATCGTCCTCGCCTGCTGTCCCGTCTAGAGCTCCATCGCCTCCCGGATGGACCCGAGGTCGGCCGGGATCGGGGTCAACGAGCCCTCCTCGGCCTGGACGGCATCCGGATCCTTCAGCCCGTGTCCGGTGAGGACGCAGACAACCACCTCCGCTCGGCCGATGCGCCTCTCGGCGGCGAGCTTCCGAACCCCGGCGACGCCGGCCGCGGACGCCGGCTCGCAGAAGATGCCCTCCAGCCGAACGACCAGGCGCTGCGCCTCGAGGATCTCGTCGTCGGTGACCGCCTCGATCACGCCGCCGGATCGGTCACGGGCGTCGACCGCCCATTGCCACGAGGCAGGATTACCGATCCGGATGGCGGTGGCCACCGTTTCGGGCGCCTCGATCGGTTCGCCGCGCACGATCGGCGCGGCGCCATCGGCCTGGAATCCGAGCATACGTGGCAGCTTCGCCTCGGGAGAGCGGCCGGCATCGGCATAGGCATTGAAGCCGCGCCAGTACGCGGTGATGTTGCCCGCATTGCCGACCGGAAGCGCCAGCGCGTCGGGGGAAGAGCCGAGTGCATCGACGATCTCGAAGGCAGCGGTCTGCTGGCCCTCCAACCGGTCCGGGTTGATCGAGTTGACCACGACCGCCAGACCCTCCTCGCCCAGGCGACGGACCGCGGTCAGGGCGGCGTCGAAATTTCCGTCGACCATGATCAGCCTGGCCCCGGCCGCGAGCGCCTGGGCAAGCTTCCCGCGTGCCACCTTGCCTGCCGGCAGGATGACGTGGCATGGCAGCCCGGCTGCTGCGGCGTACGCGGCCGCGGAGGCGCTGGTGTTCCCGGTCGACGCGCATACGACCGCGAGGGCTCCGGCTCCCACCGCTCGGTTGACCGCCAGGACCATGCCGCGGTCCTTGAAGGAGCCGGTCGGGTTGCCGCCCTCGAACTTGAGGTACAGGTTCTCGAGGCCGATCTCCTCACCCAGGCGCCGGGCGCGGATGAGCGGCGTGCCACCCTCGCCGAGCGAGATCGGGAACGACTCGTTATCGCGCGCGATGAGGTCACGGTAGCGCTCGAGGAGAGGCTGGGGAGGGTTGGTCATCGGGTGAGTATATGGAGCACAGCTGGGTCTTCCAGCAGCCCAGCCGCCACGTTATGCACCTCCCGAATGGATGAGGCTGTCGCCCCCTGTCTCCCCGTCAGCCATGCATCAGGTGAATGACCCAGGACCGAATGACGGCCGCAGGCAGCCAGACGGGCGAAATTGAGTCGCAGTGGGAATATTTGACGGTGAGACACCCCCTGAGCCAGCCAGCGACTCGCCGGGTGCATACGACGACAGACGCGGGGAATGAAGCGGCGACGCGACGGTCTGCTTGCCGCCTCAGTGTTCGGTCAGCGCCTCGCGCACGATCCGCTCCTGCTCAACGTGGTGCGCGGCGGGGTAACCCTCGGCCGGTCGTGACCGTTCCGGTCGCGAGATGTCGCCGAGCGGGATCTTGTACGGCACCAGGTGACGAATCTTGGGCAGCACGAACTTGCGGGCGCCCATGTTGCGCGGCTCCTCCTGCACCCAGGCGAACGACTCGATCTTCGGGTAGCGATCCAGGACAGCCTGGAGCTCCTCGTCGGGGAACGGATAGAGGCGCTCGACGCGGATGATCGCAACGTCCTTCGCACCTTTGAAATGCTCGGATCCCACCAGGTCGTAGTAGATCTTGCCGCTGCAGAGCAGGATGCGGCGGACCCTGGCGGCGGCCTTCGCGTCGGCGGCGTGCCGCGGGTCGTCGAGAACGCTGCGGAAGGTGCCTGCCGCCATCTCCGAGGCACGGGACGCGGCCTGTGGCAGGCGCAGCAGGGACTTCGGCGTCATCACCACCAGTGGACGGGCATCTCGGTGACGCGCCTGGCGACGCAGGAGATGGAAATACTGCGCCGGCGTGGTGGGGTAGACGACTCGAATATTGCCCTCTGCGCCGAGCGCAAGGAAGCGCTCCAACCGCGCCGATGAATGCTCCGGACCGGAACCCTCGTAGCCATGCGGCAGGAGCAACGTAAGGCGTGAGGTCAGGCGCCACTTCGCGAGGCCCGACACGAGGAACTGGTCCAGGATGATCTCCGCCCCGTTGACGAAATCGCCGTACTGCGCCTCCCACAGCACGAGCACGTCGGGCGCGGTGACCGCGTAGCCGTATTCGAATCCGAGCGCGGCGTACTCGCTGAGCGGTGAGTTATGGAGCTCGAAGGACGCCTGCGAGCCGGGAAGATGCTGAAGCGGCACGTGGCGTTCGCCCGTTGATGCGTCCCACAGCCCGGCATGGCGCTGGCTGAAGGTGCCGCGCACCGTGTCCTGTCCCGTCAACCGGATCGGCGTGCCCTCCCCGAGCAGCGTGGCGAACGCGAGCAGCTCCGCGTGGCCCCAGTCGATGCGGGGCTCATCGGCGTCGAGAGCAACGGCGCGTCGCTCGAGCTGCTTGCCCAGCTTCGGATGGATGACGAAGCCATCCGGCACCGCCGCCAGCGCCGTGTTCAGCTCACGCAGGCGCTCGACCGGAACTGCGGTCTCCGGCTCCGCGACCTCCTGCTGCAGGATCACCTCGGACCCGCGGTCCAGCTCACCCTCGCTTTCCTCCGGTCCCTTGCGCAGCGAGGCCTGGCGCGCGGCGAGATCGCGCTGGGCGGCCTTGACCTTGCCCTCGGCGTCAGCGGCCGTGATGGCGCGAGCCTCGACCAGCTGCGCCTGGTAGCGCTCACGGACGCTCGGGTGCTCGGTGATCCTCGCGTACATCGCCGGCTGTGAGTACGCCGGCTCGTCACCCTCGTTGTGCCCGTAGCGGCGGTAGCCGACCATGTCGATAACGACGTCGTGGCCGAATGCCTCGCGATACATCATCGCCAACCGGGCGGCGGCCAGGCACGCCTCGGGGTCATCGGCGTTGACGTGGATGATCGGCGCGTCGAAGCCCTTCGCCAGGTCGGACGAGTAGTCGGTGGAGCGGCCCTCGCGCGGCCCCGTGGTGAAGCCGACCTGGTTGTTGGCGATGAGGTGGACCGTCCCGCCGGTGGCATAACCATCCAGCCGTGCCAGGTTGAGCGTCTCGGCCACCACGCCCTGCGCCGCGAAGGCGGCGTCGCCGTGGATGAGGAGGGGCAGGGTCGAGGCGGCATTGGTGGTGGCGATCGGACCGGACCGGTCGGTCTGCTCGGCACGGGTGCGCCCCGTGATGACCGGGTCGACCGCTTCGAGGTGGCTCGGGTTGGGGGAGAGGACCACGCGCACCTCCTCGTCGTCGGCGGTGAGATACCCGCCCTCGGCACCCAAGTGGTACTTGACGTCGTCCAGGCCCCCCTTGGGTGCGGTCTTCGCATCGCCGCCGGCGCGCCCCGCTTCGAACTCGGCCAGGATCGCCTCGTAGCTGACGCCGACCACATGGGCCAGCACGTTCAGCCGGCCGCGATGCGCCATGCCGATCATCACCTTGCGAGCCCCCTGGTCGGCCGCTTCGCCGATGATCACGTCGAGCATCGGAACCATGGCGTCCAGGCCCTCGATGCTGAAGCGCTTCTGTCCGAGATACGCCTTGTGCAGGAATCGCTCGAGCGTCTCGACGCTGATAAGCCGCTCCAGGAGCGCGACCTGGTCCTCGGGATCCATCGGCAGCCGATGCTCACCCGACTCGATGACGCGACGCAGCCAGACCCGTTCCTCGTGCGAGCCGATGTGCTCGACTTCGTAGGCGATGGTGCCCGAGTAGGTCTCCACCAGGTGCGGGAGCGCCTCTGCCAGCGTCTCGCCGGTGACGTAGATGCGCAGCAGGTCTGCCGGCACGGCGGCCATGCTCGCGGGCGTCAGCCCGAGTGGCGCCGGATCGAGCGCGGGATCGCCGGCGGGCTCGGCGCCGAGCGGATCCAAGTGCGCAGCCGTGTGTCCGAAATGACGGTACGCCTTGACCAGCGCGACACCGGCGGCAACCGCCTTGAGCAGGTCATGCGGCTCGTCGCTCGAAGCGATTGCCGGTGCTCCGGCGGCCTCTGCCGGCGACGGCATCGGCTCATCGGTGGTCACGTCGGCGGCACGCGCGCCGAGCGCGGCGAACGCATCGGCGAAGAAGCCGTCCTCGCCGGATAGCAGCCCGTCCAGGCGCCGCAGGAACATGCCGGATTCGGCGCCCTGGATGATCCGATGGTCGTAGGTGGAGGTGATCGTCATGCGTCGATCGCCTCCGACATCGCGGATGGTTCCGGTGGCGATGATGCTGCCCTGGTTCGGCATGAGGCGCGGGACGCTGGCCGTCGTCCCGAGCGTTCCGGGATTGGTGAGCGTGATGGTGGCGCCGGCGAAGTCATCGGCGCCCAGCTTGTTGGTGCGAGCCTTCTCGACAAGCTCCTCGTACCGGGCGTGGAAGCCGGCAAAGTCCATCTCGCCCGCCGCCCTGATGACGGGAACCACCAGGAATCGGGTCCCATTGGCGCGCTCCACGTCCACCGCCAGGCCGAGATTGATGGCACCGGGATCGACGCGATGCGGCTGGCCCTCCAGCTCGGTGTAGTAGTGGGTCATCGAGCGCTGATCGGTGGCGGCCTGCACGATGGCCCAGCCGATGAGGTGCGTGAAGCTGACCTTGCGCGGGCTGATCTGCTGGTTCAGCTCCCTGCGTCGGGCCTCCAGCGTGGCTACGTCGATCTCACGGAAGCTGGTGGCGGTCGGCACGCCCAGGCTGGCCGTCATGTTCCGCGCCAGGGTCGCCGCCGGACCCTTGATCGGCGTCGCTCCCTCCGGGGCGGACGGTCCCGCCGGAGGCGCATCGGCATCGGCGCGGCGCTCGCCGTTGGTCGCCTTCGTTGGCGCCTCTACCGGCTCTAAGCCGCCCGCTCCCGAGTCGAACAGGGTGCGCCATTGCGGCTCAACGCTCGTGGGGTCCGCCCGATACTGCTCGTACAGGTCGGCGACGTAGCCCGCGTTGACGAGATTGAGCTCGTCGAGCGTCTCGGTCGGCTGGTCAGGTTCGCTTGAGGGCATGTCGCCCTCAAGGATACGGTGCGCGGTGCGTCGGCGCCGCTCCTCGGTGCCCGGTCGCCCCGCGCCTGCGACGGCATGGGGCCGGGGTCAGTCGAATTATCGTGCGTCAGCTGTCGTGAGGGTGGGGTACACGCGGGCCTCTCTCGTGGCCAGCGCCGAAATATCCTGCATTCCCGGCCCGGGACCGACTCCAGGCCGGTTCTGTCCGAAATATCGTGCGACTCCATTCGTGAGCACCGCCCGCCACCGTCGTCCAGGCCATGGACGTACTGAAATATCCTCCGTTCCCGGCCTGGGCCGTGATGCACTCAGGCACCGCGACGCTCCAGCACGCCTCGGCCGGCGCCGCGGCTAGCATGTCCGCTGATGGACCTCAATGCCGACCTGGGCGAGAGCTTCGGGCGCTGGACCCTCGGAGACGACGAGCGGCTGGTGGTTCACATCACCAGCGCCAACGTTGCCTGTGGCTTTCACGCCGGAGACTTCCGGGTGATGGAGGCGACCGTGACACGCTGCTCCACGGCGGGCGTGGCTGTTGGCGCGCAGCCGGGTTACCCCGACCTGCTCGGCTTCGGCCGTCGCCCGATGCCGTACGAGACGGACGAGGTCGAGTGGCTCGTTCGCTACCAGATCGGCGCCCTCGAGGCGTTCTGTCGCGCGCATCGCGTCGAGATGCAGCACGTCAAGCCGCACGGCGCGCTCTACAACCAGGCCGCCGTCGACCCTGCCCTGGCCACCTCGGTTGCACGGGCCACCTCGCGATTCAGTCGCGGCCTGGCGCTGTACGGGCTGGCCACCTCTGAGCCGATGGCGACAGCCGCCGCCGATGCGGGATTGCGCTTCGTGCCCGAGGCCTTTGCCGATCGAAGCTATCTCGCCGACGGAACGCTTCAACCGCGCTCCGAGGCCGGCTCGGTTCTGACCGACCCCGAGGTCGCCGCGGCCCAGGCGGTCTCGATCGCGAAGGATGGACTGGTGCTCGCGACGGACGGTAGCCTCGTCGCGCTGGCTGCGGAGAGCATCTGCTGTCACGGCGACACCCCCGCCGCGGTGGAGATCGCCGGCGCTGTCCGCCGGGCGCTCGAGCACGCCGGCGTGGTGGTTGCCGCGCTCGGCGCGCCGTGATTCGGCCGTTCGGGGAGGCGGCGCTGCTCGTCGAGCTCAATGGCCCGGAGGAGGCGCAGGCGCTTGCCGCGTCGTTTCGCGCTCAACCGGCTCGGGGCGTCCTCGACGCGGTGCCGGGACTCGCGTCGGTTCTCGTCGACATCGATCCGCTTTCCGCCGATCCGGACCGCGTCACCTCCGAAATCGAGCGTCGCATCGCCGGGCTCGATCCGACACCATCCGTCGGAGCGCTGCACACGATCCCGGTGGTCTACGACGGCTCCGATCTCGACGAGGTGGCGGCACTCATCGGCCTTCAGCCCTCCGAAGTGATCGAGCTCCACGCATCGACGGAGCTGCGTGTCCTGTTCTGCGGCTTCGCCCCCGGCTTCGCGTATCTCGGCGATCTGCCGACCGAGCTGCACGTTCCGAGGCTCGCCAGGCCGCGAACGCGCACGCCGGCAGGCTCGGTCGCGATTGCGGGGTCGATGAGCGGCATCTATCCGGCGGACCTGCCCGGCGGCTGGCGCATCATCGGCCGCACCGACGTTTCGCTCTTCGACGCGCGACGGGATCCACCCACTCTCATGCTGCCCGGCGATCGGGTTCGCTTCGAGCCGGCATGATCGAGGTCCTCGAAGGTGGCGCGCTGACATCGGTCCAGACAGCCGGCGGAAGGCCGGGATGGCGTCACCTCGGCGTCCCGGTCGGTGGCGCGGCCGATCCGTGGAGTGCCCGCCTTGCGAACCGGCTGGTTGGCAACAACGAAGACGCGGCGTTGCTCGAGATCACACTGCACGGGCCGTCGCTCCGCTTCGACGCGATCACGACGGTGGCACTCACCGGCGCCAGCTTCGAGGCGAGGCTGAACGGACTGCCGCTTCCCATGAACGCCGCCAGGCACGTTCGCGCCGGGTCGGTGCTGGACATCGGGATGGGCGACGGCGCCCGGTGCTGGCTCGCCGTGGCTGGCGGCATCGATGCCGAGCTGGTGCTCGGATCTGCGGCGACGAATCTGCGTACCGGGTTCGGCGGACATGGGGGACGGGCACTGCACTCGGGGGATCGCCTGGCGTACGCGACGAGCTCGGGCACCATGCGCCGCTGGAATGGTCTCACCCCGACCGGGCCGGTGCGGATCGTCGCAGGACCGCAGGTCGGAGCGATTGAGCTCGTCGACGTCGCATGGGTCGTGGCAGCCGAGGCGGACCGGACCGGCGTGCGCCTGGACGGCGGCGCGCTGCGCGTTGAACCCCCAGAGGTTGCCTCCATGGCCCTGCCGCTCGGCGCGATCCAGGTGCCGCCGGATGGCCGGCCGATCATCATGCTCGCGGACCGCCCAGTCACCGGTGGCTACCCGGTCGCGGCCTGCGTGATCCGCGCCGATATCGGGCGCGTTGCGATGCTGCGCACCGGTGACCCGGTGCGGTTCGCGGCGGTCTCCAGGGAGGATGCCCTCCGTGCGTTTCGTGAGATGGACGACGTGCTCGCCGGCCTGGAGGACGCGGAGACGCCCCCGGACGATGAGCTCGGTTGGGCCGGAGCCCACGGGTGAGTGCGTGGACGGCACCCCGATCCCCTGATCGCTGGCAGCGCTGACGGTGGTCAGAACGGCCATGCTGGGCCGGGAACGGAGGATATGTCAGTCCGTCCATGTCCTGAACGACGGTGTCGGGCGGTGTTCACACATTGAGTCGCGCGATATTTCGGACAGAACCGGCCCGAAGTCGGTGCCGGGCCGGAAACTCAGGATAGTTCGGTGCCAGCCACGCACGAGGTCCGCGTGACCACCACCCTCGCCACAGCTGACGCACGATATTTCGACTGGACCGGCCTCACGCCGTCGCGGGGCGATCAATGACCCAAATTGCCCGCGGTCCAGCCGCTCCATCGCCGCACCTCGATCACGATGACCGGGCCGCCGATCGACACGGTGGTGTACTGCGGATATCGAGCGCGGAGCAGCTCCAGCGCCGAGGCGCGAGCCTCTTGTTTCGTGAGGACTGCAGCAGCACCGTCGGCACGGGCCCACCAGAGACGGGACCAGTCTTCGTCGTAGGATTCGACGAGCAGCGAGACGGCCGGATTGGCCGCGATGTTGTCGAGTCGGCGCAGGCGAGTGCCGCGTTTCGGCTTGCCGTCGATCGCCGTGATGATGCGATCCGCGTCGACGACGAACGTGACCGGGACGATGTGCGGTACGCCGGCTATGTCGGCTGTCGCGAGGTACGCGACCCGCGCGTTCTGGACTCGGGCGCGTGCCTCGTCGGGAGTCATCCGAGGACGCGGCGCAGCGTCTCCAGGCTCACGTTGCGACCGGTGGTCACGATCGCCACGTTTCGGCCGGTCACGTCGAGCAGTCCCGGTCGCAGCGCCGCGATCCCGAGGACGGCGCTGCCTTCCAGCAGCAGGTGCGGTACCTCGAGCGCCCAGCGCATGGCCTCGGCGATCGGCTCCTCATCGACCAGCACCACCTGATCGACGAGCTGGCGACAGAGCTTCCAGGTGATGCTGGTGCGCTCGATGTTGCCGGCCACGCCATCGGCGATCGTGGGTGCGATCGGCATCGGATCAGTCTTGCCCGTCTCGAAATAGCCATACATCGGAGGGGACGCCGAAGGTTGAACGCCGATGAGCCTCAGGCCCGGCTTGACCGCCCTGGCCCATAGACCGATCCCGGCTATCAACCCACCGCCGCCGATCGGCACGATGATGGTGTCGACCTCTGGCCAGTCGGCCAGGATCTCGACGCCGACGGTGGCCTGGCCGGCGATCACGTCGGGGTCGTTGTACGGCGGGATGTAGATGGCGTGACCGGCATCGTCGCGTCGCCTGGCCTCAGCCTCGGCATCATCGGTGTCGTTACCGGTCAGCTCGACCGTGATCCGATTCGTCTCGAGCGCGCGGAGGCGCTCCAGCTTGGCCGGCGAGACGGATCGCCCGACCAGGACGGTGAGGCGCATTCCATGTCGCACCGCCGCGGTGGCGACGGCGATCCCGTGGTTTCCGCTGCTCGCGGTGACGAGGGCCGCCGCCGGGCTCTGCTCGGCCACGATGGCGACCTTGTTGTGGGCGCCGCGCGTCTTGAAGGCCCCGGTTGGCTGGACCTCCTCGCGCTTCAGCCGAATGTCGGCGGCGCCGGTCGCCTCCGCGAGTTCGACACTCGGCTCGAGGGGCGTGTGCAGGGCGATCCCGCGCAGTCGCGCGCGGGCGGCGTTGACATCGGCGAGCGTGGGCATGCGGGGCATACGCCTCAGTCTAGTGGGGTGCTCCCCGGTGTCCATGAGGCGGCGGCTTACCCTCGGTTCATGCACCCGGTGGATCAATGATGGCCACGCGCGGTCCGGGCCTGTCAGGCATGCACCGGGTGAATTGAAACCGTGGCGTTGGTGATCTTGCGACCGTCAAAGCAGCCGGTTCTCATGCGCGCAATGCATGGATGGCGCTTGGGGACGCATCGGGCCCGTCGGCCACTCCCCCGATGAATATGTTGACGGCGGCAAGGGAGGAGAAGGCTCAGGCGGCCGGCATCCTCTCGGGTGACACCGGCGTGGAAGAGTTGCGGATCTCGCGCAGTCGCATGCCGATGCGCATCAGGGAGCCGAGGCGGTCCTCCACTCGCGCGCGTTCCACCGGCGTCGCCCAGTGACGAAGCGTGTAGTCGATCTCGTGCTTCTGGCGGATCGCCGTGGCGAAGAGGTCCTCGACGCGCGTCCGAAGGTCATCCTCGCCGATCAGGGCCAACGCGACCCGGTGCGATTCCAGGATGTCAAGGAAGTACGACGTCGCGAGGCGATCAAGATCGCGCAGGGCGCCGTGATCCCAGGGCTCCGGTGGACCACCGAATCCAAACCTGCGCCACTCCTGGGAACGTACCTGGTGCATCGAGACCCTTTCATCGAATGTGGGCTGCCTTCGTCACGGCTGAAGATACGGGGCAGTGCCATGGCCGACGAGTGGCCGTTCGGATATGGGCGGCCTTACCAACGGCTGGCCTCCATGCACACTGGACCGATACGGACCGATACCAACCGCCCCGGCGGACCTATCCCTGGACATCCCTGTCGCGATGGACCGGGAATCGGCGGCCCCTGATGCTGCCCGCGCGCAGCGCGCCGATGACCTCGTCCGCCACCTGGTCCGGGACCTCGACGAGCGCGTATCGGTCGAAGATCTCGATTGCGCCGATGGCACGACCGCCGATGCCCGCCTCGGCCGTGATGGCGCCCACGATGTCGGCCGGACGGATCCCCGCCTGGCGCCCGCCTCCCAGGAAGAGGCGCACCATCCCGTCGCCGCCGCGGTAGTCGCGCCTTGGCCCGGGAGGTCCCCGCGTGCCGGTGGGAGGGCGACGCGGCCCCGCCTCTGAGCGCTGCGGCCGGAGGGTCAGGTCCGGGAGCTCGGGCTCGTCCCTGTCCGCGCCCGAGCCGATATCGGCCACCGAAGCCGCAGCCAGGGCGATATCGAACGGGTCGAACTCCTCCGCCAGCGGCTCGATCACGCCACGGTATCGGTCCATGTCGTCGCCCAGCAGGGCCTCGCGCAGGGATCCCTCCAGCAGCTCCATGCGACGAGCGCGCAGATCGGCAACCGTGGGCAGGCGTGCGATCTCGATCTTGCGGCCGATCAACCGCTCGATGTTGCGCAGCAGGCGCTGCTCGCGAGGCTCGACCAGCGTGATGGCGACCCCCTTGCGTCCTGCGCGCCCGGTCCGTCCCGTGCGGTGGACATAAGCGTCGGGGTCCGAGGGCACGTCGTAGTTGACGACGTGCGAGACCTGCTCAATGTCCAGTCCGCGAGCGGCCACATCGGTCGCGACCAGCACCTGGATGGACCCGTCGCGGAACCGTGACATGACCCGATCGCGCTGATCCTGTCCCAAGCCGCCGTGCAGTGCGGCCGCGTCGTAGCCCCGACCGGCGAGCGCCTCGGTGAGCTCGTCCACCTCGATCCGGGTGCGGGCGAAGATGAGCACCGAGGTCGGCGCTTCCACGTCCAGGATGCGGGTCAGCGCGGCGAGCTTGTGGCTGCGCGGCGCCACGTAGGCGATCTGGCGCAGGAGGGGCGAGTCCCCGGCGGAGGGCGCCTCGCGCATGAGGCTGATTCGGACGGGGTCCCGGAGGTGCCGTGAGGCGATCCGGGCGATCCCCGGCGAGATGGTCGCCGAGAAGAGGGCCGTCTGTCGCTCGTCCGGCGACTCGGCCAGGATGGCGTCCAGATCCTCCGCAAAGCCCATGTCGAGCATCTCATCGGCTTCGTCGAGGACGACGAAACGGACTTCGTCGAGGCGCAGCGAGCCTCGCTTCAGGTGGTCCACGGCACGCCCAGGTGTCGCCACCACCACGTCGACCCCGCGCTTCAGCCCGCGCAGCTGATGGCCGATGGGCTGGCCCCCGTACACCGGCAACACCTGCACGTTCAATCCCCGGCCATAGCGGTGGACGGCCTGGCCAACCTGCATCGCCAGCTCCCTGGTGGGGACGAGGATCAGTCCCTCCGGCCCACCGGATCCGGACCGATCCAGCCCCTGGAGGAGCGGCAAGGCGAAGGCGGCCGTCTTGCCGGTGCCAGTTGGCGCCTCCGCGAGGAGGTCGCGGCCGTCAAGCAGCGGCGGGATGGCCTCGCGCTGGACCGGCGTGGGTTCCTCGTACCCGAGCTCGCGCAGGCACTCCAGTAGCTCCGGCCGCAGGCCCAACGACGCGAACCCGTCCTGCTGATCGCCCTCGTTGATGCCGTTCACCCTCATACCGATCGCTCTGCCTGTGCCACGCATTGTGCCCGCGATTCGCCGTCGCGGTTGTGAGGCCTTCGCCGACTCGGTACGATGGGCGCGAGCTCAATGGGGAGTGGCCAAGCGGTAAGGCGCCTGATTCTGGATCAGGAGACCGAAGGTTCGAATCCTTCCTCCCCAGCCACCCTGCTGGGTTCGGGGTCGACTCGCAGCATCGATTGGACCGTCGACCCACCAAGCCACTTGGATGGGCACCGCGCTTGCACTTGTGCCTCGGCCCGCTCGCTCCTAGACCGTGGCCTGATTTATTGGTCTGCCACAAGGACGCCTGTGGGCATTTACGAGGACCACATGCGCTACCGCCAACTCGGACGAACAGGCATCGACGTATCTGAGATTGGCTTCGGCGCGTGGGCCATCGGCGGAGACGCGTGGGGTCCCGTCGAAGACAGGCAGTCGCTCGACGCGATCCACCGCGCCATGGACCTCGGCGTAACGTTCATCGATACCGCTGACGTGTACGGCGATGGCCGCAGCGAGCGGCTGGTTGGCCAGGCGATTGCCGACAGGCGCGACCGCGTCGTGGTCTCGACCAAGGGCGGCCTGATGGGGCACCATCGCGACCCGGAGGGCGACCCTGTGTACGACCGACCGGAGAAAGTGATAGAGGCTTGTGACGCCAGCCTGCGCCGGCTCGGGACGGACTACGTCGACGTGTACTGGTGCCACATCTGGTGGGATAAGCCTGAGGAGACGGCGGCGTTTCTCGTGGCCTTCGACCAGCTCAAGACGAGCGGCAAGGTACGCGCGGTGGGGGTATCAACGGACGGCATCGATCACCTGCGCCACTTCAACAGAGATGGCCTGATCGACGCCGTGCAGTTCGACTATTCCATCCTGAACCGCAACGCAGAGAGGGACATCTTGCCGTATGCCGCGGAAAACGGCCTCGGCTGCGTGGTGCGAGGCCCTCTGCACAAAGGCATGCTCAGCGGAAAGTTCACCGCTGACACGAGCTTTCCGGCGGGAGACCTCCGCGAGCGCTGGCCCGGTGAACAGTGGTATCCGGCGGCCCTCGAGAAAGTGGATAAGCTGCGCGAGATAGCCGGCCCCGCGAAGCCGCTCACGCAGGTCGCGCTGCAGTTCGTGCTTGCGGAACCCGCTGTGTCAGTCGCGATACCGGGGGCCAAGGACGCGTCGCAGGTAGAACAGAACATCGCTGCATCGTTGCAGCAGCTGCTCCGGGACGATGACCTCTCGGCAATCAAGGCCGTTGCGCCGTTAGCGTAGACCGCAAGGCGTTGACGGCCTGCAAATCAATCCTCTCAGCCACCTCAGTCGGACTGCTCAGCCGGTCGTCGATACCATTCGGCGAATCCGCAGCAGGCCGCCACGCGGGTTGAACGCCAGCACGCTGATGAAGAGCGCCGTCTCCACCAGCACGATGCTGGCTCCGCTGGCGACGTCGAGCCAGAAGCTCAGGTAGAGGCCGATCACCGCGCCGCCCACGCCGAACGCAACGGCCAGCCCCATCAGGCGGGCGAAGCGTGACGTCAGCAGCTGCGCGGTAGCCGCCGGAGTGACAAGCATGGCCACCACCAGGATGATGCCGACCGCCTGCACGCTGACCACGATCGTCAGCGCCACCAGGATCAGCAGCAGGTATTCAAGGCGTGCCACCGGCAGCCCGGAAGCGGCGGCACCCAGAGGATCGAAGGTCGAGTACAGCAGCTCCTTCCAGAGGACGGCAACCGCAATCAGGATCAACGCGCCAAGGACCAGTAGGCCGATGAGGTCGGCGGAGCTGATGAACAGGATGTTGCCGACCAGGAAGCTGAACAGGTCGGCGACGTAGCCCTCGATGGAGCTGAACAGGAAGATACCCAGCGCGAACGTGCCGGCGAACAGGACGCCGATGGCAGTATCCGGGCGCAGCGTCGTGCGGCGCGTCACGAAGCCGATCGCCAGGGCCGTGCTGATCGCGGCAACCGCGGCACCGAGGTAGAACGGAACCTGGAGCAGAAAGGCGATGACGACTCCGGGGAAGGCCGCGTGGCCGATCGCATCCCCGATGAAGGCCAGCCCGCGCAGCACCACGTACGTTCCCACCACCGAGCACACCGTGCCGACCAGGACCGCAGCCACCACGGCCCGAACGAAGATGGGGTAGCCCAGGGGCTCCAGCACAAGCTCCATGCTCAGCCGCCCCCGTCGTGGAAGTGACGTTCCGCACCGGACTCATCGTGGTGGTGGGCATCGTCGAGCATGAACCGATTCCCCTCCAGCACGAGCAGGTGGCCGCTGTAGGCGCGCGCCAGCATCTCCGGGTCGAGCGCGATCTTCGCCGGACCATCGGCGACGACCGTGCGGTTGATGGCCACCACGCGCTGGAAGCATTCCGCCGCGCAGGCCAGATCGTGCGTGGTGGCGATGATCGTGCGCCCCATCGCGGCGTTAGTCGCCAGGATGTCCATGATCTCCTGCTGCGTCGCCGCGTCCACGCCGGTCACCGGCTCGTCGA
Organism: Chloroflexota bacterium; assembly: GCA_030859955.1. Taxonomy (GTDB): domain Bacteria; phylum Chloroflexota; class Limnocylindria; order QHBO01; family QHBO01; genus JACDBZ01. Next base: position 2,303 of record JALZJE010000259.1, on the reverse strand, counting down.
GCAGGAACAGATCCGCGTCGGCGGCGACGGCACGGGCCAGGAAGACGCGCCGGCGCTGGCCACCGGACAGCGCGCCGATCTGATGCTCGGCATGCTCGAGCATCCCCACGCTCGCAAGTGCCTGGCGCACCGCCTCCTGGTCGTGACGCGTCGGACGGCGGCCAAGTCCGAGGCCCGGGTAGCGGCCCATCATCACCACGCCGGAGACCGTGATCGGGAAGTGCCAATCCACGAGCTCGGCCTGCGGCACGTAGGCGATGCGTCGCGCCGCACCCCCGGGAGCCGCACCGAGGACCGAGACGGAGCCGCCCCACACGGGCAGCAGCCCCGCGATGACCTTGAGCAGCGTGCTCTTCCCCGCCCCATTGGGCCCCACGATGGCGAGAAGGCTCCCCGACGGCACGTCGAGATTGACGCCCTCGAGCGCGATCCGATCGTTGTAGCCGGCCGAAACGTCTACGAGCGAGACCGCGGCCGCCGCGGGGGCGATCGTCATCGCAGCGCCTGGACCACCTGCTCGACGTTCCAGCGCATCATGCCGATGTACGTATCCGCCGGCGGGTCGCCCACCGAGTCGTTGTAGAGCGTACCGACGATCGCCAGCCCGGTCTCCTCCGAGATTCGCTCGGCCGCGGTGGTGGGGAACTGGTCTTCGGTGAAGATGGCGGCGGCATCCTCGCCGCGGATCGTATCGATCAGGGCGGTCACCTCGCCCGCGCTCGGGTCCTGGCCGGGGGCATCGACGACGGTGCCGACGATCTCGAGACCGTACGCCTCAGCGAAGTACGGAAACGCCTCGTGGAAGCTGATCACGCTGCGGTCTTCGTCCGGGATGCTGGCCATCTGCTCGCGAGCCCAGCTGTCGAGTTCCTCCAGCTCGGCCACATAGTCGGTCGCCCTGGCCCTGTATGAGTCGCCGCGCTCGGGATCGGCCTCGGCCAATGCATCGGCGACGCGGTCAACGTAGAGGATTGCGTACTTCACGTTGAGCCACAGGTGCGGGTTTGACGCCTCACCGTCGTGGTCGTCGCCCTCGAGGTACGTCACCTCTTCGAGGTTCTCGGCCAGCTCGATGACAGGGACGTCGTCAGCGCCCGCGTCGACCGCCATATCGCCTAGCCAATCGTCGAGTCCCAATCCATTCATGATCAGCAGCTGCGCGTCGGCTACGGTCGTGGCATCCGATGGCGTGGGGTCAAAGGTGTGGACCTCACCGCCCTTCGGTACCAGGCTGTGGACGTCGACGTCCTCGCCACCAACCTGCTGGACCAGGTCGCCGAGCACGGACGTGGTGGTCACGATCCGCAGAGTACCGGTGGCTGCTGACGGTGCGCTTCCGCCAGGTGTCGCGACGCAGGCTGTCATGAGAATGACAAGCAATCCGGCCCCGACTCCGGCAACGAAGCCGCGAGATGGCTGCGTCATGGGACCTGCCGGGGCGCGGTATGCGTTCATGCGCTAGACGATACCACATCTCATGTTAATGATGAGATATGATCTCACCAATGGGTCCTCGACCGTCGACAGATCACCTGGCTGACCTTGCCCCGCGCCTGAGTGCCGCCGGCGAGCGGGTGACGCGCCAGCGTCTGCTGGTCGCCAAGACCCTGGCCGCGGCCGATCAGCAGCTCTCAGCCCAGGAGCTGTACGACCGCTTGCGTCCCGATCATCCGGAGCTGGGACGTGCGACGGTGTTCCGCGTGCTGGAGGCGCTCGTGTCGGTGGGAGCCGCGCGGCGCCTGGAGCGACCCGGGCACGTGTACGCCTACGTGTCATGCGATCCGCGACACCACCACCACCTGGTGTGCAGCCAGTGCGGCCGGGTCGAGGAGATCGGCGAACGCTTCGTCGCTGAGCTCACCGATAGCGTCTCGGAACGCTACGGGTTCGCGATCGCCGACGCCACCCTCGACTTCTACGGTCGCTGCTCTACGTGTCTGCAGGGAGCAGGCGAGGCGGGCGGATAGCATGCGGTTCGGGCGGCGTTCAGGCGGTTCTCGCGACTCGCGGCTCGGGACCCACATCCGACGCGGCGGCGAGCGCCTCGAGGAACAGCGAGGTGAGCTGGTCCCATTCGACCAAGAACGCGTCGTGGCCCTTGTCGGAGCGGATCTCCCGGTAGTACGCGTCCACCCCGGCTGAGCGCGCCGACTCGACGAGTGCGCGGACCTGGCGCGGTCCGTACAGGATGTCGCCCTCGATCCCCACCCCGGTAACGGCGACGCCCTCCGCGGCGAGGAGTCCGAATGCGGGGACAAGGCCGCCCCGGTCACGGCCGACGTCATGCGCGTTCATGGCCCCGG
>JALZJE010000258.1 GCA_030859955.1 Chloroflexota bacterium | reverse complement strand
CGATGACCTCGAGGTCGAGCACCTTGCGCGCCCCGGCGTCCACGATGCTGACCTCGCGGCCGACGCCACCCAGGAAAGCACCAATTAGTTCGAGCGGGCGCTGCGTCGCCGACAGGCCGATCCGCTGCGGATCAGCATCGGTCAGGTGGCTGAGTCGCTCGAGGCTGAGCGCCATGTGCGACCCGCGCTTCGTGGCGGCGATGGCGTGCACCTCATCCACGATCACGTGCTCGACGCCGCGAAGGATCTCGCGCGCCTGGCTGGTCAGCAGGAGGTACAGGCTCTCGGGCGTGGTCACCAGGATGTCCGGCGGCTGCTTCGCCAGCTGGCGACGCGCATCGGCCGGCGTATCACCGGTGCGGCTGCCGACGCTGATCTCGGGGATCGGGAGGTTCAGCCGCTGGGCCGTACGCCGGATGCCGGCCAGTGGGGCGCGCAGGTTCCGTTCGACGTCATACGCGAGCGCCTTGAGCGGACTGATGTACAGCACCCTCACCGTCTTCCGCCCCGGCTGCGCTTCCGTCATGAGCCGGTCCAGGCACCACAGGAAGGCGGCCAGGGTCTTGCCGCTGCCAGTCGGCGCGTGGATGAGCGTGTGGCGGCCGCCGCTGATCGCCTCCCAGCCCAGCTCCTGGGCGCGCGTCGGGGCCTCGAATGCTTCGGCGAACCAGGTGCGGGTCGCCTCGCTGAACGGGGCGAGCGGATCGGCCACGGGGGGAGCGGTCTTCACGGCGCCGTTTAGTCTATCGGTCCACCACGGCGGAGCCGATTCATGGCGCCGCGGCGACACGAAAGGCACCAAAGTCGTCAAGTGATTCCCCCGGCGCATGAGTGGCGAGCCGGGACACCCTGGCACCGTCAACGGTGCACCGGAAGCATGCGATGCCCCGCGATGGCGGGGTGGGATCGTCATCACGGGGAATCTCGTTCAACGCACGCATAGTTGACGGTCAAAGGGCAACCGCCGCCACCGACCATGCCTCAAACGAATGGTCTGACTGTCGCTTCCGGAAACCAGGCCGATCTCCCTCACCCGCGCGCGGTCGCTCCACGGCGGTCGGGGCGACTGCCAGGACCACTTCGCTGCCATCCAGCGCTGTGGATCTCGCTACGGCTCCCGTCAGGAGACGATGACGAGCATGAGCGGCGCAGCGCCAAATTGCGCGCTTCAGGCGTTTCCAGGTCTCTCCTCGGCTGCTGGGACACCGACGACACGGGCGGTCGCCGTCACGGGCCGCTGTCGACGCAGTGGGACAGCGCCTATTCTGGCGTCCATGCCCTCCACCTCGATCTCATCGGCTCATGGCTGAAACGCCCGAACGACCCTCCGAGCAGGGGCGGCTGCTGGAGCTGGAACAGCGCGCTCGGGTGTTCGAGACGACGCTGTCGGCGATCGCCGACTTTGCCTACATATTCGATAGCGACGGCCGCTTCACCTACGCCAACAGGGCGCTCCTGGATCTTTGGGGGCTGAAGCTCGAGGACGCGGTCGGGAAGAACTTCTTCGAACTCAGCTATCCGGAGGAGCTTGCGGCGAGGCTCCAGGATCAGATTCAGCAGGTCTTCCAGACGAAGAAGAGGCTGACGGACGAGACGCCATACACGAGCCCAAGCGGAGTTCCGGGCTACTACGAGTACATCTTCATTCCGGTGCTCGGCGCCGATGGCGCGGTCGAGGCGGTTGCCGGTTCAACCCGCGACATCAGCGACCGAAAGCGTGCGGAGGACGAGTTGCGTCACGTCCACGCACGGCTGGAGGCGGCGATTGCAGCCGGATCGGTCGCCACCGTTACCTGGCATCTTCCCGATGACATCATGGTCGCCGACGAGCGCCTGGCGGAGATCTTCGGGGTCGATCTTGATCAGGCCGGGACGCTTCCGATCGCCGACTACCTGGCTGCCATCCACGCCGACGATCGCGACCGGGTGGCGCGCGAGATCGATCGCGTGCTCCGCTCGGACGCCCCATACGAGATCGAATACCGGGTGACCGGTCGCGACGGGCGCACGCGCTGGGTACAGGTGCGGGGCAGGGTCGATCGCGACGCAGATGGGAATCCGCTTCGATTCGCGGCAGCCCTGATCGACACGACTGACCGCAAGCGGGCGGAGGCGGAGCTCGAGGCGGCGCTTGCTGACCAGATGCTGGCCCGACGGACCGCCGAGGACGCGTTGCGCGTGCGCGAGGAGTTCATGTCGATCGCCTCGCATGAGCTTCGGAACCCGATCGCGACCATTTTCGGAACCACGCAGCTGATCGGTCGTGCCCTGAAGAGCGGGGCTCTCGACTCCGATGAGCTGGCGCGGTACGCGGCGGTTCTCGAAGCGACCGGAGCGCAGCTGGCGCGCCTTACCGATGATCTCCTCGACGTCTCCCGGCTCCAGCACGGAGGCGTGCCAGTGCGCACGGAACCGCACGACCTCTCCCGCGTCGTGCGGACGCTGCTCGAACGTGAGCCATGGGCGCAGCAGGACATCGCCCTGGAGATCGAAGCCGAAGAGCTACTCGCCGATGTGGACGTGGACCGGCTCGAGCAGATCCTCGCCAATCTCCTCGACAATGCGGTCAAGTACTCCCCCGATGGGCCGCGGATCAGCGTTCGACTGCGGCGCGACGTTGACAACGTCATGATCGAGGTGGAGGACGCGGGCATCGGCCTTCCGGCTGGCTTCGACGATCAGATCTTCAGGCCGTTTGGTCGCGTTGAGACCGATCGCGAAACCATGATCCCCGGGCTCGGCCTGGGGTTGTACCTCAGCCGAGAGATCGCTGAGCGACATGGTGGTGCGCTGTCCGCGCAGAGCAACGGTCTCGGCCATGGCACGACGATGACGTTGCGACTCCCGACGGCGCCTGCCCCGCCAGGCACGGTGACGTCTGACGTGAGCCGGGGCTCAGACTAGGGTTCGGCTTGCCTCGACCGCGCCCTGGACCGCACTCAGTACCCTGTCCAGGCCGAATGGCTTTCGGATTGCGGCAAACGCGCCGATGTCAGAGGCCGTCCCGATCCCGGCGTGGGCGCCGGTGACGACGACGATGGGTACCTGAGACACAGCCACGTCGGGCAACGCGCGCAGCCGCCGAGCAACCTCGGCACCGTTCATCCCGGGGAGGGTCAGGTCCAGCACGACGACATCGGGCACCCACTCGGCCGCCACCTGAAGCGCCTCGTGGCCGTTTGCGGTGTGCCGAACATCGTAGCCCTCGCCCTCCAATAGCTCGGTGAGTACCATGGCAACGCCTGGCTCGTCGTCGACGACCAGCACACGTCCGCGATCGGGGATCATGCGGTTACTCTCTGGCAGCATGTCAGAGGGGTGCAGCCCGACCTGGTCAGCGATTCGCCAGCCTCGTCTTCAGCAGCTCTACCGCCCGTGCAGCTGATTCCTGGTCAGACGTCCTGCACGATTCGAAGAACTTGCGGCTCTCGTCATCGGCGTCATCAAGATACTTGCCGTAGGCCTCGATCGCCTCGAGCTTGCTGGTCAGGGTCTGCAGCAGGTTGTACGTGGCGTTGTCCACGGGCGGCTGAGATTGCATTCTGGTTCCCTCGTCATAGACCTGGATGGGTCGCGGATGCAGATCGCGTGCCGAAATGCCGCGCATCGGCATGTCTCTTGGCTGTTGCGCAGGACCCGTCAACCGATGCGTGACGGTCGCCGCCATTCCGTCAATCGATGCGTCACGGGCATTAGTGGAGGTGCCGCGCCATCGTTTCCCGTCCGTCGATGCACCCGAGGCATGAATGGGGCTGCCGCGCCACACTTCGCCGTCAGATACGCATCCGGTGACTAACGGCGCGCTGGGGCGGCGATCTCAGCCCGTCAAGCGCGGTGCGATCCACTCGCCAGGTGACTATCTGGCGGCCCCGGGCCGGCCGTGACCGCCAGTCATTTGTCTGAGGAATCAGAACCCCAGGCAGCACGGGTCGCAATTCACGGCCTCGCTCGTCCGAGCGTACAGGGGAACGGTTTCAGGGCTGGAAGACCACCTTTACCGCCCCGTCCTTGCCGCTCACCGAGGCTCCGCGCGCCTACGCCATGTTCCAGAAGAAGGAGGAACCGTGAGCCTCCATGCCGACCGCGTCGATGACCGAGTCAGGGCCGCGGCCGTCCGTTGCGTCGAGAATGGCGCGCTGACCGTCCTCGCCGAAGTCGAAGACCTCCACGCCATACGCCGCCGCACGCGCCCGACGCTCAGGCACGGGGTCGATGCCGAAGATTCGCTCCACGCCACGCTGGCGGGCGACACGAGAGGACATATCGCCGATCGGACCGAGGCCGATCACGAGCAGGTTGCCGCCGGACGGACCGCCGCGTACTCGACTGCCTGCCATGCGGTGGGTATCACGTCGGAGAGGTACAGGAACCGGTCGTCGGGCGCCCCATGCGGCAGGCCCACGCCGACATCGTGTCTACGGCGCCCAGGCGGCACGCCACACGCGCCACAGCGATTCGGGATCGGACAATGGATCGCCGTGCACCAGGAAGAAGTCGGACCGTCCGCCTTCGCGGATGACGCCCGCCTCATCTTCGCCGAGGAGCTCGCCGCCGCGCCAGGTGGCCGCGGCCAGGGCATCAACAGGTTCCACGCCCGCAGCCACCAGGCTCGTCACCTCCCACGCAAGCTGGTTCGCCCGCAGTGAGCCGCCGCCGAAATCGCTGCCGGTTGCGATCGCCACGCCGGCGTCACGCGCGATGCGGACCGATGCCTCCCCCTGTTCCAGGCGAGCCTGGGTCGCCGCACGCCCTGCCTCACCGGCAAAGCGCTCCATGCTGGTCGTATCACCGAAGCTGAGCCACGATCGCATCACCGCCAGCGTGCTCACGAGCGTCGTGCCACGCCGCGCCATCTCGGCGGCGGTGCTCGCATCGAGGTCGAATCCGTGCTCGATCGAGTCGACGCCTCCGAGCACCGCCTCACGCGCTCCGTTCAGTCGCCCCGCGTGCGCCGCGATCCGCGCGCCCCGCCCATGCACGGCGCCTGCCACGCGCGCCACCTCGGCCGCCGTCCACGGCGACACGTTGACGTCCGGCCCGTCCATGTAGAGCTTGACGAGGTCGGCACCCGCATCCAGTTGGCCGACGGCGGCGGAGAGCAGCTCGTCAGCCGTCCCCGCCTCGATGGCCGACTGTATCGGGCTCACGCCCCGCTTGAAGATCCAGGAGCCTGCCGCTCGGAGATAGGGTCGATCAGCTCGATCGGCCCATCGGTCACGCACGCCGAGGGCGATGGCGCGCTCGCGGCCATCGATCGGATCAATGCCGACCGGGGACCCGACATCGCGCATCCAGCGAACGCCCGCCGCCAGGCCGATGCGACCGTTGTCCTCCGCAACCGCCACGAGGGTCTGGGGCGGATCATTGAACCGCTCGATCCAGTTCGCGCCGCCCGGTCCGGTGACGTGGCTGTGGCAGTCCACCATCCCTGGCACGAACGTGGCGCCGGCACAATCCACGACCGACGCTCCTCCTGAATCCTCCTCCCCGTCGGCCGGCCGGATCCACGCGATACGGCCGTCCTCGACGAGGATGCTGACGTTGCGACGAAGCGTCGCCGAGCGGCCATCGGCAAGGGCGCCATCGCGGTACAGGATGCGCCCCCTTGCGGGCCGACTGGTGGGATCCGCTGTGGGCGAAGGTCCGGGCGTCGGCGTGCGCTCGGGAGTTGGAGACAGCGCCGATGTTGCGGTGGCCGAGGGCCGCAGCGTGAGCGATGGTATCGGCGTCGCGCAGGCCGCCAGCCCCGCTGCTGAGGCCGCTGCTCCCAGCTGGAGCAGACGCCGTCGGCTCAGGGGCGAAGGATGTGCGTGCATCGGGCCGGATCGGTGCTGGCGCTCATCGGGGCATTATCGGCCGATCCGACCCAGGTGCGTGTCCTTGAAGTCGGTCGGCAGCTTGACGCCGGCGAGAAAGATCACCAGGGACTCGGCGCGCATTGATCATTTCGACTCCTGCACTTGGCGCCGAGGGCGGAGGCGCATCGGGCTGAACGCTCATCATCGGCATCGTAGCCATAGATTCCACCGGAGGTGGAACGAGGGTAGGGAATTTAGCCCCATCTGCCTCTAGGCTGAGACATGAAACAGGAGGACGGATACCTGCATGACCACTCCCGCACGTCTTCACATTCGGTGACCTGGCCTTCTTCGACGCCGATGGAACCCGCCTGTACCTGCAGCGTCGGGATGAGGGCGATTGGCGACCCGGCTCGAAAATCTATTTCGTGGTGGACGACATCCATGCGACCCAGGAGGCGCTCGCTGCGCAGGACGTGCAGTTCACGGG
>JALZJE010000230.1 GCA_030859955.1 Chloroflexota bacterium | reverse complement strand
GTCTGGATGACCTGCTCCCAGGCCATCGGATCGAAGGTCTCGGTCAGACCCACACGCTGGATGCCGGCGTTGTTGACCAGGATGTCCACGCCGCCCTCATCGTCGGCGATGGAGGCGAAGAAGGCCTCGACGGAAGCCCGGTCGGAGACGTCGCAGTGCACGTAGCGCGTGCGTTCCAGGGGTGACTCGGGGTCGCCCGGATCAGCCACCACGGCCCGGGCGCCATCGGCCACCGCGCGTCGCACGATGGCTTCGCCGATGCCACGGGCGCCGCCGGTCACGACGATGATCTTTCCCTCCAGCCATCCGCCCATGTCGCCCTCCTCGAGCGCCCTTCGTGCTGCATCGTCAACTATCATTGCAACCGTTTCCGGTGAGGATACCGAGGAGAGGCAGCATGGGCGCATCGGGAAGGCGATCGGTCGTCACCGGAGCGGCGAGCGGCATCGGTCAGGCCGTTGCGCGGCGACTTCTTGCCGAAGGCGCCACGGTCATCGCGGCCGACGTGGATGAGGCCGGCCTTGCGCCGCTGCTTGAAGCGGGAGCCACGCCGTTCGTGGGCGACCTGGCCAGCGATGCGGACCGCGACCGGCTTGTGGGAGTCGGTGCCGGCGTCGACTACCTCGTCAACTCGGCGGGCATCATCCGGCTCAAGCCGATCCTGGAGTTCACCGTCCAGGACCTGCGGGATATCTACGCCGTGAACGTCGACGCGACCTGGGACCTGGTGTCGCGCATCGGCCGGACGATGCCCTCGGGCGGCGCCATCGTGAACCTCTCTTCATCCTCGGCCAAGCTGGCCACGACCACAGAGGCGGCCGTCTACGCGTCATCCAAGACCGCGGTGCTCTCCATCACCCGTTCGTTCGCCTATGCCTTCGCCGCGAACGGCGTGCGCGTCAACGCCATCTGCCCAGGCATCATCGACACACCGATGCAGGACCGGGTCCTGGCCGATGTGGCCGCCAAGCGCGGGCTGACCGTGGAGGAGCTGTCCGAGGCCCGCAACAGGGCCGTGCCGCTGGGGCGCGCGGCCTCGGCCGATGAGTGCGCCGGAGCCATCTGGTTCCTTCTTTCCGATGAGGCCGGCTACATGACCGGCCAGGCCATCAACTACAGCGGCGGGCTGGTGATGTGGTGACGCGGGGGCGGTCGCTGACCCCATGGGTCCACAGCGCAATCCTTTCCAGTAACGTTGACATCGCCAGCACTGGAAACGATACTGACCCCTGCCCGTCCGAGGCCGGGCGACGTGGGGACGACGTCCCTTTTTTGACCGAGGAGGATCTCCATGCCCGCACGAATCAAAGGGGCCCTGACGTTCCTGACCGCAGCGACGCTGCTGGTCACCGCGTGCGCCGCTCCGGCCGCGTCGAGCGCTCCGACCCAGGCTGCGGCGACCACCGCCCCGACCGATGACTGGCCGCTGACCGGCACGCTCAAGGACGGCTCCACGTTCACCCTGCACCAGCGCGTCGCGGACAAGCTCGCCGCTGGCGAGCCCATCAATTACGTCTTCTCCTATGGTTCGACGGCCATCCCGCTCTTCTCCCCGCAGTACGCGGCGGGCTATGAGCGGACGCTGCCCGAGGCCCAGGCCATCCTGCCGATGAACGGTCAGGCCGTGGCGCCGTCGTCCGCCGTCCAGGACATCAACGAGCAGATCGCTCAGATCACCGCGCTGTTCGAAGCCGACCAGATCGACTGCCTATCGGTCCAGTCGACCGGCACCGACGCCTTCAGCAACATCGTCAACGACATCATGGCCACGGGCATCCCGGTGTTCACCGTTGGCGTCGAGTCGAATGGCAACGAGTTCACGAACTTCACGCAGATCTCGAACAACGAAGGTCTCCAGGCAGCCGAGATCATCGTGGACTACATGAACGCCAACGACCTCGACTTCAAGACCTTCGCCGTGTCCGGCGGCGACCCGACCCAGAACTGGGCGCAGGGTCGCATGCAGGGCTTCATCGACGGCATCATGGAAGCCATCCCCGACGCCACCTTCGTCAACGATGTGAGCTCCGCGCTCAATGTGACCTACGATCCGGCTGCGGCCTACGACGCGTATAGGGCATTCATCCAGGGCAACCCGGAGGTCCAGGTCATCCAGAACGTCGATATCAGCGCCGAGCATGCCGCTCGCGCCATCGCGGACTCCGGCAACACCGGCGAGATGTACGCGTTCGGATGGAACGTGAGCATCGGCCAGCTCGATGCCATCGAGGCCGGGA
>JALZJE010000225.1 GCA_030859955.1 Chloroflexota bacterium | reverse complement strand
CGTGGACCGCGACCGAGCATCCGCAGGAGTTCCTCGACAACGCGGGTCCGTTCCTGCGTGCCCGCGCTACGAGCAACACCATCATCCTCACGGCAAGCGAGGGCCTCGTGGCGCGTGGCGGACCGCTGGACAGCCAGCCAGCGCTGTTTGGTTGGTGGCACGGCGACGGCGCTGCAGGGGTGACCGGTGCATTCATGCATACGCCGCCATACCCTCTGCATTTCTCCGCGCTGCCCGGACACGCGCTCGAACCGCTGGCAGACCTGCTCGTCGGGCTCAGGCGCGAGCTGGCCGGAGTCAACGCCGGGACCGACCTGGCGGTGGCGTTCGCGGCGGCGTGGCGGGCGCGCTGTGGTGACGATGCGCACACGTCGATGCGCACCCGGCTGTACAGACTCGGGACGCTCCGGCCGTCTGAGCGCCCACCCGGACATGCCGTTGTCGCCTCGCGGGACGATCGCGAACTGCTCATCGGCTGGGTCGAGGCCTTCGGCGCGGAGGTCCTTACATGGCAGGGAGACGTCACGTCGCATGTCGCGGATCGCATCGCCTCCGGCGCCTACACGACCTGGCGGGACGACGATGGGACGCCGGTCGCGCTGGCAGGTCTCCAGCGGCAGGTCGGTGGCTCGCGACGGATCGGGCCGGTCTACACCTGCAAGCCTCACCGCGGCAAGGGGTACGGTGCCGCGGTCACGGCCGCGGCCTGCCGGCGGGCCATCAACGAGGGAGCCGCGGAGCTACTGCTGTTCGCCGATGTCGACAACCCGGCGAGCAACAGGCTCTACCAACGGCTCGGCTTTGAGCCGATCGAGGACTTGATCGTGCTGCGCTTCAAGCGCCCCGGCTAGCAGGCGCGCCAAACGCTCGGGCGCGAAACACACCCGGGCTCCCGCCGTGCCGGATCGTGGCGAACTGACGGTCGGTCATCGCCCGGCGTGGACGTGGACAACGGCCGATTCACGTGAATGCGGTAGGCGGTCGCTGCGAGCAGCAGCAGCGCGCAGGGTGTTATCGGGTGCACCGCTGATCGGTCTGGGCCGGCCGAGGTCAGCGAGTGGTGGTGTGCGGGCTGATCGTGCTATCGGTCGAGGCGAAAGCGCCAGGTCGTACCGACCTCACGGTCGCCGACCTCGCTGTCGTGCACGAATCCAGTCTTCTCGAGCACACGCACGGATGGCCCCCGCTCGGCGAGCGTGTGGGCGAGCACCGTGTGCACCTCCTCAGCGGCGAACGCTTCGCCCAACATCCCAGCCGTCGACGATCTCACGGCCCAGCGCGTGCTCAAGGCCACCGCGATCGCCGTCGATCGCTGCGTCAAGCACAGTGACGGTGGGCGTGAGGAGGCTCACCAAGATGACCGCCAGTATCGCCTCGACGTCATCGCCGATCCAAACCGCCCGCTGCGCCCTGCGCGATTCGGGGACGCGGACCGCGCCATCGAGAGGCGGCCGGCATGGCCTACGCCGCGCTGGTGACCGGCCCTCGGACCGTCGGACGCGGGCTCGTGACGCCCGTAGAGCACCTCGGGATCGAGGGTCGACATCGCCGGGCCACTCGACCGTCTGGCTCTCCGGATTCACACGGACCTGCTCGAAGACCTCGCGGCGCTCGTAGACGGGCGTGAAGACGCCGCCGGCCGCGAGCAGATCGCTGAGGTCGATCTCCTTGATCGCCCCATCGCTGAACGTCGCTCGGATCCGGTGCGCCTCGAGGGGCTCCACATCGGTTACGTGGATGATCTCGCTCATCGCAATGGTTCGATCGGCTCGGGCCTGCGGTAGTTCACCGCGCGCTCCCAGTTTGCCTCGAGCTCGTCGCGGTGCTGCTCGATCCATTCTCGCACGAGCCGCAGGGCACCGTGGGGCAGCGACAGCGATCATCTCGCCGCTTGCGATATCGATCTTCGCCGAATCCCCGGCGTACCGGGCGTGGAAGTGCGCAGGCGGGTGGTCGCCGAATTACATCTCCATGGAAGGGGTGAAGCGCGCTGGGTCGGCGTGCGTTCGAATCGGTTGAAAGGAGGACCGAGCTGGACGTGACGCATCGAAAACCAGGGGTCGCGGATGCATCGGTCGCGCCAGTCTCGACCGGACGCGATGATG
>JALZJE010000219.1 GCA_030859955.1 Chloroflexota bacterium | reverse complement strand
GCTCTACATCGTGCATCTCAGCTGCGAGGAGGCACTCGACGCCGTCGCGGAGGCCAAGTCGCGCGGTGAACCGGTCTACGCCGAGACCTGCCCGCATTACCTGACGTTCACCGATGTGCTCTACGCCGATCCCGACGAAAGCGAGGTCATCAAGCGCGTCATCTCCCCACCGTTGCGGACGCAAGATGATGTCGAGGCACTGTGGGCGGGCCTTCGCGACGGCATTCTCGACGTGGTGGCCAGTGACCACGTCGCCGATCGCCTCGATCGCGAGAAGCGCGTTCCGGCGCCGGCCTTCCCGGAGATCAGCAACGGCGCACCGGGCATCGAGACGTTGCTGAGCGTCGTCTACTCGCGGGGGGTGGCCACGGGTCGCATCAGCGCGGATCGGATGGTGGAGGTGCTGGCCAGCACCCCCGCCCGCCTCTTCGGGCTGCACTCGAAGGGCGCCATTGGGCCAGGTCTCGATGCTGACCTTGTAATCTGGGATCCAGATGCACGTCGCAGCCTGCGACAAGCGGACCTGCACCACACGAGCGATTTCTCACCGTATGAGGGCATGCAGGTTCAGGGAGCGGTCAGCGAGGTCATCACTAGGGGTGGCGGCGTCGGGGAGACGAAGGGCCGGTTCCTGGAGCGACAGCTGGGGTGACCGGGTGCTCATCGTGGCCGGCGCAATCGGAACCGATGCCTGCCGGCTGGCGTCGGAGCAGCATGCAACGAACCATTACTCCTCTTTTCCTGCTGACCGCCCTGCTCGCTGCCTGCGGCGCGGGCCAGGCGCCGACGGACCCGCCTGGCTCCAGCGCATCCGATGAATTGGTGGTTGGCGACTGGGTGCTGACCGGCGGCTCAATCGATGGACGGGATGCTCCGGTCCTGGAAAACCATCGCATCACGTTGACGATCTCCGGGGGCCGGATCGCGGGCACGGCCGCGTGCAACAGCTATGGGGGCGAGATCAGGATGGGGGAAGACGGGCTGCGCATGGAGAACCTTGCTCAGACCGAGATGGCCTGCGAGGACCCAGCCATGACCGCGGAAGCCGCGTACCTCGGAGCGATGACACGGATCCGCCAGATCACACGCGACGGAGAGGAGCTTGTGGCGCGTGGGGACGGGGTCGACCTGCGATTCGCAGCGCTGCCGGCGCCGCCAACATCCGACCTCGTGGACACCAGATGGGTGCTCGAGACGCTGGTCGACGGTGATGTCGCATCGGCGCCGATGGGCGAACCGGCGACGCTCGAGTTTCATGAAGACGGAACCTTCACCGGCTCGACAGGCTGCCGTACCTTTGAAGGGAACTGGATGGAGCAGGGAGACCAGATCGAGGCGCCGACCTGGGGCATGAACGAGACGACATGTGCGCCGGGGCTGAGCGGCCAGGATGACCACGTTGTGAGCGTCATCGGCGATGGGTTCATCCCCACCATCGATGGCGAACTCCTGACGCTGATGGATCCCGAAGGGATCGGCCTGGTGTATCGATCCGGCGAATGAGCGCGCGTGGTGTACCCTGACTCCTTGATCAGATCCACCACCAGGCTCTCCCGCCGCAGCTCGGGCGACCTGCGCGCCATCCGCCATGCCACGACCCGCATCGAGGAGCTGAGCGCCACCCTCGACCGCGAGTTGCTACGCGAGGCACGGCCGGAGGAGCAGCTGCGGCTTCTGCGCCAGACCACGAGTCAGATCACGCGAACGGCGAACGATGCCATTCAAGCGTACCGTCGCCTGACGGAAGGGCTACGTGTCGAGTCTGAGCGCAGTGATACGGATCCGTCCGAGGCGGCCCGCACTGCCCAGGCACTTGCCGATGCGCGAACCGAGATGCTGAAGGCCTTGGAGGTCGCGAGCCAGAAGTATCCGTGGGCCAAGCCGTGGCGGTCGGACGAGCCATAGCCCGACAGAGCGGACCAGATAACGAACGACCCGGCGGGGAAACCCGCCGGGTCGTTCGTTAGCGTCGTGCTGGCGCCTAGCGGCGGAAGCAATCACTGCAGTAGACCGGCTTGGTACCGGTGGGACGGAACGGAACGCGGGCTTCCTTGCCACAGCCGTCGCAGGTGGCACTGAACATCTCGCGCGGCCGGTCACTGTAGCCACCGCCACCGCCACCACCGTAACCACCACCACCACCACCGCTGTAGCCTCCGGTGCTCTCGCCGCGCGCGGCCTTCTTGGCTGCGCGGCAGGCCGGACATCGGCGCGGCTCGCTGAACTGGCGGTCAGCATAGAACTGCTGGTCGCTCGCGGTGAACGAGAACTCCATCCCGCAATCGACGCAGGTCAGCGTCTTGTCCTGGTAGGTCAACAAAGAAAAACACTCCTCTTGTGCGGCCTCAGCGAGCCATCTCGCCGTAAAGACCGTGAGAGGAGCGTTCGTGCTGCCGCGATGTTATGCCCAAGCTGGGCGTTGCTCCCGAAAGCGTACCACGGTTTCCATGCCGCGTCACCACTTATTTTATGGCTCACTGCGGCCAGCCCCCTCGCGCGCGAACTCGAGGAACCCGATATCGTCGGGCGAGTGGTCGGCTCTCGTCAGCAGCACAGCTGCCTCGCTCAGCTGCTGGATGCCGTGACTGACGAGGTGCATGACGTAGTACCACAGCGGAAGTGGATCCTCATCGCGAGGCGGGGGAGTCTCGAGGTCCTCATCGGTGAGTGCCGCCAGCCACGCGCGCATCTCCGCCTCGTCGCGCATCCAATGGGAGCGCAACCTGTGAAGGGTGGGGTAGTCCCGCGCATCGAGGTCGGCATCGTCACCCCACTCCTCCCAGTTGGCTCCCTTCAGGCGTTCGCGCCAGCTCCATTCGACGTCCAGTTCGTGCACGAGCGTGGCTCGCAGGTCGCGATCAGTCACGCCATCCGTCGAGGTGAACTCGTCATCGCTCATCCGGGCGGCTGCACGAAGGACGACGTCTCGCGTCCAGTAGAGATAGTCGATGAGGATGACAGCGTCGGTGGCCCTCATCCGTCGTCAGAGCCGGATCTCGAGAATCGACAGGATGTTGCCGGCCGGGTCCTTGAACCAGGCGATGGGCGGCCCTTCACCCCGCATGATGCCGCGTTCATCCTGACCGAGGTCGCCGCCATACTTCTCGAAGACGACACCGCGGCCGGTGAGGCCGTCGACGGCCTTCTCGATGTCGTCGACCGGAAAATTCAGAGTGGTGTAGGTCGCAGGCTGGTGGTCGTCCTTGGGGTAGATGAGCGCCGAATGGCCGCCGCCCAGGCGCAGGGTGAGCAGCCCGTTGTCCTCGCTGACATCGAGTCCGAGGATCTGGCTGTAGAACTCCTTCGCCTTCGGGATGTCGTCTGACGAGAACCCAGAAAACGCGTGGCTGTCCTTGAGCATGGAGCCTCCCACTTGAGTGCCGTCCGTTGGCGATCCGTCGTCCGTATTGATGCACGGTGGAGCAATTGTGCGGTGACGGTACGATGCACCCAGTGATTGAGCGGCGCAGCCAGCCGGGTCTCATCGGCTTCCGGATCTCTGCCACCGAATCGGCCGGCCTGGACTGGCCATCGCTCAATGCCATGTGGGAACGCGCCGGCACCTTCCCGGTCGTTGATGCCGGATGGATGAGCGATCACCTCGCCGATGCAAACCGCGAGCGAGGAGGCGTTGCCTTCGAAGCATTCACGACGCTTGCTGCCCTCGCCCACTCTGTTCCCGGCCGTTGGCTGGGTGTCGCCGTCGCATCGGCGACGTTCAGGCATCCCGCCGTGATGGCCAAGGCCGCCACCGTACTCGACAATGTGACCGGTGGCCGCTTCATCCTCGGCATCGGGGCTGGATGGCACGAGGGGGAGCACGCCGCGTTCGGCATTCGGCTACCGCCCATGCGCGAGCGATTCGATAGGTTCGAGGCGGCCGTCAGGACCGTGACTGCCCTCTTCGGCGCGGACGCGGCGATTGGAGGCGGAGTGACCCTCGAGGACCAGGCGTTCCCACTTCGCGGCGCGACGAACGAGCCGCATCCGGTACGCACGGGTGGACCGGCAATCTGGCTTGGTGGGCAGCGAGCACGCGGGATCCGGCTGGCGGTGCAATTCGCCGAAGGGTGGCCGATGCCGGGAAATCGACCCGGTGATGTTGCGTACTTCGCAGAGAAGCGAGACGAGATCCGTCGCGCCCTCTCCATCGCCGGGCGCGACCCGGACGACTTCACCTTCGCCGCGCAGCTTGACTGCGGAGCGTCGGCGGAGACGCGGAGAACAGCGTTGCGGACCTGCCGGCGCTTCGTCGCCGCCGGTGCCAACCATGTGATCCTGGGGGTACCCGCCGCTGCTGGTCCCGACGGAGTGGCGGACATGGCACACGAGGTCGCGGAGCCCCTGGTCAATGGGTGAGTTCGCGTTGTCCGGCGTCCGGTATCGGCCCGAGCTTCCCGATGAGCAGGCGCAGATCCGCTCGGTGATCAGGGATGCCTTCGATGCGGATCCGGTCGTCGCTGAGCTCGTCGACGCGCTGCGAGCATCGCCCGATTGGATCGATGGCCTGTCGTTCGTCGCGGAACATGCCGGCCAGCTCATCGGTCACATCCTGTTCACGCGGTCGCTGCTCGACGCGCCGCGGCGACTCGTCGACGTCCTGGTGCTCAGCCCGGTCTCCGTCGTGCCTTCGTTCCAGGGCAAGCGGGTAGGAACGGCCCTGGTTCGCCATGGGTTGGATCAGGTGGTGCGGCGCCCTGAGCCGCTCGTGTTCCTCGAGGGTTCTCCGACCTACTACCGACGCTTCGGCTTCGAGCCGGCTGGCGACCATGGCTTTCGCCGCCCCTCGCTGCGCATTCCGGAACCCGCCTTCCAGGTCATCAGGCATTCGAATCACGAGGAGTGGATGACGGGGACGTTGGTGTACGCGCGCGCGTTCTGGGACCTCGATTGCGTGGGGCTCCGCGGTAGCGCCGAAGGTTGCCCGCCGTTCTACGACCGGCTAAGGTGAAGGAAGCACCCGAAGCCGATGCGCCTGCTCGCCTTACGCGCCACGACTCGGGATCTTCCGCAGCAGATGATGGAGAGAGCGTGCACCAGCCAACCATCGACCTGGGTTTCCACCGTGGGATGTCCTCCCGCGTCCTCCGTTTCTTCATGGCGGCTCTGTTGCTCCTCGGGGCACTGCTGGGG
>JALZJE010000198.1 GCA_030859955.1 Chloroflexota bacterium | reverse complement strand
CCTCCAGCCGCCGGGACCGCCACGCGCCTGGCGCCGGTCTTTCCGTACCGGACAGACACGACCAGGCCCTGATCGGTGCGCTCCACATCGGACAGCAGCAGGTTCGCGACCTCGGAGCGGCGACCGGCGATGGCGAACGCGAGCAGCACCAGGGCGCGATCCCGAAGCCCGGCCAGTCCGTCCGGGCAGGCCGCGACGATGACGCGAAGCTGTCACACGGTCATCGCGGGGGCTTGGCCTCGGCCGCGTGTTTCGCCCGCCTCGGCCAGCCGACGGCGGTAGCCGTTGAGCGCAAGGCGGGCGGCCTCGGTGGCGGCCTTGGCCGGTTCGACGCCGAGCGCGCGCAGGCCGACGACCGCGCCGGAGAGGCGACGGTCGATGGTGGACGAGGCGAGGCCCTGCTGTTCGCAGTAGGCGACGAAGCCGACGAGAGCGCCGACGGTGGCGGAGTCCATAGGGATGGCGAAGACCTGCCGCGTAGGTCGTCCATGCGCGCCAGTCGGTCACGTAGGCACGCTTGGTGTTCGCCGGACGCTCAGCGGCCACGTGCTCGACCGCCAACCGGTCCAGCTCGGCCAGCCGCTCGACACCGGCCGAGAGCGCGACGGACGGGACGCTGCCGAGCTGCTTCTGACCCTGATTCTGACTCACGATAAGTGCGCATATCGTGAGTCAGCTTTGGTCGCATGGGGTTTCGCCATCCGAGGCGTACCCTCCTCCATGGATGCCCCGTCGGGGGGCACCTTCCATCCCAGTCCGTTCGGAGGACACCATGCCGTTGAGTCGTCTGGCGCGTGAATTCGCCGCCGAGATCCACAACCACGACTGGTCGGATGCGCCCTTCCGCGCCGATCGCGCTGGCCACCAGCGCGAATACGACACAGGTCACGCTCACCTTGGCCAGCTCGACCAGACAGGGACCGACTGTGTCCGCATGAACGTGATGTGGGTAGTCGGACAGGTCCTCGGCCACGCCGACCCCAACTTCGACCCCTACGAGTTCGCGGAGTGGTGCGGCGTAGACACCGCCACCCCCTCCGGTCGACCCAAGTCCGGCGTGATCACAGCGGGCCTCCGAGTCGACCACGCCACGGGCCTCCTGGACGAGCCTGGCGGGCCGGAGACGGCCGACGAGGAAACGTACGACGCCGCCCCCGGCGAGCGTGTCGGCACCGATGAGCAGCGCGCGCGTCCCTGGCCCACGAACCTGGAGACGCGCGGGTTCATCACCAAGCGCGGGCGCACAATTCACAGCAGCGAGCAGTGCCCGAAGTACCGCTACGGCATCGAGTCCGCCAAGCGGCATGGGCGAAAGATTCACCCCGCCGTGTGGACCACCACGGGTGCAGCGAAAGCTGCCGGTAAGGGAATCTGCTCTTACTGCTGGACAAGCTGACACCCAGCCGGGAACGGCCTTGAGGTCGTTCCCGGCTGCGGTACCGGTCAGCATTGGGCGATCACCAGCTACCGCGCGACCACACGAAGCGCCGCGCGACAGTCGCCACAGAGTGCGACGCCGTTGACGACCAGCTCGCCCCGGCCATGCTGGACCGGCTGCGTACAGCTCGCGCAGACTTGGGCGAGATCGCCGGTCGGGGTGAGCGCGTGATCGCGCCCATTCGCCGCCCCGTCGGCGAACGCCGCTTCGGCGGATAGCTCGGCGACGGCCGCCTTCGCCTCCTTGACAACCGCGCTAATGTAGCTATGTACCTACATGGAGGTGGTTGTCGTGGCGACCGTGACTGCTCGCGAGTTCAACCAGGACGTCAGTGCTGCCAAGCGGGTCGCGTCGACTGAGCCGGTCGTCATTACCGACCGAGGTGAGCCGTCCCATGTTCTGCTCTCGATCGAAGAATATCGGCGGCTCATGGCCGAAGAACGCGGCATCGTTGACTGGCTGAGTATGGATGACGATGACATCGACTTCGAGCCTGAGCCGTTGAACCTCGCGACGAAGGCTGTTGATCTGTGACGTTCTTGTTGGATACCAACGTCGTGAGTGAGTTGCGCAAGTCTGACCGGGTGGTCGACCAGTCAGTCAGAGCGTGGGCACGTGCTCAGCGAACAGGCGAGCTGTGGCTCAGCGTCATTTCGGTCATGGAGATCGAGGTCGGCGTGGCACGCCTGGAGCGGCGCGATCCCATGCGCGGCAAGGCGCTCCGTGATTGGCTGGAGCGCGATGTGCTCGGCGGATTTTCCGGTCGAATCCTCTCCGTGGATCTGCACGTCGCCCGGCGAGCCGCCGCCCTGCATGTCCCGGATCCGCGACCTGAGCGGGACACCCTGATCGCGGCCACCGCACTGCAACACAACCTCGTCGTAGTCACACGCAATGTGGCCGACTTCTCGGCGGCGGGTGTCGCTCTGGTCAATCCCTGGCATCCAGCGTGATGAAGGCTCTGGCTTCAACGTCTGACGACCTTCGCAATGGCGGTCGCCACTGTTGGTGAGGTTCGAGCCTGAATGATTATGCTACCAAAGTGGTAGCATGATGGTGTGGCGATGACGTTGCGATTGACCGAGGAACAGGAACGCGCGTTGGCATTGTTGGCCGAGGCGGATGGCTTGAGCAAACACGAGGCCGCGGTTCGCGCGATCTCCGAGACCGCCGCGCGACGTGTTCGTGACGAGCGGGTCAGGGCGTTGTCCGGTGCTGGTCGAGACCGCTATGCGTCCTTGCTTGACCGTCTCGCACAGTGACGATCGTTTACCTGCGCCTGGAAGATCTGCTCGCGCTGGCCAAGGATCTCGGCGTTTCCAAGGTGCGCGACCTGGGCTTGCTTGATTCGGCGGCGCATCGGCCTCAGGCCTCGCTGATGGGTCGCGATGCGTATCCCACGTTGCATGGGAAAGCGGCAGTATTGCTGGAGTCGATCGTGCGCAACCATCCACTGATCGACGGCAACAAGCGCTTGGGCTGGATGGCGATCTTCGTCTTCTTCGGCCTCAATGGATATGATCTCGATGCCCAGGACGACGCGGCATATGAGCTGGTGATCAGTGTGTCGACGAGCGCGACCGACTACGTCCACGCGGCAGATCGACTCGCCGAATGGACGCGCGTGGATGTTCCGCCGCAGCGTGAAGATCACGTGTCGTAGACCGTGGACCGGTGTCCGACGTGGACAACCCACACAACCAGTTCGCCGTTGTCGATCGTGTAGATG
>JALZJE010000188.1 GCA_030859955.1 Chloroflexota bacterium | reverse complement strand
CCCTGACGACGCGCCGGGTCTTCTCGTCCCAGTCGAGCGCCCACTTGTCGGGCGCGGCGACGTCGAAGTCGGGATAGGGCGACATCGCCGTGGCGCCACCCTCCGGTATCCGCAGCCGCTCGCCCTTTGGCCGGCTCATCGGCGGTGGTCGAAGATTGCCGCCAGGACGCCCAGCACACCCTGCCCCGTGAGGCCGAGCGGCGCCACCGTCGGCGGCCCGTAGAAGAGGTTCTGGAGGTTGAGACCGCCACGCCGTCGCAGCACGTTGCGGACGTGAAAGCCGAAGCCAACGAAGCCAGCGCCGACAGCCAGCGCCGAGAGCGGGCCCTCCATCGCCCTGGCGGGCCGCACGCCAGCCGCAGCGATTGCGTGGACCGCCATGAGCGCGGGCCCCAGGGTCACGGGCGTGAACATCGCCCGGTTGTGGAACTCGCCCTTGCGGTGCTCCCAGCCGGCCTCCATGGCGAGGAGCCCGTAGGCGACGACATTGGCCGCTCGGATTCCGGCGACAAGCCTTCGCTCTTCGCGGTCAGAAGCGGGCCACGCCGGGGCTCGCTGCGAGGCGAGCAGCCCGACGGCGCCGAAGAGCGCCAGCTGCGCGGGTGCCGGAAAGGGCGGACCGGTCTCCATGTTGAAGCGCCAGTTGTCGAAGCCGCCCATCTGGCGCCCAACGCCGCGTACATGGAAGAGCGTTCCGACGGCGCCGGTCAGGAGGAGGAGCCAGGCGAGCGGGCGGAAGCGGGCCCGCGAGCGTGCCTCATCGCGGTCGAGTCCGGTGATAGCGCCGCCCGCCGCGACGATCGGTAGCGCCACGAGCGGCGTCCACATTGGCCGGCTCTGGAAGCTGCCACGGAGATGGAGCACGGCGATCTCGAACCAGGCCGGGGGGATGGCGCTCAGCACGCCCAGGCGGATGAGGCGGGCAAGGCCGAGTCGATCGAACAGGCGGCGGGTCAACGGTCGGTTCCCCGTTCCTGGTCGGCCGCGGGTTCCGCTGGCTGTTCACCCTTCTCTTCGTTTCGGCCGATGAGGCTGCCCACCGCATCCACGACCCGCGCCGCCACGCCTGCATCGGCCGCAGGAAACGCCGCTTCGCTGATGCTGTCGCGGAAGAGAGTGAGACCGATCCGCTTTCGATTCGGCTCGCCACGCGCCAGCGAGGCGGCCATGTTGGTTGCCTGTTCGAGCGTCACCTTGGGGGGCATGGGGGGCTCAAATGGATCCACCACCGCTTCGATGAGCACCGGGCCGTCCATCGCCAGGGCACCGGCGAGCTGTTCTCTGGCACGCGCGGGATCGTCGATACGAAC
The DNA here is from genome assembly GCA_030859955.1 of Chloroflexota bacterium. Taxonomy (GTDB): domain Bacteria; phylum Chloroflexota; class Limnocylindria; order QHBO01; family QHBO01; genus JACDBZ01. Next base: position 1,124 of record JALZJE010000188.1, on the reverse strand, counting down.
GCCTCGGCCGCCGCAGGCCTCGGCGAAGCCCACGAAGTCGACCGGGGAGAGCTCCACGCCGTATTCGGGGTTGCCCAGAAAGACCATCTGTTCCCACTTGATCATGCCCAGCGTGTTGTTCTTGATGACCACGACCTTGACGGGAAGGCGCTCCTGTACGCAAGTCGCGAACTCGGCCATAAGCATCTGAAATCCGCCGTCGCCGACGAACGCCACGCATTGACGGTCGGGGAAGGCGAGCTGCGCGCCGATGGCGTACGGGAAGCCGTTGGCCATCGTGGCCAGGTTGCCGCTGAGCGAGAACCGCTGGCCGGCCCTGATACGGATCTGACGGGCGGCCCAGGTGGCGATCGTGCCGGAGTCCGACGCGACGATCGCGTCATCGGCGAGGAGCTTACCCAGTTCCCACGCCACGACCTGGGGCTTCATCGGCATGTCAGGCCGCGTGCCGCGCAGCTCCATGAGCGCGAGCCAGTCGGCCGCCGCGGCGCGGCCTTCCTCGAGGAATGTCGTGTCCTCGTTGCGCGGCAGCAGAGGCAGGAGCTCGCGCAGCGTCGCCGGGGCGTCGCCCACCAACCCGACGTCGACCGGGTAGCGGAGGCCGATGCGGGCGGGGTCGTCGTCGATCTGAACCCCAACCGCCTGGCCGGCCTTCGGGTAGTACTCGATGTAGGGAAAGCTGCTGCCGACGATCAGCAGCGCGTCGCAATGCTCGAGTGCGTCCTGCGAGGCCCGCGTGCCGAGGAGCCCCACGCCGCCGGTCGTCCACGGGCTGTCGTCGGGCAGCACGTCCTTGCCCAGGAGCGGCTTGGCGATGATCGCGCTCAGTCGTTTGGCCACCGCTTCGAGGGAGTCGGCCGCACCCCGCGAACCGGCCCCGGCCAGGATCACGATCCGCTTCTTGCCCTCGAAGACGCGTGCGGCCCGCTCCAGGTCCGACCGCAGTGGCACCCGCACCGGGGTCTCGAAGCGCTGCGTGGCGTCGCCCGCGGCGGTATGGCCCGCCACGTTCTTCTTCGATCGGTCGCCCGCCTCCGCGTCAAGCTCCTGGAGGTCGGTCGGGAAGGCCAGATGCGCCACGCCGCGGCCCGAGAGGGCGGTCCGGATCGCAAGATCGGTGAGGT
>JALZJE010000079.1 GCA_030859955.1 Chloroflexota bacterium | reverse complement strand
CGATGCTGCTGATCGACGCTCCACCACCCGAGGAGGTGCCCGCCGCACTACTCATCGCCAGCTGATCAGATGTCGTCGTGAGGATGACGCGGATCCGCTCTTACACCACGTCCTGGGACTTGACCCGGGGCTCGGCCATAACCGCCGGCTGTTACGGTCGGGAACGTGCGGCGGGATAGCGGCGGCTTCCGTTATACCTCGAGACCCTCGGCAACCTATTTCACTACGTCATTTGCGGCATGCCGTCCCGGCGCCGCGGGCGTACAGCGATATCAACTGCGGGAGGCGATGACGCGCGAGACCGGCGAACCGATCGACTCCCAGAGCGTCTTCGGATGCACGCTCGACGCGGGGACGCTGACGATCAACGACCTCGACTCGATCGTCCTCGCTCCCACCGTCATCGAGCTGATGACGATCGAGTGCGATGATGCCTTCGAGTGCACGGAGACGCCGGCAGGCTCAACCACGGTGTACGGGACCTGGACCGGCGTCGGGCCGATCGTCAGCCAGAAGGGCCGCTTCACCTGGTATGACGGCACGTGTGTCCAAGTGCAAGCCGACAGAGGCAGCTTCCGGGAAGCGTCCTTCGAGGGGACCTTCGAGGCACAATACGCGCAGATGAGCAGCGGGCGGTCAACATTCCGCACCACCTGCATGTTCTGATCACGGTCGATTCGCTTGGGCGCGTGGTGGAACCGGATCCGCCGCGCGTCCACAATCGGCTTGGAGTAACCCCCGGCATCGGAGCCGCCCGAAGCCCGGCGAGTAGTCTGTCGACTGATCTAGACGGTCAGTGAGGGTGCGTCGGGATAGCGGCGGCGTTCGTATGCTCTCGCGCCGGTTCAGTCTGCCAGCGTCAATTGGGCCGGAAGAAGCGCGGGGCGCTGACGAGCAGGATGGCCGCACACAGCACAGCGGCGATCGGTCCGGAGACCATTGGCGGGGGTGGCGGCTGGTCCGCGTGGACGCGCGCGACCAGGTAGAAAATCGGCACCCCGGCGGCCCAGATGGGGAGTAGCCACGCCGTCCACCAGGCCCATCGCTCGCCGCGTCGGAACGGAATCAGCACGATCGCCGACAGGACCGTGCCGAGAATGATGAACGTCCACCCGTTTGTCCGTACTGCGAAGTCGAACATTCGGTATGTGTCCGGGCTCTCACGCTCGAGGTCTTCAACGGTTCGCCCGGTAAGGCCTTGGGGGATGCCGACATCCGCTGCTGCCCCCGACGCAATGTCGGTGACCCCGAACAGGAGGGCCATGACGCTGAAGACCACCAGTCCCCACCAGGCGTGCCGCTGCAGCCATCCCATAGGGGTTGCTCCGCTAGTGAAGCGCTCTCGGCGCCGCTCGCGCCGTAGCATACGCTCCGGCTGTCCCAAGAGCATCCGGAGCCGCTCGACTCGCGGAGGGTTCGGGCGGCACTTCTGTGCGTCGAGATAGCGGCGACTTCCGTATTGTGTGCACCTGAACTTCACGAGGTTCCGCAATGCGTGAACTCGACGGGATGCGCATCATGGGGGCGACGGACGGACACTTCAGCGACGGCCCGAAATCGAAGCGGCGCGAGTTGATCTCGGCGGCAGAGGCCGGCGGTCGATGGAGCCTCGGCGAGGTGACCGCCGAAGCGGATGAGAACGTGCTGACCCACGTTCACCCTGGTGAGCCCGAGGCGTTTGTGATCCTCGACGGCGACCTGGAGCTACATGGTGGGCAGGGAGTCGCTCACCTAGGGCCCGGCGATGTGGTCTTCATTCCGCCAGACACGGAACACGGACTCCGCACGCCATACGGTGGCCGTTGGCTGGCCATCTGGCCGATCCGGGAGCGCGTGCCGGGCAAGCGATACGGGTAGTCGACGGCTGGCCTACACCGCGGGGAAGGTGCGTCGCGATGGCGGCGGTTACGCGACGTAGCCAAGCAGCACGAGCACAGCCGCGGCAGTGGCGAGGACGAACACGACCGCGAATGTGGCCAGTTGGATCGTCCTCTTATGCATGCCGACCGTTGTGCAGCGGTCGTGCCTAGGCTGCGTGATGCAGCCATGTAGCCTAAGCGAAATGGAGGTACGCATCTGGCCGAAGAACGTCGCGCACAGTGCGGGATGGACGTATCGCTCCAGCGATCCGAGAGCGGAACGGCAAGAACTATTGCTGCAAGGGCTGCGCTGACGAACTGGCTGCACTTGCTGACAGAAGCGGCAAGAGCCCTTAACCTTCGAGGAGCCGACCCTACAAGGCTCGGCTCCTCTCGCGTGCCGCTGAAATTTCGTGCCACTAAAACCCGGGCCAACTGCCTGTCACGGCGCTCTAGGGTGGACGCCGTGCGGCGCCCTTCCTCGGGCAGGAACGTCGCTAGGCCGGGGCGACCGGCGGCGCCTCTGCGCTCCTGTCCTCCGAGCGAGCCCCCTCCCGGAGCGCGGCGAGAGAGTTTCGGGCCATCACCACGCGATAAGAATCCAAAAGTCAGCGGCCAGTAAGAGACCCGCCATCCTGTCGGATTGGAGCTGGTGGCGCAGCAGAGGGCCTCCACGTCACCTGCTCGACGCGGTTCGGCGCCGAAGGGGTGCAGAATGACCGTGGCGTCTTCTCGTTGCTGTCCGCGCGCTGGTGCCGTCGGTAGAAGGAGTGAGACATGACCCGTGTCTCCGCACAATCAGCCGCCCAGCCGGGAGCCATTGCCTGGCGGCTCCTCCTTGTATGCCTCACGACGCGTGAGACGGGCCAAGAGGTCGCCGCGGTCGGGCCTACTCCAGCGTCGCCGACGACAGTATGGCTTCTGAAGAGCGCGGCCTTTCACCGAGCGTGATCAGCTCGGTGTCTTGATCCTGAAAGCCTCGACCGTGTTCGACCGTCCATTCACCGGGATCGCGCCAAGGGCCGCCAGGTCCCACGTACCCTCGAGGAGCCGGGCAGTCTCCGGCCCAATCACGATTTCCCCGGCACCCGCGGCGTTCTGCAGGCGGGAAGCGACGTTAGTCGTGTCGCCAATCGCTGTGAAGTTACGGTAATCGTCGCTCCCGATGTTTCCCACCAGCGCGGGGCCGGAGTTGATCCCGATGCTGAAGCGCGGACCGCTGATCGGTGGTTCGGCAAGATGCGCGGTTCGCTCCAAGATCTCGCGGGCCGCGCGACACGCACGGGCGGCGTGGTCAGCGCGCGGCGTTGGCGCGCCGAAGAGAGCGAAGACTGCGTCGCCTGGGAGGTGCACAGGGGTGCCGCCCTCCTCGATGATCGCTGGCAATGCGGCACCGAAGTAACGGTTCAGCAAGGCGACCACCTCGGTCGGTGCTCGTGCCTCGGCGTACGTCGAGTAGCCGCCGAGATCGGCGAACAACAGCGTGACGTCGGTCACCTGACCGCCGAGATCGAGACGCTGTGGATCGGTCGTGAGCAACGTCACGAAGTCTGCGGGGAGATACCGACGGACGACTGTCCGGACCGATGCCAAGGCGCCTTCGCGGCCACCGGCAAAGACCCGCACCAACAGCCACGCCACCAGCGGCACGCCGGCGAGGTTCAGGGCAAAAAACAGCTCGCGCGACGCGGCCGTGGTATCCGCATCAACCGGCGCTGGTGCGAGAACGCTGACAAACACCAGCGCCGCGTATGCGCCCGCGAGGAGGGTCGCCAGCTGACGATGCCCGAGCATGAGGGCAAGGATCGGTCCGAGTCCGGCCCACAGTGCGACCCCGCTGCCGCTGATCGGCCCGCCCAACGCCCACATGAGGACGAATGGAAGGATCATGAACGGCGTGAACTGGCTCGCGGCGAACCACGGATATCGGCGCGTTGCGGCGAACGTGGCCAGACCGATGAACGACACGCCTGCGTATACCCATGGGATTAGTGCGGCGATAGAGGTTCCTCCCAGCCAATAGAGGAGCCCCCAGAGGACGGCAAGCGGTGTCATGGTGAGCGCCGTGACGAGCAGCAGCAGTTTCCGAAGCCGCGTGTCCTCATCGTCCGCGGGGTCGGCACCGATTACAAACGCCCGGCTCAGCAGCCCACGCATGTACTGATCCTACGCGGACAGCGGTGGGGCGGACTGGACCTATCCGCACGCCGCAATCACCCAGGTCTGCAGCCTGTGAATGCGCAGTGACCAAGAGGTCACTAAGGAGGCGCTGACTCCAGTGTCGCCCACCACCCCCGCTTGGGCACGGAGTGCCTCCGCCGGCTGGTCATCGGTCGGGAAAGGTGCGTGAGGATACCGGCGGCTCCGTTCTACGTCATTTGCCCGACACCGGCTGCGTGGGGGGGCGTACAACGCCTCAAAGCGCTGGAGGTTAATGCGTGGTCGCGAGGTCCCGAGCGATGACCCGTCCGACACAGCGTGTTGCGGCTTGGCCCGACTGCAACCGCCCTCCATATCGGCCATGAGCGCGGGCTCAGTCGCACGGGTCAAAGTGCCACAACAGCGACGCGGCCCGCGTCTTTTAAGGTAGGGCGGCCAGCCCTCGCGTCAAGCGTTGTGTCTCGCAGCAGCAGGGGAACCTCCCATGACCTCGATCCGAAGCCGTTCGACCGGAAACATCGCGGTGCTGTTGGTTGCCGCGTTAGCCCTGAGCATGGTGAGTCTCATTGCGACTGCCGGGACAAGCCGCGCGACTCGGGTGAGCGGGCTGCAGGCTCAGCTCACCGCCGAGGCGGAGGTGCCGGTGTCGGGACCCGAAGGCGCGACCGGCAGCGCCCGCATCCGGATCGACCTGTACGGGGAGACCGAGAACCCCCTGTGTTTTGAGTTGACGGTTGCGGGACTGGCGGAGACGGACTTCGTCACCGCCGCGCACATCCACGCCGGTGCAGCCGGCGTGTCAGGCGATGTCGTTGTGCCGCTCTTCACCGAGCCTCCAGCCGGCGAGCTGTCAGGTTGCCTGCTCGCCGCGGACCTCGAGCTGCTGGCGCTAATCGCCACCCACCCAGCGGACTATTACGTCAACATCCATACGGATGCGTACCCCGCAGGCTTCGTCCGCGGCCAGCTCGACTTCACAGGAACCCCCACCGGACCTGGCTGCACATTCGTCGCCGCGCTCGGTCTGACCGCCGGTGGTGAAGGAAGTAGCTCGCTGACCGTCGCAGTCGGCCAAGATCTTGTCTTCTGGGGCTATTTGATACCTCTGCAGACAGTGGATTTCACGTACGTCTTCAACGGTCAGCCATTCGGTGACTTCACACCCTCAACGGCCGACGAAGAGGGATATGTCTTGTTCGTTAGTAGTTTCCGAGCTGGCCAGGAAGGCGTGTGGACCGTCACCGCCAGCGTGGCCGGGACGGAGTGCGCCGCAACCGTCGAGCTGACGGTCACTCCCGCATCGGCTCCAACCGGTACGCCGCCTCTTCTGCCTGATACCGCTTTTGCACCTCCCGTGCCGGAACCGTTGGGCGGGTTGCCTTTCGCGGCGACCCTCGCGATTTTGTTGAGTTCTTGCCTGATGCTGGCCTGGCGCTCGCGAACCCTCGGCAGCAAAATCCTCGAGGACTAGATGCGGTCGGAGCCGTCGCGCAGCCTCGTCACATCCGTCCGACTGGTCTAGCCGGTCGGATCGGTGCGTGCAGGACCCAGCGGCTTGGCTGAAGAACTTGGGTTGCCGCTTAGATCACGGCCGCAGCGGGACAGGCTGCCACGCCCATTAGGCCCGGCTCATCATTCCGTCATCCAGACCCCAGACCCCTTCCGGCCTCCCCCGGATGGGGTCTGCGGCTTTGCCGTTCAACGGTGCAGAGCGAGCCAACGAGTCGAGGAGCGAGCGCATAGGCTGGTCGTTCTTCTTCAATGCGATTACTAGGAGGTCACGTGCACTCAGGCAGTCTGACCCTGGCGCGATCGTGGTACGTCCTCGCTGGGGGAGGGGCGCTCCTGCTGACGGCTGGCCACACCTTCGGAGCCATTACCTCCGGCTCCCGGTTCGATGCGCCACTAGCGGCCGCCGGTATCGGCATCGGCGCGTTCGCCTTGGCTGCCGCAGCATGGGTGGTTTCTCGTAGTGCCGCCCGCGCAGCGGGGGCGTGGGTCGGCATCGTGGTGGGATTCGCGCCGTTTGGAGTCGCTGGTTGGCGCGCGGCGACGACGGCTAGCCTCGACGCTCAGGTGCTCGCCGGCGTTCCAGCCATGATCGGCGTGCTCGCAGCCGTGCGGATGACTGTCGCACGGGTGCATGCGTCGCCGTGACGTTGACAGCCAATTTGACAGAGCAGCGGAATTGACTGGGTAGAACGGCACGCAATCGGACGCATTCACGCGCTTAGGTCGGACCGTGCCGGAAGGTCGTAGCCGTCCCTGCCTGCGACTTCGGATCAGCGGGTCGGAGGTTCAGCGCTAGCGTCAGACGTAGCCGACCGCTTCTATCCTCTCCCCCGGGCGGAAGCGGTCGGTCGTCCGTTCCCCTAATAAATTCGCGCGCCTGGAACGCTTGCGAGCAGCTCACCGAATGATTCCCTCCGAACGGCTCCAAAGCCTGCTCGATGGCGTCGATCGCCCGCTCAACCAGTCCCAGGCTCGGCCCGTCGGGCGTGTCCGCTGATGCGACTACCGCCGG
>JALZJE010000353.1 GCA_030859955.1 Chloroflexota bacterium | reverse complement strand
CCTCTGAGCCGTACAGCGCAACCGCCAGCTCGCGCAGGAGGTCGATCCCGACGAGCTCGCGGTCGAAGAAGGGCACCTGCTTGACCGGGATCGGGTGGAACATGTTGTCCACGAGCGGCCGGTAGCGCTGCTGCGCTTCATACCAGCCGCGGAAGTACCGGCCGACGGAATCAGGCAGGACTCGGTTGGCGACCACGAGGTCGGTCGGATAGTTGTAGAGGTGGAAGTAGGTGAAGGAGCGCTGGGCTTCCTTGATGACGACCTGCTCCAGGGTGAGCACCACCCGGACCGAAGTCTTGTCGTGATCGGTCAACAGCTCATGCATGTGCTCGAGCCGCCCGAAGAGCTCCTCCCCCGCGTCGAAAACGTCGTCGCTGGGCATCGGCATGCCGACCACGCGGTGGATGAGCGGCCCGGTGAGCTTCGAGATCTTGCGGCCGATGGGTGCGACCTTCTCCACCCACCATTTCGCCGCCTCCGGCAAGGAAAGCAGCCTGAGGGTCTCGCCGGTCGGCGCGGCGTCAACGACCACCACGTCATAGTTGCCGGAGTCGTGATGATCGGCGATCCACAGCAGTGACCCGACCTCGTCCATGCCGGGCAGGACCGTCATCTCCTCGGCCATGACCTCGTCCAGGCCTCGCCAGCGCAGGACCGATGCGGCGTACTCCTGTACTCGGCCCCAGTAGCGGGCCACGTTGAAAAAGACGTCAGATTCCTGCGCCCACAGGTTCGGGACGATCTCGACCGGAGTCGGGCCCAGCTCGCGGTTGAACGCGTCGCCCAGGCTGTGGGCGATGTCGGTCGACATCACGATCGTTCGGTAGCCGCGATCGGCGCATGCCAGCGCGGTGGCGGCGGCGACGCTCGTCTTGCCGACGCCGCCCTTTCCGGTGTACACGAGGATGCGGGTCAAGTCTGCCGATTCTATACGGTGGGTTTCGCCAGGCTCGCGCGTTCTATCGAGCGCCTAAGTTCCGGCGAGCTGCTCCACGACCGACGACAACTCGCCGACCTCCCCGACCATGATCGAGCTGATGCCGAGCTCGGCGCGCATGCGGCGAACTTGTCGATCCCGATCGCCTCCGCGCGGCGGACGGTTTCGGTGAGCTCGCGGGCACTGGCGATGCCACGCGCATCAGCCCGGAATCGAAATGGCCTCATTCGGCCTTGGCGGGCTCGGCCACCCGGCCGTGCTCAGCCGGTGATGTCGACGCTCCCGCCTGCGGCGAGAGGGGATCGGCCCGCACTCTGGGATGCTCGCGCTCCGCGTGGATGAGATGCATCACCGCGTTGATGAGCGCCAGATGCGTGAAGGCCTGTGGAAAGTTTCCGAGGTGACGGCCGGTGTCGGGATCGAGCTCCTCGCCATACAGGCCGAGAGAGCTCGCGTACGAGAGCAGCTTCTCGCACAGCCGGCGCGCGCGTTGCACCTCCCCGATCTCGACCAGCGCCGAGACGAGCCAGAACGAGCAGATGGTGAAGGTGCCCTCCGCCCCGGAGAGGCCGTCGTCGGTCAGCTCGGTGCGGTAGCGCAGGACCAGGCCGTCGTCGGTCAGCTCGTCGGCGATGGCCAGCACTGTTCGTCGAACGCGCTCGTCGTCCGGCGGCAGGAAGCGAACGAGCGGCATGAGCAGCAGCGAGGCATCGAGCGCCTCCGTCTCGTAGTGCTGCGTGAACACGCCGCGACTATCGACTCCGTTCTCGCAGATGTCGGCATGGATCTCATCGGCGGCGGCCTGCCATCTCTGGGCGGCGTCGTCCTCTTTCCGGATCCGCGCCAGGCGAGCCCCGCGATCGGCGGCCACCCAGCACATCATCTTCGAGTTCGTGAAGTGCTTGGGATCGCCACGGACCTCCCAGATGCCACGGTCGGGGAGGCGCCAGTTCGCCAGGGCGGCCTCGACCTGGCGAACCAGGATCGGCCAGATGCGCTCGTCGAGCCGGTCGCGCGACTTCGTGTGCAGGTAAACCGAGTCGAGGACGGCGCCCCACATGTCGTGCTGGCGCTGTCCGTAGGCCGCGTTCCCGATGCGCACCGGCTTCGCACCCTCGTACCCGTCGAGGTGCTCGAGGACCTGCTCGGGGAGCGCCCGCTCGCCGTCGACGCCGTACATGATCTGGAGCTCGTTGTCGCGCTCGGCGACATCGGCGATGAAGGCGAGGTAATCATCGGCCTCCCAGTCGAAGCCCAGGTTATAGAGGCCCCAGAGGGCAAACGTCGAATCCCGGATCCAGCTGTAGCGGTAGTCCCAGTTCCGCTCGCCGCCCGGTGTCTCCGGCAGCGAGGTCGTCGGCGCGGCAACCACTGCTCCGCTCGGCGCGTAGGTCAGCCCCTTCAAGGTGAGTGCCGACCGCTCGAGATACGAGCGCCATGGGTGGTCGGGGAAGGTGCCTCGGGCCAGCCAGTGCTGCCAGTGATGCGCCGTCCAGACAAGCTGGCGGTATGCCTCCTCGTAGGTCGTCGGCGCCGCTGCGCCGTTCCACGAGAGGGCGCAGAAGCGGGTCTCGCCCTCCTTGATCAACGTTCGAGCTTCCGCGCGCGGACCTTCGAAGCCGATGTTCATGTCGCTGGTCAGCACCAGTTCGATACCCGTCTCCTCGGAGCGACAGGCTCCCTGGTCGTAGCCCTCGCTGGTATATCGCCACGTCCCGTGGTGACGCCCGTAGTCGAAGACAGGCTCACAATCGAGGGTCAGCTGCATCTCGCCCGTCACGCAGCGGACCGTGCGCAGCAGGACGTGGCTCGTGTCGTAGTCGGTGGGTGGACGGCGCTGGATCCTGCTCCGCGCGTTCTCATGTCGCCACGGGCCGATGACCATCACGTCGCGCACGATGATCCAGCCGCTCGGCGAGCCCCAGCTCGTCTCCAGCACCATGGTGCCGGGAAGGTAACGCCTTGCCGCCGGGACCTGGATATCCGACGGGCCGAAACGGAAGCCACCGGCGTCGCGGTCCAGGATGGCGCCGAACACGCTCGGCGAATCGATGCGTGGGAGGCACAGCCATTCGACGTTGCCGCTGGGCGCCACGAGGGCGGTCGTCTCGCAATCCGAGAGAAAGCCGTACTCGCCGATGGGCGGGAACGGCGATCCGATGAAGGCCGCACCGGCAGGGAAGCGCCCGTGGTCGTCACCGTGTCCGTTGGTCGACAATCCTCATCTCCCGCGTGGGGGCAACAGCGGCCTCGGCGCTAGATATCGGCTTCGAACGTGTCGCAGTCGGCGGCCGACTTCTGCTCGAAGCCGATGCTGAACCATTCCTGGCGCTGCTCAGCCGATCCGTGGGTCCAGGTCTCCGGGTTGACCTGGCCCTGGGTCTGCTCCTGGATTCGGTCGTCGCCGATGACCCCCGCGGCATCCAGGGCCTGGTTGATCTGCTCGCGCGTGATGGGCTGGAGGAAGCCCGTGTCGACCGCGTTCCCGCCCCAGACGCCAGCGAAGCAATCGGCCTGGAGCTCGGTTCGCACCGCACCGCCCTCGGCGCCGGCGTCGCGGCCGGCCTCGAGCAGGCCGAGCAGGTTCTGGATGTGGTGGCCGTATTCATGCGCGAGGACGTACTCCTCGGCGAACTCGCCGCCCGCCGCGCCGAACTGCGACTCCAGCTGATCGAAGAAGCCGAGATCGATGTAGATCGTCTGGTCGAGCGGGCAATAGAACGGCCCGACCTGGCTCGTCGCTCCACCGCACTGCGTGTTGACCTGTCCCTCGAACAGGACCGTCCCCGGCTCGACGAATTGCTGATCGGAAGTGGTGAAGGCCTCGGTCCAGTACGCGCGAAGGCTGTTGACCGTTCCGACGATGCGGCAATCCTGTCGCTCGTTGGCATCCGCGCCGGTCTGGCATTCGGATGCCAGCTCGCTCGAGACGGGTCCGGTCGGGGCTTGTCCCGCGCCCAGGCCGCCCGCGAGATCGCCCAGGTCACCTCCGAAGAGGAGCACCACGGCGAGGAGGACGAGGCTGCCGATGCCCCCTCCCAGGGCGACTCCACCGCCGCGCACGCGTCCGCCGCGTCCACCGCGTCGGTCCTGGACCTGACCCGGGTCGAGCTTCACATCCGGCCGAAAGGTCATGGCCTCGTCTCTCCGTACACGTCGACAACCGCGCCGGGGCGCATCGGCGAAGCATAGCGCGCAGCGTGCCAACCGAACCCGGCGGGTACTTCCGGGCATGGTCGCATTGGTCAACGAGAAGCACGATGCTCGCGCATGGCACTCGACGTCACCACGGAATCGCGCTCAGCGCTGGGCCGCGTCCTGGAACCGTGGCGGTTTGGCCCATCCTGGGCTCGTATCGGCGATGACCCCCTACCCGTTCTACACCGCCACGCTCGTGCCGATCGTCATGCTCGTCGCGCTGGTCGGTCAGCGAGCCGGCGAACTGCTGATGGGGATCCTGCTCAGTCCCCAGCTGACCAGCACCGCGGACGTCGCCCTCTTCATGGCCAAACGCGCCGGACGCGATCGGGTCGTGGCCGCCTAGGTTCTGTTATCGTCCCCTCGGTCCGCCCGTCAACAGATTCATCGGGCGACTCAATGGCGGCCAGGAGCCACGACTCAGCCGTCATTTTAGTCGCGGGGTGAATGCTCGGAGGCTGGTTGACGGGCTGCGGACCGGCGCCCGCCCGCTGCTACTCCCGTGGCGCATCGTTAACGGGTAGGGACATGCCACCGTCATTCACCCGCGAGATGAATAGATTCGTGGTCAGGGGCAGGATCCAGTCGTCAACTAGTTGCGTGGTGAATGCTCCGAGGTTGAGTTGACGGGCTGAGAGCGCCACCAGCCCCGCTGCTACTCCCGGGATGCATCGTTGGCGGTGAAGAGAGGCCAGAGACCGCCACTAAAACCGCGAGACGAATAGATTGGCGGCAGTCCAGCTGGTACAGCGGCAAGAAACTCGGTCAGGGAGCGAGGCGCTCCGCCAGCCAGCCGATCGCCTGGGGGTAGCGCCAGTCGATGCCCGAATGCGTCCCGTCGAACAGCTCGAAGCGAACCCGCTCATCTTCCACGCCAAGCGTGGCAAGCTCCGCACGGAACGCATCGGCGCCGAGGTCGAGGTAGAAGTCGTCGCTTCGTCCGGCATCGATCCAGATGGCGCGCATTCCGCGCAGCGCATCGGCGTGAGCGGGCGCCATGCGAACCGGATCCCAGGCCAGCCACCGCTCCCAGGTCTCGGGGATGAGCCGGCCGGTGACCGGTTCGAACGGCAGGTTGACGGTGCCGTCCGGGTCGGGGGAGTAGCAGGCCGCCATGCACCACACGTTGAGCAGCGCGCCGTCCGCCTTCGCCGACCGTCCCGGGCGCGCACGGAAATCGACCCAGAACGCGTCGTAGGATCCGTCGTAGGTGTCGCGCAGCGCACGGGATGCCTCGCGGAAGTCGGGGAGGTAGCAAGCCTCGAAGAGCGCATCACCCGCATGCGTGGCCATGCCGCCGAACAGGTCCGGGCGGAGCATCGGCGTCACCATGGCGCCGTACCCGCCACTGCTCTTGCCGGCGACGCCGCGGTGTTCGGGCACGGGCAGGGTGCGGTACCGAGCGTCGACGAACGGCACCAGCTCGTCGCACAGGTAGGTGTGATACCGGCCAGTCGCCGCCGAATCCAGGAATTGGGCGCCGCCCAGGCTGGTCCACGCATCGATGAACACGACGATGGCCTGCGTGGCCCCGGCCGCCGCGAACCATGAATCGAGCGCCTCGGGAGTGGTGCGGCTGAAGGCCTTGCGCGAGCTCCACATGTCCACCTGGCCGGTCAGGCCCTGAAGCAGGTAGACCGATGGATAGCGCCGATCGACCTCGTCGTCATAGCCGGGCGGTGTGTACACGTACAGCGGTCGCCGATGCGGATCGCCCAGCGGATTTCCGGTCAGCGCCTGCGAGTCGATCACGTGCTGATCAAGGCGGCCATGCCACGTATGTCCCCAGGGCGGCGGCAGGTCCATGTCCATCACGATAGCACCGGACACCCGGCCTGACCGGCTAGCCGGTCTCTCCGCGCAGCTCGACGGTGGAAAGCCGCCGCACCGCCAGCGCGATGGCCGCGATGGTGACGATCCCGCCGACGACGAGCCCGGTGCCGAGCGCCAGCTCAGCCGTTACCGCAACCTCACCGGTCAGCGCATCGGCGACTGCCAGCACGTGCTGCCGGATCGATACGATTCGCGTCCCGGCGAAGAGGCCCGCCACGACGCCCTCCCACACCACCACGTACGCGAGGCCGATGACGAGGGCGCGCGACGTGACGAGCGACAGCGCCAGGAAGACGGCGGTGTACTCGAGGGCACCGAACAGCGCGGCAGCGCCATATCCGATGCCCAGCCCGGGATCGCCGCCGGATCCGATCAGTCCTGCCAGCAGGATCGGCAGCGTCACGAGGAGCGCCGTCACGAGCCACGCCACCGCGAGCTTGACGAGCACGATGACGGATCGTTGGATCGGTTTCGCCAGGAGGTACACGATCGTGCCGTCGTCGATCTCCGAGCCCAGCGCCGCGGTCCCGATGATCACCGCAACGAGGGGCAGGAGGACCGCAACGCCGAAGTTGGCGAGCAGGCGACCGGTGAAGTCGAGTCCCTCCCCATCGGCCGGAGACCCGAGCCGATACACGACGGCCACCACCACGATGAGCGCGCTGAGCAGCCCGAGGAGCAGGGTCCGTCGCCGGTTGAGCAGCCCTCGGAAGGTGAGCGACGCCAGCGTCGAGATCACCTTTGCACCAGGTAGCTGAACACCGATTCGAGCGATTCGTCGGCGGGGCGCAGCTCGAGCAGCGTCACGCCCGCCCGCTGCGCCGCGGGCGCCACCGCCCTGGTGAGTGCCCCGTAATCACCGGTGCGCACGCTGAGGGCGCCGTCCCGCAGCTCGACAGCCTCGACTTCCGGGGCGGCGAGAAGCTCCCGGGCCAGCCGCCGGTCGTCACTCGAGCGAAGCGTGAAACGATGCGGGCGGTCGATCATGAGTCGCCGGATGCGGCGGAAGTCGCCCGAGGCCGCCAGGCGTCCGGCCACGACGACGAGCACCCGGTCCGAGAGCCGCTCGACCTCTTCGAGGATGTGGCTGGAGAACAGGATCGTGCGTCCATCGGCCGCCATGGTCTGCAGGAGGCTCATCATCGACAGGCGCTGGCGCGGGTCCATCCCGTTGAACGGCTCGTCCAGGATCAGGGTTGGTGGGTCGTGCACGAGTGCTGCGGCAACCTTCGCCCGCTGGCGCATCCCCTTCGAATAGCCGCCGATGACCCGGTCGGCGGCGTCGCGCAGGTCGACCATGTCGATCGCACGGCCGGCGGCACCTGCGGCATCGGCGACCCCGGACAGTCGCGCGGAAGCGAGCACGAACTGGCGTCCGGTCAGGAACGAGTAGACCGCCTCCCGCTCCGGCACGAAGCCGATCTGACGATAGACATCGGGATGGCCCCACGTCGGCGTTGTGTCCAGCCGAACGTCGCCCGCCGACGGCGCAAGGAAGCCAGCCATCATGTGCAGCAGGGTCGTCTTGCCGGCCCCGTTCGGCCCGAGCAGGCCGGTGATGCCCGGGCCGACCTCGAAGGTCACGTCGTTGACGGCCACGACGTTGCCGTACCAGCGCGAGACGCCTGTCAGCGCCAGAGTGCTCATGTCGTGACACGCCGATAGCGAATGACCAGGATCGCCAGCGACGCGGCGAGCAGGAGGACCGTGGCCAATCCGTACGTCGCGAGCGGCAGGTCCGCGGCGGCGACGGGGGACTCGGCGACGGCACCGCCAAAGAGCCATTGGCGAGCGCCGTCGAGGACGGCGAGCGGGTTGAGCAACGGCGCGACGTCGGCAAGGCCACTTCCCTGCTCCCCGAATGTGCCAGCCATGACCCCGCCGACGAGGAAGACGGCCAGGACCGCCCCGGCGGCATAGGCGCGCCGGGCAGCCAGGGAGCAGAGTGCGAGGCCCACCGATGCCAGGACCACGGCATGCAGCACGCCGCTGCCAATGATGCCGGGCAAGGCCCCGATCTCATCGCCCAGCCCGGCGGCGAAGTCCTCCGCCGCCAGCACCCTTCCGACGAACAGGATGAGAACCGGGAGCAGCGTCAGGGCCAGGAGGGCGAGGCTCAGTGCGGCGAGCTTGGCGGCGACATAGTCGACCCTGCCGATCGGCCGGCTGAAGTAGAGCGGCAGGACACGGTGACGCATGTCGTTCACCACCAGCTCCGGCGCCTGTGCCGCCAGGAAGATCGGGAACAGGGCACCGATGCCCCACAGGTAGTTGGCGTAGCTGTAGAGGTCGATGAGGTCACCCACCAGAACGCGGACGGCGACCGCCACCCCCGCGGGCAGCAGGGCGAGCACGAAAGCGCCCCACGGGATGATCTTGGAGCGGCCGGAGCGTCCGAGGCCGAAGGCGGCTCGCAGCCCCGCGCCGATGATCGCCGTGATCGCCCCGCGGCGACCCAGCCGGGCCCCGTCGTAGTGGCGATATCCGATGTCATAGATCGTGCCCGCTGGTTCAGGCGACGAGCTCATCGGCGCCTCCCGCGCGAAACAGATCCGCGAGCTGGTGCCGCCGCTGCTCGAGGCGCACGAGGGCCAGCCCCAGCGCGATCGCCTCGTCGCGCACCGCGTCGTAGATCTCGAATTCGGTTCGACCGTCCGGCGCCATGTCCGCCACGACGATTCGTCCGTCGGCCTGCGCGCCGTACCCGCGCGCAACCAGTCGGGCAGCGAGCGCCGCGGCAGGCTCATCGGTCTCGATCACGAGCTGGCCGGTGCCCTCGGTGAAGCTGGTGAGCGGAGCCGTGCGCAGGAGCCGCCCCGCGTCGATGGCCACCAGCCAGGTGGCGACCCGCTCGATCTCGCCCAGCAGGTGGCTGGCGACGATGACCGCGATTCCGAACTCGTCCCCGATCCGCCTGATGAGCTCCAGCATCTCGTCTCGGCCCGCCGGGTCGAGCCCGTTCGTGGGCTCGTCCAGGAAGAGGACCCGCGGATCGTGGACGAGCGCCTGCGCGAGCTTCACGCGCTGCTTCATGCCGGTCGAATAACCGCCGATCGGTCGATATCGCTCCTCGTACAGGCCAACGTGCCTGAGCACGTCCGCCGTGCGCTCGCGAGCAGCGCCCGATGGCAGGCCCGAGACGCGTGCCATATGGGCGACGAACTCCGTCGCCGACACGTCCGGTGGCAGGCAGTCGTGCTCGGGCATGTAGCCGACCAGCTCTCGGATCGCCGCGCCATCGGTCGCAGGGTCCAGGTCGAGCACGCGCGCCTCTCCGTCGGACGGGGAGAGCAGGCCGAGCAGGATCTTGATGAGGGTGCTCTTTCCCGCACCGTTGGCTCCCACGAGGCCGATCACGCCCGGTTCCAGCTCAACGCTCAGCCCATCGAGCGCGGTCACGCCGGGGTAGCGCTTCGTCAGGGCTCGGGTGCTGATGAGAGGCATGGCGACCAGGGCTCGGGATGCGGGGATTGCCGGCGAGTGTACCGCTCAGCTCTCCGCGCGGAGCCGCCGCACGCCCTTCGAGGAGGACCCCGCTTCGTATTCCATGAGCAGCACGAGATCCTGCTGGTAGTTGCCGAATTGACGCCCGAACAGGTTGAGCCCCCCGACATGATCGGCGTCCGACTTCACGCCGAGGCGTACCCTGATCGGCGCGCCCGCCTCGAGGCCCAGATCGGCCAGGCGGACTGCGGTGCCAGCCATCCCATCAATCGAGCTGCCCTCGTCGGTCACGCGCCAGCGTTTCAGCACGCCGTACTGCGTGTCCTTCGTTTCCCACCATGCCGGGGTGTATCGGCCGCGCTCCCCCCCGAAATCGCCCGGCGACGTCCATGTCCCGATCTCTCGACCATTGATCCAGAGCGTGATGTCACTCGGCCAGTCCGGGTCGTGCAATGGAGCTTCGGAGCACACCTCTGCACTCACCTGAAGCGTCGTGGCCGTGGCCATGGGCGGCAGGCGATTCGGAAATTGATATTCGACGTAGCCACTGCCGAACCAGAGCAGCTGCGCGGAAAGCCGTGCCGGCTCGTAGAAGGTGGCAGGATCGTCAAGGAAGCCGATGAGCTGGTCGGCGCTGGTCAGCCCACAGGTGGGCTGCACCGCCACGTCGCTGAACCCGCCGATCGGCATCGTGTGCTCGATCACGCTGGTCGGCTGCGGCGTTCCGCGAGGTAGGTCGATGACGAGCTCGTCGTACGTCCGCGCGCATACTTTTTGAAGGCCGCGGCTGGCCGGCCGCATCTCGGTGTGGAGCAGGCCGGCCTTCTCGAGCACCAGGATGTGCATCGCTGCTGTCGAAGCGGGCAGCGCGAGCTCCAGGGCAACCTGGCTCAACGGGACGACGCGATCGGCAACGTTGCGAAGAATCGCGATGCGCGTTTCGCTTCCCAAGGCTTTGAGGACCTGGACGACCTGGTCTCCCGCCGCCCGAGCGTCGATGTGAATCGTCTTGCCCGTCGTCACGGCTGAAGTGACCCAGGTTTTTGTGGGGCGGTAGTCACCACAACACCTTACTGGGCCGGTGCATGGTGTGGCAATGGTCAGCGCAGGGTCGTTCCCCACGCTTGACCATGCGTGCTATTTTGTCCGCATCACTCCAAGGATGCCGGTTCGTAGCGAGCCGGTCGTTGCTGGAGGCGCGGTCTTTCGACGCCAAGCTCGCGGATCTGATCACGGGTCATGTGAGCCGGACCGGGTCCAGCGTGGCAGAGATCGGTATAAGTCTGGCCCTCGCCATCGGCGGTTGGCCCAAGGAGGAGATCAGTTGGAATCCAGCGTCTACTGGCCGAGGACCGGCCTGGCGCGCCTTCGAAGCTCGCGGTTCGTCGCGATCCTCGCGGTGCTGGCACTCACGCTCGCGGCCTGCAGTGGCGGCGATGACGGCAGCAGCAGCGCTCCGGGTGACAGCGCGGCCCCCGGCGGGAGCCAGGCGCCCGGTGACAGCGGCGGCGCCACGGGCGGATTCGAAGCGCCCACCGAGAACGTTGAGCTGACGCTGTGGAACCCGTTCACGGGTCCCGACGGCGACTTCTTCTCGCAGATCGTCGAGGACTTCAACGCCGCGACCCCGACCTGCCAGGTGACCGTCGAGACGAAGGTCGGCGCCGAATACGCCGCGCAGCTGGAAGCAGCGGCATCGGCGAATGAGCTTCCCCACGTCATCGCAGCCGGCTACGACGCGTTGCCGGGCCATGTCGAGAACGGCATCGTGGTACCAATCGACGAATTCGCGGAGCAGGGTGGCTACGGGCCTGATCTGTTCCCCGAGGCGATCTGGAACGCCGGTGAGTGGAAGGGTCAGCGGGTCGGAATTCCGATCGACACCCACACGATGAACCTGTACTACAACAAGGCACTCTTCGAGGAGGCGGGTCTGGATCCGGAGAGCGCTCCGAGCGACCAGGCGTCGTTCGAGG